>NZ_JABXGI010000040.1:0-5310 GCF_022627865.1 Herbaspirillum sp. C7C2
AGCGGTCGCCTTCTTTTGCTTACTTTTCTTGGCGAAGCAAGAAAAGTGAGCGGCTGCCGGGCCGCCCCCGGCGCTCCCCTCCGACCGGAGAGAGATAGAAATTAAGCCAGGGCGGAGGAAGAAATTCCGTGCAGACTACCCGCCGTTTAATCAAAAAATCGAAGCCCCAAAAGCTCAGCCATAAAAACCAGCCATCCCCCGATACTCCCCCAGCCACTTGGCAAACAGCAAAGCCTCCGCCCCCGCCTGCGGAGAAATCCCCAGGTAATAAGGCGCCAAAGCCATCCGCAAATCAGGCAGCGGACATACCAGCCGCCCCGAGCGCAGATCATTGTCTGCCAGCGATACCGGCGACAACGCCAACCCCAGCCCATCCACCACCGCCTGCAACACGAAATGCACGTGATCGAAATACAGCATCGCCTGCCCCCGCGAGCGCTTCAAGCCCGCCAGCCTGCGCCAGTCCTCCCAGTCATTGCGCCGACTGCGCGACAGCAACAGCGTATGCCGCCCGATGCCCGCCCCCCCCTCCAGCGGCATCGACTTCAGCAACGCAGGCGAAGCCACCAGCACCAGCTCGTCCTCCATGAAACGCTGCACCTTCAAACTCTCCGGCCAATTGGTCTCCCCCCGTCGCACCGCGATATCGAAGGAAGACCCCGCCCGGCCAACCGCCGCCGTGCTGGTCACCACCTGCGGCGCAATGCCCGGATAACGCTCCACGAAATCGGAAAGATGCGGAATCAGCCAGCGCACCGCAAAGGACGGCCGTACATTGATCACCACCGTGCGGGTAGGGGCGTCGCGCATCACGCGGCGTGCCGCCGTGGCCAGGATGTCCAGCGCCGGGCTGGCTTCCTCGAAGAACTGGCGGCCACGCTCGGTCAGCAACACCTGACGCACGCGGCGCTCGAAGAGCGGCATGCCCAGGTAGTCTTCGAGATTCTTGATCTGGCGACTGATGGCGCCATGGGTGACATTGAGCTCGTGCGCGGCCAGCGTGAAACTCTGATGGCGGGCCGCCGCCAGGAAGGCCCGGATGGCGTTGAGCGGAAGGGAAAGGTCGGCCATGCGTCAGATTTTATCACGCATGCCCGGAATTAATATCGTTTGTCACCGCCGCCCACGCGGCGCAACATCAGGCCCATGACCACGCCAGACCTCCGCCAGGCCGACCTCGATTCGCGCCATGCCGCCATGTCGCTGTCGGCCGCCTTGCCCTGCGACATCGTTCTCTACCTCCTGCTGCCGATGTACTCCGACCAGTTCCATGTGAGCCTGGCCGAGGCCGGGGTGCTGCTGGCGGCCAACCGGCTGGTGCGCATTGCCGGTTATCGCTGGGTGGCGGCCTTCTATGCCAGACGTGGCGATCGACCCACCTGCACCCTGGCGGTGTGCGCGGCGATCCTGTGTGCGCTGGGCTATACGGTGGCCAGCGGTTTCTGGGCGCTGCTGCCGCTGCGGTTGCTGTGGGGCATGGCGTTTGCCGGGCTCAACCTGTCGACCCAGGCCATGTCGACGTCCAATCCGCAAGGGGCGGCGCGGCGTTCCGGGCGCTCGCGCGGGGTGATCGCCATCGGCCCGATGCTGTGGTTGCCCACGGCGGCCTTGCTGGCTGCGCATGTGGGACCGCGCATGGTGTTCCTGCTGGTGGCCTGCACCGCCGTGCTGGGCCTGCTGGCCGCGCGTCGCTTGCCGGCCCATGGCTACGCACCCCCTCAGCCACGCCGCTGGAAGCTACCCAATGCGCTGGACTGGTGGTCTTTCCTGGAAGGTCTGACGCTGGACGGGCTGTTCATCGTCGGGCTGGCCTACATGAGCAAGCAATCCTTTGGGGCCGATGGCGAACTGGTGGCCGGGGTGCTGATGGCGCTGCGCTATGCCGGCGAGATCGTATTGAGTCCCCTGGGCGGATGGCTGGCCGAGCGTTTCGGTGCGGTGAAGGTGCTGGTCACGCTGTCGCTGGCGACCTGCGTGGCGCTGGTGGGATTCGGAGGTGGCCTGCTGTGGCTGTTCGCCGGCTTGATCGTGATCCTGCGCGCCTTGCAGCTGCCGCTGCTGGCGCCCATCGTGGCGGCTCGTACGCCTCCGGGGCAGCGGGTGCATGCGCTGGCGGGGCGGGCCATCTGGCGTGATATCGGGGCTGGCATGGGGCCGATGATGGCGGGGCTGCTGTTGCCGGTGATGTCCTCGCTGTGGCTGTACGGGCTGGCGGCTTCGGCGCTGGCCGTGGCGGCGCTGGCCTGCGGCCGGGAGCCGGCGCCCTTGCACAAGCCGACGGCTGCGCCCGGTCCCTAGTCGGTGATCGGTAACAGGTAATCGGTAATTGCCAGACGGGCCGGCTTATGCGCCCAGCGGATATCGATGCGCTCATCGCTTCGTTCACAGCCGCCCGGTGCTTCGCTAGCATGGGCTCCTTGTCCTTCGACCCGGAGTCCGCATGCAAGACCATCACATCTACCAGGAACTCGGCAGCCTCGCGCTGGAGCCCCTGCAACCGGCCGAGCGCAAGCTGATCGGTACGGTCTTCCCGTTCGGCCTGGCCTTGCTGGGAGCCCTGTATCTGTTGCAGCGCTGCCTGCCGCTGGGCGGCTGAAGGAGCGGCAGGGCCGGTGTCAGGGCTGGTGGCAGTCGCTCAGCATTTCCGCCTGCGAGATATTGCTGGCCGGCGGCACGCTGTGGGTGAGCCAGACATTGCCGCCGATAACCGAGCCCTGTCCGATGGTAATGCGGCCCAGCAGGGTCGCGCCGGCGTAGACCACCACGTCATCCTCGACGATGGGGTGACGCGGGATACCCTTGACCAGTGAGCCATCCGGCTCCTGCGGGAAGCGCTTGGCGCCCAGCGTCACCGCCTGGTACAGACGTACATTGCGGCCGATGATGGTGGTCTCGCCGATCACCACGCCAGTGCCGTGGTCGATGAAGAAGCTGGGGCCGATCTGCGCTGCCGGGTGGATGTCGATGCCGGTGGCAGAGTGCGCGATGTCGGCGATCAGGCGTGCCAGCAAGGGGGCGCCCAGCTGATGCAGGGCATGCGCCAGCCGGTGGTAGATGATGGCGGTAGTGCCGGGATAGCAGAGCAGGATTTCCGAAATGCTGGAGGCCGCCGGGTCGCCGTGGTAGGCCGCCTGGATATCGCTGACCAGCACGTCGCGTATGCCCGGCAACTGATGCGCGAACTCACGCGTGATCACGTCAGCGCGCTCGCGCAACAGGCTGTCTTCTTCGCTGTCGCTGCTGAAGTAGAGGCTGCGGCGTACCTGTTCCTTCAGGATGCACAAGGCTGCATTCAACTGACTCCCCACGAAATAATCGATGGTCTCGTCCGACAGATCGGTGTGGCCGTAATGCGTGGGGAACAATGCCGCTTGCAGATGCGCCAGCAGCGTCTTCATCGCCTCTCGCGAAGGCAGTTCGCGGATTTCGCCGCGATAGCGGATCTTGTTGGTCACTTCGCGTGAGGTACGCAGCCCGGCCACCACGGCAGACAGGCCCATCCCGGCCGATTCGGCCAGGGCGTTCAATTCGGGGGTATGTGAAGTATCCATCCCGGCATGCTATCAAAAATGCAGGCAGCGCGTCGGCGGGCTGTTTCAGCGCGGCCAGCACGGACGGAGAGGAAATTGTCGTATCTGCAAGGAACTGGCACCGCATGCCGTCGGGCAGGGACCAGTGGAAGGGAGGGAGTGGGTAACCGGAAGAGCGCGGAAGAGCGATTCGCGGCGCCCAGTTCTATCTGAAAAGTGGCGCCGCAATTGAATCTGCTCTGGGAACGTACTTTATCGGCTAATAGATTTTGATGCAAACACTCATTCAAGATATCTATATGCGCAATTTGATCTGGCGCAAAGGCAGTGTGGGCGGGCCTTTCGGGCAGATGCCGGAGTTTTAGGGTCGCTTGCCTCCCTGTGACCTCCCTGCATCACTCAGGGAATTCCTGACGCCTTTTCCCGCCGCTCTCAGGAAGCACCCGATACTTGGCGCCACAACAAAAACGTAAAGTTCTCTCCATACCAGCTGCACAACGAAGTCCGAGCAAGGGGCGAGGACCAGGCAGCGATCAGGGAGAGATCACATGTTCAATGCCAAGAAAAACCGCTTCGTTGCCGCCACCGTCGCCGCCGTCGTGCTGGCTTCCAGTGCACCTGCTTCCTTCGCTGCCACCGCCAGCGGCACGCTGACCATCAGCGCCTCGGTGGTTGCCGCCTGCACCGTGGTCGGTTCGGCCATCGCCTTCGGCGCCTACACCCAGAGCGTGGTCAACCAGTCCGGCACCATCACCGTGCTCTGCACCAACGGCACCGCCTACAACGTCGGCCTGGACGCCGGTACCGGCACCGGCGCCACCGTCAGCAACCGCAAGATGAGCGCGGCCGGCGGCGGTACCCTGAACTATGCGCTGTACCGCGATGCAGCCCGCACCAACAACTGGGGCTCGACCATCGGCACCGATACCGCCACCGGCACCGGCTCGGGCCTGACCCAGACGCTGACCGTGTACGGCCAGATCGCCGCCGCCCAGACACCGCTGGCAGGTGCCTATTCGGATACCGTCACCGTCACCTTGACCTACTGATTTCGCCACGACGACCGCCGCCTGCGTTCACCGCAGCGGCCTTCGTCGCACCACACCGGATTACCGGGAAGCCCTGAGGGGGGCTGACTTTTGGGCGTGCTTCCGCAAGGAGGTGCGCCCTTTTTTTGTTTGTGATGCAATAGCGGCCTGATTGATTGCGAGAAGGGTAGGCAAGCCATGCGTATGGTCCGCTCCATCTGTTGCGCCTTCGTGGCGTTTTCCTTGCTGAGCTTGCCCTGGGTGGCGGCGCAGGCACAGGCCGCCCCTGCTACAGCGGCGGTCGTCCCGGTGCCGGTGCCAGCCGTGGGCACGGCCGCGCCCACACCGGTGGCCAGTGACATCACGCGCAGTTGCGCCGCCGGGGCCGGTTGCGTGCTCACCTGCCTGAACATGGCCGGCGAAACCGTGCTCACCGAAACGGCGACGCGGGCAGTGCGGAGCATTTCGCTCTCCAACGGCAACAGCGAATTCCGCCTGGATAACGGCAATGCCGGCATCAACGTGGTGCTGGTCTCGCATGACAACCTGATGTGCAAGCTCAGCGGTGGGGTGCTGTAAGGCCGATACAGCCTAGGGCCTGTTCACATTTAATCTACGAGTGCGAGAGGTCGCCAAGCGTTGACTGCCTAGGCGCAGCGACGCGTCGTAGTGGTACTACGGCAAGGAGCTGCAACAACGGCAGGCGACGCTTGGCGGCCTCTCCCGGAGGGTTGGCGCCAGAAGGCGCGCTG
>NZ_JABXGI010000041.1:0-4166 GCF_022627865.1 Herbaspirillum sp. C7C2
TCTTTTTCATGGCTTCCTTTCCGAGTGGAAGCTATCTTCTCAAATTTTCAGCGGTCCGAAAAATCCGGGGCAGGTCAACTGGGAATTAAGCATCCAACGATCGCTGATGGCAAAAGCAAATCCCCCTGGATAATGAGTACAGACTTCGTAGTTACGTTGAAATCGACCGATGGCAACTATCAATTGCTTGCCGTTAGCGTTAAATCCGATACGGATTCACTCTCTCCAAGAAAACGAAGTCTTCTTTCCATCGAAAAGCATTATTGGGAAAGCCAAGACGTCGCTTGGCTCCTGATCACACCACAAAGCTTTGACAAGCAGATTGGAAGGACTGTCCGCGCGGCGCTTCCATGGGGGCTACCAAAAGAAGAGAAAGACATAGTGCCTCACAGCACCATCAGTTTTTGCGCCGAGCACTCTGCCGTTTTGGAAGGCATGGCTTTGACGGCGGCTATTAACTGGATTCGGGACAATTTGGGCGGCTCGATAGATCTAGCTCAACGAACGTTTTGGCAGGCTGTTTGGGCGGGACAACTCCTATTAGATCTACGGCGGTCCGCATGGCCATCCGAACCGCTTCATCTTCTAGATGAGCGCCGATTTCTTGAGCAAAATCCAATAGCCGCGAGACGATCGGAATGCATCTAAAAATTGGCATGATCCTGCGCATCTCAGGTGATTTTCATAATTGCATCTATCGGATTATTGCACTCCCAATTGACGCGGATGTTGTATTTCTTTATCGGCTATCAGAACCTGCCCAGAACATTCAGGTAGAAGAATCTAAACAGACGATAGAGAACCATGTCGAGAGAGTGGGAAATCTAATTTCTGTTCCTACCAAGCTGATATCAGCCATGGCAGATTCATTGGAGCTAGAGAACGTAGAATTTAAGACCAATCCAAAGTACCTACTAAGCACTACTGAATTAACCGAAAAAGAGCGCGCCATATTCGATATACGCTGCAAGGTCGCACGTCCTTTTCTAGATCACAAACTTGTTTGCGAAGCACTGCTATCGCCGCGCGGCATCGGGAAGCTAATTGCCGAAACAAGAAGGGAAAATACGGTCTCACGCGCGACCTGCTATCGCCTATGGGAATTGTTATGCCGCCACGGCTTTCATTTGAGTTCACTAAATCCGAGGTTTGATCGTTGCGGCGGACCCGGCCAGCTTCGCCCTTGGGAAAAGGGTAAGACAAAAGCTGGACGCAAGACGCTTAATGAACGACTAGGAGCGCCAGAGCCAGACCCTCAAGTAGGTATCACCGTAGAGGCTCGCCAAAAAATACTTGCGACATACAAGGTAATCAGCCGCAATCCCAGACTAAAGTTCGATGCAATCTACGACAGCATTATCGCCAACTGTTTCATAGAAAAGTTCACGGACGATTTGGGGGTCATTACGCCAGTGACGCCCCCAAAGGGAACATATCCAAATAAAGAGCAAGTTCGGCGGATCGTTAATCAAGAGGCCAACCGCCTGTCACGAAAACTCGCAAGAACCACACTTCTCCATTTCAACCGGAATCATCGCGGGTTGATAGGAAAATCTTGGCAAGGCATTGCTGGACCTGGGCACGTTTATGCAATCGACTCAACCGTAGGGGACATCTTTCTTCGCAGCAGTGTTAATCGAGCTTGGGCTATAGGACGACCTATTGTCTACATAATCGTTGATGTATGGTCGACGGCAATAGTGGGATTCTATGTTTGCTTGTCCGGCCCATCATGGGCAACAGCAAAGGTTGCTCTATTCTCGACCGCCACCACCAATTCCTTCTCAGATCTATGGGGCATTGATGCTGTTGCTCAACTTGACCCACCCCCATCGCTACCACACGCGTTCCTGTGCGATCGCGGTGAATACTTATCTAAAGGGGCGAAGGAGACTGGTGAACTTTTGGGTGTGAATATGCAATACAACCCATCGTATAGGCCTGACCTCAAAGGTATCGTCGAGGTGTTGCACCGGGTTACAAAAGATGAGCAATTTCAATTTGTCCCTGGCGCTATCGATGCACGACGAAAGGAAATTGAACTTCGAGCTAATTCCCGAGATGGAATTTTCAATTTGAAAGAATACGTCAGCTATCTGAGCGAGGTTTTTGCGCAATACAATTTCTTTTCGAATCGCACAGAGCGCATGAACACGGACATGATTGCCTGCGGCGTGGACCCATCTCCTGCTGGCCTATGGCGCTATGGTCACGAGGTTGGCATCGGGTATCAAAAGGAAGAACATTCGACACGCTTGATGGCGGCCCTACTTCCAACTCAAGAGGCGGCGATCCGTAAGGACGGCGTTTACCTAGGAGGTCTGAAATATGAGGCCCCCTTCGTACAAGAAAAAATGTGGCCCGCAACAGCAAGGAATTTTGGCGTCATGACAACGCACATGCACTACTTCCCCGGAAACAACGACAAAATCTGGTGGCCGGATCCCGATACCGGCGTAATGGCTGCGCTCTCTCTGTCTCCCGAGGCACTTGCCAAACCTGGTATTTCATTCGATGAATGGTTTGATGCACGTGCATACGACCGTACAAAGCGCGGCGAGAGAGAACATGAGCGCAATGTCGCCAGGTTTGCCCAGCGCGAGCGGACGAATGCGATGATATCCAAGGCCACGGAAGCAACAAGAATTGCTGATCTGAACCATGATGGCGCCTTGCCCACCTTACGTGATGCAAAAGAAATTGAAGCAAATATTCATTCAATCTCGCCGGATCCTTCTCCTATAGAGCAGCCAGTACTCGTCGACGCCAAAGAAAGCAGCGACGATGTGTATGGCGATCTTATGGCTCAACTATTTTCTTCTGAGAACGCAGAGGAGGATGACCGTAATGCAATCTAATGATCAGGTAAATGAGTACGCCGATAACCCGTTGATTAACGCATGCGGAACTGTTCCAGATAGTCTTACCTTAGCAAAGCGTCTGCGAAGACTGCCACCGCTACCCGCCATATCGAGTGGTACTCCGAACCATATTCGTTTGCATCAAGCTGGTTCTCTACACGAGCTTCATATTCCGACGAACGAAGGAATTAGAGTCGCGGTCACCTTGGATTTACTTTTACGCCAAAGCTACGTTCATCGGCGGCCGGATAGTCCGGACACTTGGCGGCACCTTTACTCGGGAGGAATTGACGAGAACAACACCTTTTCTCGTCCTTTAGTAGCAGCAATTTTTGGCATATCGGGCTCCGGAAAGTCTAGAGCTATTGAGCGTGCATTGGAGCGCTATCCTCAAGTTACGTTGCATGAAAAATTTCCTGGCATGGCAGGTCCTTTCAAACAAGTTCTATGGCAAAAGATTGATGTTCCAGGAAGTGGACGTGCTACGGATCTCGCAGAGCAACTGATGATTAGCTTAGATAACGCTTTAGGAACTTCGCATTTCGAACCTACATTACGCAGTTCACGTAAGAACGGACAACAGATGCTTAGAGCTTGGCTACAAAAAGCATCTTCTCACTTTCTCGGCGTGCTCGTGCTCGATGAAGTCCAGAATTTCTTCAAATTGCCCACTAAAAAATCAAGAACGTCAGCATCCAATAGAGGGGAACGGCTTCCTCTTCGAATTGTGGAAGACGAAGCACTGAAGTTCATCCTAACCTTAGCCAATACCTCGCGTATCGCGATTATCACAGCAGGAACTCCAGACGGGATGGCCGCATTTTCTAGCCGCATTAGTACTTCACAACGGATGACGACCGGCGGATTTCACCAGATCTCCCTGATTAAATCGGCCGAAGATCCGTACTACGCGAAGTATCTTTTCCCGACGCTTTGTCAATATCAATGGCTCGACGAGAAATTACCGCCTACCCCAGAACTACGCATCGCCCTCTTTGAAAAAAGTGCTGGCGTTCCACGCATTCTTTCAAATCTCTGGTTCTTTAGTCAGAGATGCGCTCTCGAACGGAATGCAAGATCTTTATCAATGCCCGATATTGATTTAGCGATGCAGACATTTATGGCGCCTCTGTTGCCGGCGATTGCAGCTCTTCGTTCAGATGATCCACGCCGACTTCTTATCTATGAGGATATGCTGAATTCAGAAACGCTTTAAAGATAGATCCATTGACCTGCCCGGTTTTTCCGGACCAGTTTAATTTGGAATAGCTCCGGTTGATAAAGTGTTTCCTGTTTTCTTGCTGA
>NZ_JABXGI010000042.1:0-3585 GCF_022627865.1 Herbaspirillum sp. C7C2
TTGGGAGTAACAAGCCTGACGATGACCTACTTTCACACTGGTTGCAGCACTATCATCGGCGCGAAGTCGTTTCACGGTCCTGTTCGGGATGGGAAGGGGTGGTACCAACTTGCTATAGTCATCAGGCATAACTTGTATAGTTCCTTGCTCTCGAACGGAGCAGCAAGCAACTCAAACTGGAAGAAGTAATTAGATTCTGGGGTGTGATGCACTAGGGCAAACACAATATATGCTCAACTTGTCTATAACAGAGCTAATGTTATAGGAACAAGCCGCACGGGCAATTAGTATCAGTTAGCTTAACGCATTACTGCGCTTCCACACCTGACCTATCAACGTCCTGGTCTCGAACGACCCTTTAGGGGAATCTAGTTCCCGGGAAGTCTCATCTCAAGGCGAGTTTCCCGCTTAGATGCTTTCAGCGGTTATCTCTTCCGAACTTAGCTACTCGGCAATGCCACTGGCGTGACAACCGATACACCAGAGGTTCGTCCACTCCGGTCCTCTCGTACTAGGAGCAGCCCCCTTCAAACTTCCAACGCCCACGGCAGATAGGGACCAAACTGTCTCACGACGTTTTAAACCCAGCTCACGTACCACTTTAAATGGCGAACAGCCATACCCTTGGGACCGGCTACAGCCCCAGGATGTGATGAGCCGACATCGAGGTGCCAAACTCCCCCGTCGATATGAACTCTTGGGAGGAATCAGCCTGTTATCCCCAGAGTACCTTTTATCCGTTGAGCGATGGCCCTTCCATACAGAACCACCGGATCACTATGTCCTACTTTCGTACCTGCTCGACTTGTCAGTCTCGCAGTTAAGCACGCTTATGCCATTGCACTATTAGCACGATGTCCGACCGTACCTAGCGTACCTTCGAACTCCTCCGTTACACTTTGGGAGGAGACCGCCCCAGTCAAACTGCCTACCATGCACTGTCCCCGATCCGGATAACGGACCAAGGTTAGAACCTCAAACAAACCAGGGTGGTATTTCAAGGTTGGCTCCACAGAAACTAGCGTTCCTGCTTCAAAGCCTCCCACCTATCCTACACAGATTGGTTCAAAGTCCAATGCAAAGCTACAGTAAAGGTTCATGGGGTCTTTCCGTCTAGCCGCGGGTAGATTGCATCATCACAAACATTTCAACTTCGCTGAGTCTCGGGAGGAGACAGTGTGGCCATCGTTACGCCATTCGTGCAGGTCGGAACTTACCCGACAAGGAATTTCGCTACCTTAGGACCGTTATAGTTACGGCCGCCGTTTACTGGGACTTCAATCAAGAGCTTGCACCCCATCATTTAATCTTCCAGCACCGGGCAGGCGTCACACCCTATACGTCCACTTTCGTGTTTGCAGAGTGCTGTGTTTTTATTAAACAGTCGCAGCCACCATTTTATTGCAACCCTTTTGTCCTTCTGGCGCAGGCCAGTCAAACTACTTGGGCGTACCTTATCCCGAAGTTACGGTACCAATTTGCCGAGTTCCTTCTCCCGAGTTCTCTCAAGCGCCTTAGAATACTCATCTCGCCCACCTGTGTCGGTTTGCGGTACGGTCTCGTTAGACTGAAGCTTAGAGGCTTTTCTTGGAACCACTTCCGATTGCTTCGCGAACAAGTTCGCTCGTCTCATACCCTTGAATTACGCTGCCGGATTTGCCTAACAGCCTTCTTCGATACAAGAACCGGGACTTCCAACACCCGGACAACCTTCCGCGATCCGTCCCCCCATCGCATCTAACGACGGTGCAGGAATATTAACCTGCTTCCCATCAGCTACGCATCTCTGCCTCGCCTTAGGGGCCGACTCACCCTGCTCCGATGAACGTTGAACAGGAAACCTTGGGCTTACGGCGTGCGGGCTTTTCACCCGCATTATCGCTACTCATGTCAGCATTCGCACTTCTGATACCTCCAGCATCCTTTACAAGACACCTTCACAGGCTTACAGAACGCTCTCCTACCATATCCTTACGGATATCCGCAGCTTCGGTGACTGGCTTAGCCCCGTTACATCTTCCGCGCAGGACGACTCGATCAGTGAGCTATTACGCTTTCTTTAAAGGATGGCTGCTTCTAAGCCAACCTCCTGACTGTTTTAGCCTTCCCACTTCGTTTTCCACTTAGCCAATCTTTGGGACCTTAGCTGGCGGTCTGGGTTGTTTCCCTCTTGACGTCGGACGTTAGCACCCGGCGTCTGTCTCCCAAGCTCGCACTCATCGGTATTCGGAGTTTGCAATGGTTTGGTAAGTCGCGATGACCCCCTAGCCATAACAGTGCTCTACCCCCGATGGTGATACTTGAGGCACTACCTAAATAGTTTTCGGAGAGAACCAGCTATTTCCAAGTTTGTTTAGCCTTTCACCCCTATCCACAGCTCATCCCCTAATTTTTCAACATTAGTGGGTTCGGTCCTCCAGTGCGTGTTACCGCACCTTCAACCTGGCCATGGATAGATCACTTGGTTTCGGGTCTACACCCAGCGACTGAACGCCCTATTCGGACTCGATTTCTCTACGCCTTCCCTATTCGGTTAAGCTTGCCACTGAATGTAAGTCGCTGACCCATTATACAAAAGGTACGCAGTCACCCCTTTCGAGGCTCCTACTGTTTGTATGCACACGGTTTCAGGATCTATTTCACTCCCCTTCCGGGGTTCTTTTCGCCTTTCCCTCACGGTACTGGTTCACTATCGGTCGATTACGAGTATTTAGCCTTGGAGGATGGTCCCCCCATGTTCAGACAGGATTTCACGTGTCCCGCCCTACTTGTCGCAAGCCTAGTTCCACACCATCGATTTCGCATACGGGGCTATCACCCACTATGGCCGGACTTTCCATTCCGTTTTGCTATCGTTGATGCTAAATCTTGCAGGCTGATCCCATTTCGCTCGCCACTACTTTGGGAATCTCGGTTGATTTCTTTTCCTGTAGCTACTTAGATGTTTCAGTTCGCCACGTTCGCTTCGTTACCCTATGTATTCAGATAACGATGACCTTACGGCCGGGTTTCCCCATTCGGAAATCTGCGGATCAAAGCTTGTTTGCCAGCTCCCCGCAGCTTATCGCAAGCTACTACGTCCTTCATCGCCTGTAATCGCCAAGGCATCCACCATGTGCACTTATTCGCTTGTTCCTATAACGTTAGCCTCTTTTGCAAGAGCGTTATAAAGAAGCGTTGAGTTTTAGCGTTTGCCGTATTCCAAAGTAAGTCTTCTAATTGCTAAGATCACTTCGTAATACTTTGATTGATACAATCACACCCATTTTTACTTTCGCAAGAACCGAAGTCCTGGCGATCGTTTAAATGAATCTTTACTTCTTCCAGATTGTTAAAGAACAAAAACAGCCATTGATCGTAAAAGATCAAACCTAAATCACTACGCCATACGCTCAACGCTGACTTAGGTTTGACATTTCTTGGTGGAGGTTGACGGGATCGAACCGACGACCCCCTGCTTGCAAAGCAGGTGCTCTCCCAGCTGAGCTAAACCCCCGAAACCTTGGTGGGTCTGGTTGGGCTCGAACCAACGACCCCCGCGTTATCAACACGGTGCTCTAACCAGCTGAGCTACAGACCCGCTTG
>NZ_JABXGI010000043.1:0-1733 GCF_022627865.1 Herbaspirillum sp. C7C2
TGCGCACTCTAGAAAGGAGGTGATCCAGCCGCACCTTCCGATACGGCTACCTTGTTACGACTTCACCCCAGTCACGAATCCTACCGTGGTGAGCGCCCTCCTTGCGGTTAGGCTACCCACTTCTGGTAAAACCCGCTCCCATGGTGTGACGGGCGGTGTGTACAAGACCCGGGAACGTATTCACCGCGACATGCTGATCCGCGATTACTAGCGATTCCAACTTCATGGAGTCGAGTTGCAGACTCCAATCCGGACTACGATACACTTTCTGGGATTAGCTCCCCCTCGCGGGTTGGCGGCCCTCTGTATGTACCATTGTATGACGTGTGAAGCCCTACCCATAAGGGCCATGAGGACTTGACGTCATCCCCACCTTCCTCCGGTTTGTCACCGGCAGTCTCATTAGAGTGCCCTTTCGTAGCAACTAATGACAAGGGTTGCGCTCGTTGCGGGACTTAACCCAACATCTCACGACACGAGCTGACGACAGCCATGCAGCACCTGTGTGATGGTTCTCTTTCGAGCACTCCCAAATCTCTTCGGGATTCCATCCATGTCAAGGGTAGGTAAGGTTTTTCGCGTTGCATCGAATTAATCCACATCATCCACCGCTTGTGCGGGTCCCCGTCAATTCCTTTGAGTTTTAATCTTGCGACCGTACTCCCCAGGCGGTCTACTTCACGCGTTAGCTGCGTTACCAAGTCAATTAAGACCCGACAACTAGTAGACATCGTTTAGGGCGTGGACTACCAGGGTATCTAATCCTGTTTGCTCCCCACGCTTTCGTGCATGAGCGTCAGTGTTATCCCAGGGGGCTGCCTTCGCCATCGGTATTCCTCCACATATCTACGCATTTCACTGCTACACGTGGAATTCTACCCCCCTCTGACACACTCTAGCCGTGCAGTCTCAAATGCAATTCCCAGGTTGAGCCCGGGGATTTCACATCTGACTTACACAACCGCCTGCGCACGCTTTACGCCCAGTAATTCCGATTAACGCTTGCACCCTACGTATTACCGCGGCTGCTGGCACGTAGTTAGCCGGTGCTTATTCTTCAGGTACCGTCATTAGTCCCAGGTATTATCCAGGACCGTTTCTTCCCTGACAAAAGAGCTTTACAACCCGAAGGCCTTCTTCACTCACGCGGCATTGCTGGATCAGGGTTGCCCCCATTGTCCAAAATTCCCCACTGCTGCCTCCCGTAGGAGTCTGGGCCGTGTCTCAGTCCCAGTGTGGCTGGTCGTCCTCTCAGACCAGCTACTGATCGTCGCCTTGGTGAGCTTTTACCCCACCAACTAGCTAATCAGATATCGGCCGCTCCAGGAGCATGAGGTCTTGCGATCCCCCACTTTCATCCGTAGATCGTATGCGGTATTAGCTAGTCTTTCGACTAGTTATCCCCCACTCTAGGGCACGTTCCGATATATTACTCACCCGTTCGCCACTCGCCATCAGGAGCAAGCTCCTATGCTGCCGTTCGACTTGCATGTGTAAGGCATGCCGCCAGCGTTCAATCTGAGCCAGGATCAAACTCTTTAGTTTAATCTCTGTTTTGTGCCATTTCTGGCTACCCCGAAGGGCATCGCTCTCTCAAAATACTGACAGGTAATTTCTTGCGATCTTACCTATATTTCTTGTGAGCATTTAATATTTAAAGTTTCCAGAACCGAAGTTCTGTCGCACTTCATTAAACGCCCACGCTTATCGGCTGTTAATTTTTAAAGATCATC
>NZ_JABXGI010000044.1:0-1303 GCF_022627865.1 Herbaspirillum sp. C7C2
GGTTCTTCGAAGAATTCCGTGGACTGATTTTCTGAGTTTTGTATCCTGACGGCTTATTGGATAGTCGTCAGGAGGCAAGATGTTGGACCGCAAGACACTTCAGGCACTGGGCTGCTGGACGGGATACAAGCTGGATCGAGTCGTACTTCCAGAGGGAAACAGCCGAACCTTATCCCTCTATCTGAAGGCCACCAGCAAGGTGATGTACTGCCAGGAGTGCGGAACGAAGTGCAACCAGGTCCACGAGACGGTTGTGCGCAGGGTGAGGGACTTGCCCTTGTTTGATTATCGAGTCGTTCTGCATGTGCCACGTCGCCGGGTCTGGTGTGACCAATGCGGCGGACCAAGGCTGGAGCGTCTGGATTGGCTGGGCCGGTATCAGCGCGTCACCGCACGCTTGGCCAGAGCCTGCGGACAGCTTTTGCAGAGCTGCACAGTTCAGGCCGTAGCCGCCTTTTACGATCTGGGTTGGCATACGGTTAAATCGATTGATCTGGCCCGGTTGCGTGAGGCGGTGGTCGAACCGGACTGGGCGGCGATTCGTTATCTGGCGATGGATGAATTTGCACTGCATAAAGGCCATCGTTATGCCACGGTGGTCATAGACCCGATCAGCAGACAGGTTCTGTGGATCGGGCAAGGTCGCTCCCGCGAGACGGCGCGCAGCTTCTTTGAACAGCTGCCAGCGGGTGTGGCACAACGGATTGAAGCCGTGGCGATCGATATGACGACGGCTTACGAACTGGAAATTCGAGAACACTGCCCGCTGGCGGAGATCGTCTATGACCTCTTCCACGTGGTCGCCAAATATGGAAGAGAAGTGATCGACCGGGTTCGGGTGGATCAGGCCAATCAACTACGGCACGACAAGCCGGCTCGCCGGGTTCTGAAGTCTACGCGTTGGCTTCTTCTGCGCAACAAGAACAACTTGAGTCAGGCTCAAGAAGTGCATCTCAACGAAGTTTTAGAGGCCAATGCACCGCTCATGACGGTCTACATTCTGCGGGATGAACTCAAGCGGCTGTGGTTCTACCGCCGAGCTCAGTGGGCAGAAAAAGCGTGGGAACAATGGCAAAGCCAGGCCAAGCAAAGTGGAATCGCAGCATTGAAATTGTTTGCGCAGCGACTTGAAAGCTACTGGCACGGGATCGTTGCCCGCTGCCGTCATCCGCTCAACACCAGCATCGTCGAAGGTATCAACAACACCATCAAGGTCATCAAGCGCAAGGCATACGGCTATCGAGATGAGGAGTACTTCTTCCTCAAAATCAAAGCCGCGTTCCCCGGAAATCTGCGATGAACC
>NZ_JABXGI010000045.1:0-1203 GCF_022627865.1 Herbaspirillum sp. C7C2
TGACCTGCCCCGGATTTTTCGGACCGCTGAAAATTTGAGAAGATAGCTTCCACTCGGAAAGGAAGCCATGAAAAAGAGTCGATACAGCGATGAGCAAATTGTGCGGATACTGCGCGAAGCCGATAAGGCGCCAGTAGCGGAGGTGGCCAAACGCCACGGAGTGAGCGAGCAAAGCATTTATGGCTGGCGCAAGAGATTTGGCGAAATGGATGTCAGCGATGTAAAGAACCTGAAGACCTTGGAGCAAGAGAACGCCCGGCTGAAGAAGCTACTGGCTGAACGTGACCTGGAGATCGAGGTAATGAAGGAAATATCGCTAAAAAAATGGTGAGCGCACCGGCGCGTCGAATTGCTGCGTTTTACGCGATTGAGCGAGGTATTGCGCAGCGACGCGCCTGTGCGCTGATGCAGGTAGCCAGGTCGAGCTTGAAGTACGTCCCCTCCTTGCCGCAAAAGAATGCTTCGATTGCGAGCGCGATGCAGCGTTTGTCCGGACAGTATCCCCGTTATGGTTCTCGTCGCATCCGGATATTTCTGGGTCGTGATGGGATCGATATCGGCAAGGAGAAATGCGCTCGCCTATGGTCCGAGCAAGGCTTGCAAGTGCCTAAAAAGCGCAAGCGCCGACGAGTGGCAGGTAGTAGACCAAGACCTCTGGCACCAGCGCAGATGAACTCGGTCTGGAGCTATGACTTCGTGTTCGACGCATGCGCTAACGGTCAGCAGCTCAAATGCCTGACTGTCGTTGATGAATACACGAGAGAATCCTTGGCGATCGATGTGGCAGGATCGATCCGATCAGGCCGCGTCATCGAGGTACTCTCCAAGCTGATCAGTGTGCGCGGCGCTCCTCGCTATCTGCGCAGTGACAACGGCCCGGAATTTGTCAGTGCTGCCTTGCTAAAATGGGTGGCGGAACAAGGGATAGAATGCGCCCTGATTGATCCGGGCAAGCCCTGGCAGAATGGCACCACAGAAAGCTTCAACGGGAAATTCCGTGACGAATGCCTGGCCATGGAATGGTTCAGGAATCGCCTGGAAGCCAAGGTGGTGATTGAGGACTGGAGGCAGCACTACAATAAGGTTCGTCCTCATTCCAGCTTGAACTACCAGACGCCGGAAGCGTTCAGCAAGAAAACAGGAAACACTTTATCAACCGGAGCTATTCCAAATTAAACTGGTCCGGAAAAACCGGGCAGGTCA
>NZ_JABXGI010000046.1:0-1088 GCF_022627865.1 Herbaspirillum sp. C7C2
CTTTTTCATGGCTTCCTTTCCGAGTGGAAGCTATCTTCTCAAATTTTCAGCGGTCCGAAAAATCCGGGGCAGGTCACCATTTTTACGACAGCGCGTATCACTGAAAGATATAAAAATTGAATATCCCCGAACCGCAGAAGGATGAACTAGACCGAGGTCTCTTGGGGAGGATTCGTATCGTGAATCATATTGACTCCGAGAAGCAGACGCTAGATTCTTTGCAAAGGTCATTCTTTTCCGCAAATTGCAATGGTCCAAGACATCCACCATTACTAGCCCAAGCCACACGGATGCCACTTGATAGATTCGTTATTAAGCACACCCTCGCACCTTTTCATTTTTCGTTTTCAGATGCTCCGGACATGAAACATGCCGACAGTATTAATTATTACCTTCAAAACTGGTACGGCAGCAAACGACCTATAGCGACAGCTAATTTTTGCCTCATTTGCGTCGATGACGATTTACGCACACGAGGCTTTTCTTATTGGAGGCGGGCCCACCATCTGCCCGGCCTCAACTACTGCCCGGCCCATAATATTCGGCTAACAGTTGCAGCTCGCTTAGCTCCATTTTCGAATATGCCTCACAGCTATATTGAACAATCCGAAATGCAGACTTCCGTCTCGCATGGAAATGTGGTGATCCGCAGATACGGAAATTTTTGTCAGCAACTTCTCTCCCGAGAGGCACCCGTAAACTCAAGTCATCTGAAGAGATCGCTCGGCCGATGGATCTCTAGAATGGGCCTCTACTCGGGAAACAGGGGAACGTCTCGATCTACCCTCGCGGACGTCGCTTCGCAAGTACTTCCTACAAAGTGGCTTATACAAAACTTTTCTGGAGACTATCCCCGAGGCGGGAAATACTATCTTGCCCTAATCAATAGGACTGCAAAGAAATTTGAGACGGTGCCGGCGCAACACTATGCGCTTGCAATGGCATTGATTGCGTCGCCAGAAGCCCAAAAGGCTGCGCGGATTTTGGTTACCGAAGGGAGAAATGAAGTTATGTGATATTGCGCCGAATCCTGACCCGTACTTTGCATCGAATCGTGACCCTCGCGAATTCCTCTCATTCCGTAGCTG
>NZ_JABXGI010000047.1:0-891 GCF_022627865.1 Herbaspirillum sp. C7C2
GCTGCTTTTCTTGCTCTAGTAAATTCACTAGCTCGATGGTCGAGAAATAGCGAACACGAGCATCTCGATGCTCAATTGCTTGAATACCAATTGCGCTTGCAAGGTGAGTCTTACCAGTTCCTGGCCCTCCAACGAAAACAATGTTCTGTCCCGATTCTAGAAAATCACAAGTGTGCAATTTTCGAATGAGCGCCTCGTTCACTTCGCTCACGCTGAAGTCAAAACCACTCAAATCCCGATACGCCGGAAACTTCGCCACTTTCATCTGATAGGCTAGCGATCGAACCTCACGTTCCGCGATCTCAGCTTTGACCAGATCCGAAAGAACGGGCAAGGCGGCTTGAAATGCGGGGGAATTTTGCGCTGCCAGGTCAGACACCGCGTGTGCCATGCCTCGCAGTTTAAGAATACGAAACATCTCAAGTAAAGCTTCAGGCTGCGTCGACATGATCACCATCCTTTTTCCTCAGTGCATCATATCGACCGACGTCTGCGGCCGGTTCCACGTGCAGTTGTAATGCCTGCGGCGCGCTTATCTTCGGCGGAGGAGTGCCGTCCAATAGCCTACTGAGGACATTGAGAACAACCTGTTTTGATGGCGCACCACTTGCAAGAGATGCTTCAACTGCGGACAAAACCGCTTTTTCGTCATGAAACATAACGAGCGCCAAAATCTCGGCCATTTCGCGGTCCCCGCCGGGCCGCTTGAGTAAGATGGATTGCATGTCTTTAAATGCAGCCGGAAGCTCAGAAAACGGTGCGCCGTTGCGTAAAGCACCTGGTTTTCGCTGCAAAACAGCTAAGTAATGGCGCCATGTTGATTTGCTCGCAGAATTGACCCTCGCCATCTGACCCACTTTCCACTGCCTTCCGAAGGCAGCTACGCGGTCA
>NZ_JABXGI010000048.1:0-783 GCF_022627865.1 Herbaspirillum sp. C7C2
ACCCAGGCACGGCCCAGGCGCGAGTCCTGCAGGCGCACCGAGAAGAAGATCACGAAGATGCACAGCACCAGGAACAGGTAGTAGTAGGCATTGACCGAGGGCAGGCTCATGCCGAAGACCTTCACCATCGAACCCGAACCGGGCTCGCCGGCCAGCGAGACGCCAAAGACGCGGATCGGGTCGATCAGGTTGATCCCCTGCGGGCCGTTGGTGATGTTGACCGGGGCGTTCAGGTTGTTCATGAAGATGCGGATGATCTCGCCGAAGCCCAGGGTCACGATGGCCAGGTAATCACCGCGCAGCTTCAGGGTCGGGGCCCCCAGCAGCGCGCCGAAGAGGGCCGCCAGCACGCCCGAGATCGGCACGATCAGCCACAGCGAGAGGTGGATGCCGTTCTGCACGATCTGCGGACCATACAGCCAGACCAGGAAATTGCCGACGTCGGGATAGGTGTTGACGAAGGACTCGATCACGGCCGCGAACTGCGGTGAGGCCAGCAAGCCGGCGGTATAGGCGCCGATGGCGTAGAAGGCGATGTAGCCCAGGTCCAGGAGGCCGGCGAAGCCCACCACCACGTTCAGGCCCAGGGCCAGCATGATGTAGAGCAGTGCCATATCCATGATACGCACCCAGGAATTGCCGAAATGCTGGGCAATCATGGGGAAGATGATCATCAGCGCCAACAGCGCCAGCAGGCTGATGCGCGCCTGCTGCGGGTTGCGCTTCATGTCGAAGGTCATGAGAGCCATAGTGTTCTCTTCCGATTCTCTAAGTTCTGTTTTT
>NZ_JABXGI010000049.1:0-736 GCF_022627865.1 Herbaspirillum sp. C7C2
CCTGCTGCGGGTTGCGCTTCATGTCGAAGGTCATGAGAGCCATAGTGTTCTCTTCCGATTCTCTAAGTTCTGTTTTTAACTTTTAAGTCTTGAGTCTTAAGTCTTAAGCCCGATCCGCCACGCGCTCGCCCATGATCCCGGAGGGGCGCAGGGTCAGCACGATGATCAGCACGATGAAGGCGAAGATGTCCTGGTAGTTGCTGCCCAGGAAGTTGCCGGTCAGGTCGCCGATGTAACCAGCCCCGAGGCTTTCGATCAGGCCCAGCAGGATGCCGCCCAGCATGGCGCCGTAGATGTTGCCGATGCCACCCAGCACCGCCGCCGAGAAGGCCTTCAGGCCGGGCACGAAGCCCATGGCGAACTGTGCGGTGGAATAGTTGGCTGCCCACATCACGCCGGCGATGGCCGCCAGGGCCGCGCCGATGGCGAAGGTGACGATGATGACGCGGTTGGCATCCACGCCCATCAAGCCGGCGATGCGCGGGTTCTCGGCGGTGGCGCGCATGGCGCGGCCCATCTTGGTCTTTTCCACGATCAGTACCAGGCCGATCATGGCGGCCAGCGCCAGGATCAGCAGCATGATCTGGGTCGGCGAGATCAGGGCACCGGCGATGTGCACCGGGTCGGACGGCATGACCTGCGGGAACGGCAGGGGACTACGGCCCCAGATCATCATGGCGAAGGTCTGCAGCAGGATCGACACGCCGATGGCGGTGATCAGCGGCGCCAGGCGCGG
>NZ_JABXGI010000004.1:0-328576 GCF_022627865.1 Herbaspirillum sp. C7C2
GATTGTGGTCTAAACATGGGTCAACTTAGGATGCAAATTTCTGGCTTAAGTGGGTCAGTTTTCGATGCAATTCAACACCTTCTAGCCTGAAATAGCAGAGCGCACTCACGTAGTACGGTGAATACTTGTGATCCTGACCGAAGATTTGCCCCTTAAATCGCTGCACTATCGTTCCGTAATATCCCGAAACCGCATGAGGAACCATTAAAAAAGCCGATGCAAAAGCTTTGATTTGGATTGGGATGGAAATAATTTGGGTTTTTCTGACACCCGGGGATGAATGGTACTGTTGCGCCCGCCGTTCATAGTAAAGCTTGCCATCACCCTTCATGGCAGCGAAATACTGCTCCAACTTCTTTTGAAAGACGGTGAGCGCCTCGAGCTGTTCAGCCTTCACTTCAGTTTGGCTGTTCGTAGCTACTGTAATTTCATTCTTGATCTCTTCGTCCTCGGTCACAATGATTTTGACCGGTACATGCACATTCTCGATGCCGGCGATGGCTTGTGATCCGTGTAAGACGTTACTGGTCTGACACCCGTTAACGATCTGATAGTCTCGCAGAGTGAAACGGTTACCAGCCGGGGTCAGCGAGGTAGCAACAATGGTTACTCCGTTGTTCAGGACACAGAACAGCTCAAAATTGCCGGCCGCGAGTGTTCCCTTTATTTTCTTGTTTACCTCATTTTCGCCTTGGAAGTCGCGGACGTTGTCGTAAAAAATATTGTAGATGGCATCATTCTCATCTTGCACCAAGCTCATGAAGTCTTTGTAGGGCAAGACCCCGAGATACGCCTCTTTAACGCCTTCAATATCAGGCAGGGTGATTCGACTTTGAAAGTTGATCGTCGCTGACAACTTGTTGCGAGTCTCGTGATAATACTTTTGAATTTCGTTAGCTCCGAGCGGTGTCATCGACACCGTCTCAAACAAGCCCGATTCTTCGATCTCTCGTCGGCCGCTAGTGACCACAGCAACCAGATTTTGGTCCCCAATCCATTTTCCTGTGGTTACATAAAATAGCTTGCACGCGGGGCGGCGGTTCACCATGAAGGCGGACTTCTCAACAATGGCATCCCATATGGCACGGCAAGATTTCAACTTTTCGTTGTGGACCATTTTGGGCGCATCGGAGATAAAATCTTTAACTCCGAAAATGAAAGAACCAATCTGCGAACCCTCAAAGTTCGACGAAGTCTTGGATTGGATAAAAACAACATCGCAGTCTAGGTGACCTGCTTCACCGACGATGTCGTCCAGCTCTTCGACATCTTCAATAAGCTTTCCATTTACGAGTATGGCAATGCCGTCAATGGCGGCGTCTCCACCAGCCCCCGTGCTCACAGATTCCAGCTCGAAGCTTGATCGATGAAGTTTCGAAATCACTGCAAAATTTGCAAAGTGCTCAAATTGCTTATCTTCTCCAAGCTTTCCCAGCTCGTTCTCGCTGGCAAAACTATCCAGAAGCGATTTTGTAATTTTGTCCAATCTTTTCCCCTAAGCACAATTTTTTCACTGAACCTGTCGTCCCCACGACGCAGCAACAGAAGGACCGCTTTCGTTCAGGACGCTGGCGGTTACCGTAACCGGAGCTTACCATTTGCATTGCAGAGACGTAAATTCCGCTCCGCAATTCCAAATCGAGGGGCGTCCTTATTGGCCTCGCGCCCCATTGATTTTATGAATTGCGGAGCAAAAACATCCTTAACCTATTGATTTATATAATTTTCCTCGTAGATTCGCAATCAGTAGGTCGAGGGTTCGATTCCGCCCATCAGCACCAGCGCATAAGGGGTTCCAGGCATTCGCCCGGAACCCTTTTTCTATTTTGGCGATGCTGGTACGAAAAGCCTGCCCTCCTCCCTCAAATGCTAAGCCTTAGCAAGCGGCTTCATACGAAAACTGATTCCCATCCGATTAATGGCATTCATCGCGGCGATCACGATAGTGAGTTCGACCAGATTTTTTTCGCCAAAGAAAGAAAGTGCCGCCGCATATGCTCCATCCGAAGCATGCGTTTCGCTGATACGCGTTACTTCCTCGGTCCAGGCGAGCGCAGCCCTTTCCTCGTCGGAGAACAGATAGCTCACTTCCTCCCACACCGGTACCAGGACCACCTTATCGACCGACATCCCGCTTTTGATGAGGTCACGCGTATGGATGTCGATGCAATGCGCGCATCCATTGATCTGTGACACCCTCAAGAAGACCAGATGTATCAACTCACCAGGCAAGTCGGTGCCGGTCGTTACGTAATGATGAAGTGCGCCTAGCGCCTTGGCGCCCTCGCCGGAAACTTGAAACCAATTCGGACGTTTCATAAATTCTTCCTTGAAGTTGGGTTGAGCGGGTTCAATGTCGAAATCCCGCTACTCCCAAGACGGCTGGACGATGTCGTCTGTGACAACTTCTAAAGAATTTTTCTTAAATGCATCTCCAATAAAGCTTTAGGTCTCTCTCCCGAATTGCCGAGTAGTTGAAACCACGAGCGATCTCTTATGGAATCAATTCAAAATAAGAATCTCCTCGGCAGCCATCCCATTCGACAAGAGAGATCACCACACTTCAACCGGCAGAGATCTACCGATCCCTGCCATCCGCTGGAATGCTCAGATCTGAGAAAGACCTCCATCCACCGTCAGTTCAATCCCGGTAATGTAACGAGCATCTGGAGACGCAAGGAACAACCCGGCACTCGCAATCTCGGCCGGATCAGCCATGTAACCCAATGGGGTGATCTGGGAAACATACTCTTTCAGGCTATCGATCTGAGCGTGGTCGAGCTTGAGGCTGTTGTCCATCAACGGCGTGCGCGTAAATCCCGGACTCAGCGCATTGACGCGGATCTTGCGTGCCCGCAGATCGTTGGTCCAGGTGCGCGCGAAGGACCGCACTGCCGCCTTGGAGGCGTTATAGACGCTCAGCTCAGCCATGCCGTTGCTCGAACAGATGGAGGATGTCAGCACCACGGAAGCGCCATCCGACAGCAGGGGGAGCAGTGTCTGCACGGTGTAGAACACGCCCTTGACGTTGATATCGAAGGTACGGTCGTAATCCGCCTCGGCGGTCGCCCCGAAGGGGTGTTTCTCGCAGATGCCGGCGTTGGCGAAAATCGAATCGAGGCGGTCACCGCGCTTTTCGATTTCGGCTTTCAGATATTCCAGGTCCGCAAGCCTGGAGACGTCGGACACCACCGCCACCGCTGAGTCGCCCAGAACACCAAGGGCCTCATCAAGACTCTTGCGTGAACGACCTGTCACGTACACCCGTTTGGCGCCCTGCGCAAGCAGGCCTTGCGCGATCGCCAATCCAATTCCCGTGGAGCCGCCGGTGACAACAGAGACGTGATTCAAAAATTGAGAAGACATCGAGATTCCTATCGTGATCAAGTGGGACAGCATTTACATTGCATCGCTACAAAGATGCGCGGGACCGCGCTGCGGTCTGGCTCTGGCCTTCGTGCAGCGTGGTGGGAGATTTTTTCCATGACTATCTACCGACGAGAACGCGATGCACGGGCAACCAACAGCGCCGCGATCGTCAGGCTGGCGGCGACACATACCATCGCCCAGCTGAAGGCATGCGCCAGGGACGATGGCGTATGGCGGGAACCCGCCAGACTGAAGAACACGCTGCCGATGACAGCCACGCCCAGGGCCGCACTGATTTGCAAAGCGGAATTCACGATCCCGGCCAACATGCCGGAACCACCGGCCGGCGCAAGATCGATGACCGATCGCACCAGCGTGGGCACGGCGATCCCTTGCCCGAACCCGATCAGCGAGAGCGCGATCACGACGCCCGCCAGTGCCGGTGTCCGCGCGGCGGGTGTGGAAGCCACCACTGCACTGAGAATCAGGCAGCCCACGACTTCCAGCGCCATCCCCAATACCGGGGTCCAGCGTCCTAACCGGCGCACGGCGGCGGGTGTCGTCAAGGGACCGATCAGGAAGCCCAGTCCGCACGGCACAAACATCAAGCCGGTCGCAAATGCGCTCATCCCAATCGCCTCCTGCAGATAGATCGAGAAGGTGAGAAAGAAGGCCGAGACCACATAGAAGAACAACACTCCGATCATCCCCACCACCAGGCCGGGTGCATCGGCCAACTGAGGCGCGACCAACGGCGTTCCACCGCGCTCCGTGAGCCACCGCTCGTAGCGCCAGAACGCAACGGCAAACCCCGGTGAAGCGAGCAGCATGAGACAGGTCCACCACGGCCAGCCGGCCTCAGGCCCTTTCACCAGTGGTACCACCAGCAGGCCCAGCGAGAGTGCACAGAGCAGCACGCCCATCCGGTCCAGCCGCGCTGGATGTGGACTGCGCGTGTCCGGCAACAAGGGAATTCCGCCGAGGAACACGAGCGCCACGAGCGGCAGGTTGATCAGGAAGATGACCCGCCATTGCAGGTCGCCGACATTGGCCGCAATCAGCAGTCCACCGAGCGCCTGGGCGGCAATCGCTGCCAGTCCGATGATCGCGCCGTACATGCTCAGCGCCCGCGCCCTCTCCCGCTCGGGAAACAGCGCCTGAATCGATGCCAGCCCCTGCGGCGCCATGATCGCCGCACTCAAGCCTTGCAGCAGCCGGCCGGCGATCAGCATGGCAGGCGTAGGCGCAACACCACAGAGCAGCGACGACAGGCCGAAGCCCGCCAGACCTGCGAGAAACACCCTCTTGCGCCCGTACAGGTCTCCCAGCCGTCCCCCGGTGATCAGGAACACCGCATACACGGCGGCGTAACCGGATATCACCAGTTGCATCTCGGCAGGATCGGCACCCAGGCCGGTACGGATGGACGGCAGTGCGACATTGACAATGAAGAAATCCAGCGGCGGCAGGAAAGCCCCCACCAGCAAGACGGCAAATGCCAGCCATCGACGCGGATGGGGCACATGCTCTGCGTGCGAAGAGGTGGTGAGTGAATTCATTTAAATATAAACCGATAGGTTCCAAATTGAGCAAAAAAAATTCAGTCGAGCAGCCGCATCGCCGTTTCGACGACAGCGGTCATTTGCTTGTCTACCGCTCCTACCTTTCCAAGCGTGCGCATGCCGTGAGTCAGGCTGACGATCACGGTTGCCAAGGTTTGTGGATCGTGATGCGCGGGAATTTCCCCGCTGGCCTGCCCACGCGCAATGGCTTTGGCATACGCATGACGGATACGGTCGACCATGGCCTTGACGCGTTCAGCGACATCATCGTCGTGTGACACCATTTCCATCGCCGTTGCGACCAGCATGCAGCCGCGACGCCCTTCTTTGCGGCAAGACATTTCCGCCAGGCGCATGAGGGTTTCCCGTATCGCGGCTTTGGCCGATCCTGGCTGCTCCAGCGTGCTGAGCAGACGGACCAGCGACTGGGAGATATAGCGGTCGAGTGCGGAAAGAAACAAGCCATGCTTATCGCCGAAAGCCTTGTACAGGCTGCCCCGTGACAGCCCGGTGCCATCGATCAGGTCGACCAGCGACGTGCCGTTGTAACCACGCGTCCAGAAGACCTGCATCGCCGATTCGACGGCGGCATCGATCTCGAATTCGCGCGGACGTCCTGGTCCTGATGGGAGATGGGATAAGCTCATGGAATATTTGGAACCGAATGATTCCGAATAATACCGACTGCGATTTATTGATGCAAGTAGAAATTGTTGGCGGACGTTGCCAACAGCAAAAAGCGGCTCGCCGATGGGAGCCGCTTCTGGTCGATGGTCACATCATCGCAACGATCAATACGCTCAGCGCGCCAGTGCGTAGTTGATCGGCACCCAGCGATACCCGCTGCCATCCTTGACGATATGTCCAATACCGGGGAAGGACAGGTGAGCAGCCGCGATCAGTTCCCGGGTATCTGCCACCGCATCGAAAGCCTTGCGGCGATCACCCATGGCTTCATGTTCGTCGGTATCGAAACCGATGGTGACATCCGGCTGCGGGAACTGTACCGCCGCCACATGGATCATGTCACCCACGATCAACAGACGCTGGCCCTTGCTGCTGACCAGGTAGGCATTGTGACCAGGGGTATGACCGTAGTTGGCCACGCTGGACACACCCGGCTGCAGCTCGCCGTCACCCTCGAAGGGGCGGAACTTGCCGGCCGCGATATAGGGCTTGAGGGACTTCTCCGCGACCTCGAAGAATTCCTGATTGATGGCGCTGGCCTTGGCCTTGTTGGCCGGGTTGAGCCAGTAGTCGGCATCCTTCTTGTCGGCCCGCACGACGGCCTTGGGGAAGACACGCTTGCCCTTGTGCGTGAGACCGGCTTCGTGGTCGGGATGAAGGTGGGTCAGGTAGACCTCATCCACCTGGTCCGGGCGATACCCTGCCGCTTTCAGGCTGGTGAGCAGGTGGCCACTGTCGGCATCGAGCACGCCACCGGCTCCGGTGTCGATCAGGATCAGTTTCTTGCCCGTGTTGACCAGGAAGGCATTGACCGATGTCTCCACCGGATCAGTGACAAAAGCTGCCTGCAGGCGCTTGTCCAGATCTTCCTTGCTGATGCCCTTGAGCATCTTGCCTGCTGGCAGATGGTTGGTGCCATCCGACAGTGCAGTGACTTCGATGTCACCGATCATGGTGCGATAGAAACCCGGCTGATTCTTCAGCATCGGCGCCTCGGCATGCGCTGCCTGGGCCATGGCGAATATCATGGCGGCAGCAGCGAGAGGACGCAGCAGTGGGGTGAGCGAGCATGCGCGGATCTGGCGAAGGGAAGTGGACATTGTTGTTTTCCTCAAAGGGTCATTGAAGCCGACCGATTCCGGCACGCGGTAGGCATGCATGGATGGCCGTCCGACTGATCGGGACGATGCCAATACCGGCCGGAAGGATCGATGGGCGAAGCGAGGCTGCGAGGGCACAGGTCGCACTGCGCCGAAGGACGGCGTGAGACCCCATTGCAGCTCTGCCACAGGGCGCAGTGTGGACAGTGCAGGAGGGAGTGTCTAGTTATACGAAAGGATAGGCGAGATGCATGGCATCACGCCTGGGAAAAGCGATGGACCTCGAACATCCGGGAAACGTGTCTTGCACAGACTGTGACATCAACAGACCTGCGCGACAGAGGCGCGTCTTACGCAGCAGGCCGCTTGGCCAGCGCCAGGATGGCGCCGAACAGAATCATGGTGCCGCCGCTGATGCGGTTCATCCAGCGCAGCCCCTGGGCATTCTGGATCACGCCGGAAAGCCGGCTGCCCGCATAGGCATAGGCCGCGATCGCGACCACTTCCAGGCTCAGGAAGATCCCGCCGAGGATGAGGAAACTGACCCAGTAATTGCCGGGAACCACGAACTGCGGGAAAAAGGCAGTGAAGACCAGGATCGCCTTGGGGTTGCCGATGGCGACCAGGAATTCCCTGCGGATGAAGGTGCGGATATCGCCGCGCGCCTGCTCTCCCGCAAGGCCGTCAACGGACAGCGTTGCCCTGGAAAAGAAGACCTTGAAACCCAGCCAGACCAGATAGGCGGCGCCCAGCAGCTTGCAGACCGTGAAGGCCAGTTGCGACGCCATGAGCAATGCTCCCATGCCCAGCGCGGCCACGGCGATCATGATCGCAAAGGCGACCAGGCGCCCGACGGAAGCCAGAATTGCCAGCCGCAAGCCGTAATGCGCGCCGATGGTGATGGACAGCAGATTGTTCGGCCCGAAAGCCATGTTCAATGCAAAGCAGGCCGGTACAAACAGCAGGAGCGTATCAAGAGGCATGATGTGACCAGTTGGGGGGGTGGAAAAACCTTCATCGGCGAAGGCAGGAGCCGCAATGATACAAGCGATCGCCCTATCGGCAATCGGCAGGACATCACCGCGTTAGTCGGAAATGCTACGCGCACCGACGCCCGCCCCTCGTCTACACCCTGAAAACGCCCCGCCGTCACTTCCACCGATTACCGGCACTTAGCCCAGGGCCTGCGCCACCTCTGCCACCAGCTTGCGCAACCAGATATGCGCCGGATCGTCGCGATAACGGACGTGCCAGGCCATGTGCAGCGGAAAACTGCCCAGATCGACTGGCGCCGGCAATACCTTCAACCGAGTATCGTGGACGAGCCGCTTGCAGATCAGCATGGGCAAGGTCGCACAGTAATCGGTCGCGGCCACGATCTCGGGGATGGAGGCGAAATGCGTGACCGAAACGGCCACCTCGCGTCGCAGGCCCCTGCGCTCCAGCGCCTGGAACAGGCCAGTGCGCAGACGGCCGGGCGGCAGCACATTGACGTGCTTCATGCGCTCATATTGTCTCTTGCCGATGCGCGTGCCGATGACCGGATGGTCGGCCCGTACGACGCAGGCCAGGCCATCCTCGCCGATGTGCTGCACCACCAGGTTATCCGGGGCGTCATTGATGCGTCCCAGCACCATGGCGGTATCGCCTGAACTCACGCCGGTCTCGGCCAGGTCGGTACCAAAAGGCAAGGTGCGCAGGCGCACACCTGGCGCCACCACGCTCAGGCGGGCCACCAGATGCGGCACCAGCACGAACTCGACATAGCTGTTGGGCGCGATGGTGATCAGGTGATCGGCGCGCGCCGGTTCGAAGGCCTGCTGGCCCAATACCACCGCATCCATCGACGCCAATGCCGTCACCAGCGAGGGGGCAAGCAATTCGGCCTTGGGCGTGGGGCGCATGCCGTAGCGCTCGCGGATGAACAGGGGATCCTGCAGGGTCAGGCGCAGCCGGGCCAGCGCATTGGACAAGGCTGCCTGCGTCATGCCCAGTCGCGAGGCGGCCCGGGTGACGCTGCGCTCCTCCATCAGGGCGACGAAGACCGGCAACAGGTTGAGGTCGTATTTCATATAGAACTCATTTCATAAATAGGCGCGAGTGCGAGCGAGTCCCGTTTGGGATGAAGTGCAAGGCGCGAATTTGGGTCAAGACTGGGCGTCTTGGCCCAAATTCGTAACGCAGCAATTCGCCCAAACGGGCCGCTCCCTCCGGGTTCTGCCCAGAACGCATCTCACGACTATTTATGAAATGAGTTCTAGATATATTGTCTACGATAAATCTGTTTTATCAATAATAAATTGGCCGAATTTCTCCCCATTGCCGATGATGACGACCATCACCACCTCACCAGAAGGAGTCAACATCATGTCGCACACCGGATCTGATCTGTTTTCCCCCACCCGCATCGGCGCCATCGACGTCGCCAACCGCATTGCCATGGCCCCACTGACGCGCTCGCGCGCTGACATGCAGGGCGTGCACAGCGAACTGGCCATCGAATACTATCGCCAGCGCGCCTCGGCCGGTCTCATCATCAGCGAAGCCACCAATATTTCGCGCGAAGGCCGCGGCTATGCCTTCACCCCAGGTCTCTACACCGAGGAACACGTCGCGGCCTGGCGCAAGATCACCGATGCGGTCCACGCAGCAGGTGGCAAGATCGTCAACCAGCTTTGGCACGTAGGCCGGGTCTCGCATAGCTCATTGCAGGAAAACGGCGCAGCGCCGGTCGCCCCCTCGGCGATCCAGGCGGGTGAGCTGGTATTCCTGGAGTCGCAGACGCAGGCAAGGCCCTCCATGCCACGTGCTCTGGAGACTGCCGAAATCCCGCGCCTGCTGGAGGACTATCGCCACGCTGCGCGGCTGGCCAAGGAAGCCGGCTTCGATGGGGTGGAAGTGCATTCGGCCAATGGCTATCTGCTGGAGCAGTTCGTGCGCGACAGCACCAATCACCGCACCGACCAGTACGGTGGCTCGCTGGAAAACCGCGTGCGTTTCCCGGTGGAAGTGGTCACCGCCGTCGCCGATATCTGGGGTGCCGATCGCGTGGGCGTGCGCCTGTCGCCGCTGACCCGCTCGGCCGGTGACATCCCGCTGGACAGCGATCCCGAGCGTACCTACCTGTACTACGCCGAGCAACTGGGCAAGCTAGGCCTGGCCTATCTGCACTGCGTCGAAGGCCAGACCCGGGGCAGCAACGCGGCATCGGAATTCGATTTCAAGAAGCTGCACGCCGCCTTCGGTGGCCTTTACATCGCCAACAACAGCTACCAGCGCCAGATGGCGATGGATGCGGTCGCCTCGGGGCATGCCGACATGGTGGCCTTCGGCCGCCCCTTCATCGCCAATCCCGACCTGGTGGAACGTCTGCGTCTGGACGCCCCCTGGGCGGAGGCCGACCGCAACACCTTCTACGGTGGCGGTGCCGAAGGCTATACCGACTATCCGACCTACCAGGCTGCCTGACTCGATGACCTGGCTGGCACTGCCGTCGCCCGTGATGTTGATGGGGACGGCAGCGCCGCCTCCTGAAGCCCGCTCCCTGCCCTGCCCAAGCCTGTTCCAGGGCTGCGTACGGCCACGCCGCAATCCCACCCAGTGAAACCGAAGTACCGGTCAACGGGAATGATCATGCCTCCCCTATGCGCAAGATCACAAAAAATCATCACTCCCACCAAAAATTCGTTTTGATGCTTGTAAAATCCTTGCGGGTTTCCGTAAAGATCAATCAACAACAAGCATAGGCTGCAACGCCAGCTCATCCGCTAAGAGATGTCGGCAACAGGCAGCCTCTACCCAGGGGGGGAATCATGCAATCGAAGCGCAGCTTCGCTCATGCAAGACCGTTGCCAGTCAGTGCACTGGCAACACTGCTGCTGATCGGCAGCGCCGCGCACGCCCAGGTGGCGTCGTGGACCGGCAACGTCGACAACAACTGGACCAACGACAGCAACTGGCAGTGGACGGGGGCAGCACCCACGTCCACGGATGCTGCGGTCATCAACGCCTATCCCGGTGTCGATCCGGTGCTTTCCAGCAACACCACCATTCAGGCACTGACCGTCGGCGGCAGTACGGTGGGCAACCTGCAGATCAACCAGGCGACGCTGAACACCTCGTCGGTCCTGATCGGCAACAGCAACGGTTCCAACGGCACCATTACCGTCACCGGCAGCGGCACCAATGGCAGCGCCAGGCTCAACAGCAGCAGCGATGCGACCGTCGGCCTCAATGGCGTCGGATCGTTGACGCTTGACGCCGGTGCGGTCGCCAACATCAGCGGTACCACCTATGTCGGTGGTGCCAGCGGTGGCGTAGGCAACCTCACGATCAATACCGACAGCAGCCTGATCGGCAACGGCCTGGTCATCGGCAACACCGGGGCGGTCGGCACGATGCAGGTCGATGGCGGTGTCGTCAACATGAGCGGCTCGGTGGTGCTGGGTAGTGGCGGCGGCAGCAATGGCAGCGCCAGCCTGATCAACGGGGCGCAATGGCTGATCGGCGACCGGCTCACGGTCGGCAGTGGCGGCAGCGCCAGCCTTTCCATTACCGGTGGTTCCACGGTGGATTCCGTCACCGGCGTGATCGGTACCGCCGGCAGCACACTGTCCACCGTCAATATCAGCGGCGTCGGCAGTCGCTGGACCAATACCGGTTCGCTCTTCGTGGGCACGGTCAACAATGGCAACCTCACCATCAGCGACGGTGCCAATGTCAGCAGCGCCAATACGGTGATCGGGCGCCAGGACACCTCCAACAGCAGCGTCAATGTCAGCGGCGCCGGTTCTTCGCTGGCGGCGGGCAACCTCACCGTGGGCGGTGACGCCAGCTCCGGTTCCACTGGCGGCACCGGATGGCTCACCGTCAGCGGTGGTGCCAATGCCACTGCCGCGGTCGTGCATCTGGGTGACATCACTGGCGCGCGCGGTACGCTCACGGTCAACAATGCCAACTTCACCGCCAGCGATCGCCTGTCGATCGGCTACGGCGACGGCGCCAGCGGCAACCTCAGCATCAGCAATGGGGGCGTAGTCACCGATACCGGCGCCCTGGTCGGCCACCTGGCCGGCAGCAGCGGCAATGTCACCGTGTCCGGCAGCGGCAGCAAGTGGATCAACACCGGCGTGCTCTACGTGGGCAACGTCGGCAATGGCAACCTGACCATCTCGGGAGGCGGCAACGTCACCAGCACCGATGGCTATGTGGGAACCGAAGCGGGGTCCAACAGCAGCGCCCTGGTCACTGGCAGCGGCTCGGTCTGGAACCACTCGGGAGACTTCTTTGTCGGCCACAACAATGGCGCCACGGGCAGCGTAGTCATCTCGGCCGGTGGCCGTATCAACGATGTGCAGGGCTTGCTGGGCGACCTCAATGGCGCCTCCGGCACCATGACGGTGACCGGGGCCGGCTCCACCTGGAGCAGCAGCTCGGACGTCAACGTCGGTCGTCTGGGCAACGGTACGCTGACCATCTCCGATGGCGGCCAGGTCACCGGCAACCGCAGCTATATCGCCAACAATGCCAACAGCAACGGCAGCGTGACGCTGACCGGTGCCAACTCGGCCTGGATCACCACCAATTCCTTGCATGTCGGGGCCGGTGGCAATGGCACCCTGACCATCAGCGACGGTGCGCGCGCTACCGCCTCGGTGATCCGCATCGCCACCAGCAGTGGTTCCACAGGTACCCTCAACGTCGGTGCCGCCCCTGGCAGCACGGCAGCCGCGCCCGGCCAGCTCGACACCACATCGCTGGCTTTCGGCGCCGGCAACGGTACGCTGAACCTGAACCACAATGCCAGCGGCAGCAGCAACTACACGCTGGCAGCGGCCATCTCGGGCAACGGCACGATCAACCAGCTGGCCGGCGAAACGGTCTTCAGCGGCAACTCGACCAGCTTCGCCGGCAGCACCAATGTCAATGGCGGCAAGCTCAGCGTCAATGGCGTGCTGGGCGGCACAGTGCGCGTCAACAGTGGCGGCACCCTCTCCGGGACCGGCACGGTGGGCAGCACCACGGTGGCCGCCGGTGGCACGCTGGCCACGGCCGGCACTTCGACGCTGACGGTCCAGGGCAATCTGAACCTGCAGGACGGCGCCACCACCCAGGTCAGCACCAGCGCCGACGGCAGCGGCGGCCTGATCCAGGTCAACGGCAATGCCGCCCTGGCCGGCAGCCTGTCCATCGCCGCCGGCAGCGGCGCCTATGCGCTGAGCACGCCCTATACCATCCTGTCGACCAGCGGCACCGTGAGCGGCAGCTTCAATGCCGTGCGCAGCGACTTCGCCTTTGTCTCACCCACAGTCAGCTACACCGGCAATGCGGTGCAATTGACGATGGCGCGCAACGGTAACAGCTATGCCTCGGTCACCACCACCGGCAACCAGGCCAGCGTGGCCAATGCCCTGACCCAGGCCGGCCAGTTGGCAAACCTGTCCAGCGCCATGCGCGCCAAGCTGGCGCTGATCGACGGCCTGTCGGCAGTGCAGGCGCGCAGCGCCTTCGAGAGCCTGGGGGGGCGTGCCTATCAGGGCCTGTCCACGCTGGGCCTGATGGGCCAATCGCTGCAGACCCTGGGTAACCGCAACATTGGCGGCGGGTCCGCCTTCTCCGGCGGCAGCGGTTTTGCGATGAGCCAGCTGCAACTGGCCTCGGCCGAGACGGATCGCTATGACTACCAGTACAGCGCCGCCACCATGACCGACAGCAGCAATGGCAGCAGCGGTCTGTGGCCCCTGCGTGTGCGCGAAGATGGCGGCGCCTGGGCGCAGGTTGCGGGCGGCCATGGCAATACCCGCTCCGACGGCAATGCCGCCGGCTACACCAGCAACAGCAATGGCCTGCTGATGGGGGTGGAACGGGTGCTGGATGATCGCTGGAGCATGGGCCTGGCCTATCACTACGACAATACCCGCCTGGCCTACAACACCGCCGGCGACAGCGCCAAGGTGGAAGGCCATCAGGTCGCCGTGTACGCGCAGTACCAGAGCGGTGACTGGCGCTTCAAGGGCATCGTCGGTTATGGCCGCAACCAGTACGCTACCCAGCGCAGCATCGTGATCGGCAATGATGTCTCGCGCGCGGCCGGTGACTACAACGGCGATGAACTCGGCCTGCATGCCGAGGCCAGCTATCGCATCGATCGCGGCAGCTACGTGTTCGAGCCGCTGGTCTCGCTGCAAGGCACGCTGCTGCGCCAGGACGCCTTCTCCGAAACCGGTGCCGGTGCGCTCGGCCTCAATGCCAGTGCACAGACTTCACGCTCGGCGGTGTCGATGGTAGGTGCCCGCTGGCACCTGCCCCTGCGCGAAGATGGCAAGCTGCAGAGCGAGCTGCGCGCATTCTGGAGCCATCAATGGCTGGATGCCGGCGGTAGCCTCAATGCCTCCTTCCAGGGCGCGCCGGGCGTCAACTTCCAGGTCGCCGGCCTGCAACAGAAGCGCGACGGCCTGGTGCTGGGAGCCGGCCTGTCCGGCAAGCTGGGCCAGGCGTCGAGCCTGTTCCTGGACTACAACCTGGGCCTGAACGACCTGCAGACCCAGCACGCCGTGGTGGCGGGCTGGCGTTATCGCTGGTAACTCCCTGGGCAGCAGTGCGGATCCCTCAGAACAGGAAGCCGCTCTGCTGCCCGCCGGCCTGCGCCTTGGGCGCGGGCCACGCCTTCATCTGCGTGGCCGGATAGTTCAGCAGCATCGCCGCTGCGCGCTCGGGCGTGCCGGCATTGAGCCATTGCCGGTAGAGCGCGCGCGGGATGATGACCAGGTTGCGCTTTTCCTCTCCAGGCTTGTGAAAACGCTGCATCAACGGATGCTGGTCAGCGTTGATGGTGATCTGCGTAAACGAAAAAGCATAGCCGCCCTCGGCCTCTTCCCAGGCGCGCCAGAGGCCGGCCACGCAGAACGGTTGGTCGTCGGCCATGCCGATGGCCCAGCGCTGGGCGCGGCCGGATTCATAGTTCGGTTCATAGAAGCATTGCATCGGCAACAGGCAGGTATGGCCCTGGCGCCAGGAGCCGGCATAGCTGCGCTTCTCGCCGATGGTTTCGGCACGGGCATTCATGGTCGATATCTGCAGACCGGGTTGCAACTTGCGCCGGGGCATCATGCCGTAGGTGCCGACGATCAGCTCGGGCTCGCCCTGCAGGCCAGCGCGCACCACCGGAGCAGCATAGTCCTGCCAGGTTTCCTCGGGCCAGTCCGGGGTGGCGCTGGTATCGGCCCCGGTCAGGGCGGTAATCTCGGATTTGGGGGTGGGCTTGTAGTTGACGCACATCGGTGACGGTTCCTCACGCTGAAGGCGGCTGATTGTGCCATAGCAGACCAGGTCCGGGGGCATGGGCCGGCACGCGGCCGGCCATGGCGCCACCCATTGCCTCAGCTGAAGAGCCGGCCGATCAGGCGTCCGCCGACGTGCAGGATCATGGGCAGCGGCGACTCGTAGTCCATGGCACCGGTGAAGATGCTGTCGGCGCGGGCGGCGGTGGCAACCAGGGTCAGGATCAGGCCGGTGAAGAGGGTGCTGAAGATGCGCATGATGTTCTCCAATTCAATGTCAATGTGGTGACGGGTCGTCAATGTGGGGCTTTGCTACCGATACGCATCCGGGCTTGCGTTTGCGTTTCGGCATGGGTGTATCTTGAGGCGAGGCAGTTACACATCGATGTCAGGAGTTCACGCGATTGTTTCAATTGACATCAGGCGGGGGAGATCCGGCCAGGCAAGAAAAAACCGGCCTCTCGGGCCGGTCTTTTCCGGGCGCATTTGAACCGCTTATGCTGCCTTCTTGGCTTCCAGCGTGGCTTCTTCCAGCGCCATCAGTGCTTCAATGGCGGCAATGAGCATGCCGATGCGGTGGCGACGATAGACCAGGCGTTTTCTGGAACGGATGTTCATGATTTCTCCTACGACCGGCGCGGGGCCGATCCAATGACAGATGTGGGGTAGGCCGCGACTTGCGGCGCGGCGATCAGGCATGGTCCGCTGTGGCCATTGCCGCGCGGGAACGCGGGCAACACTGACTCGAGCGGATCAAGGCCGGCAATTATAGCCGAGCCGGGGCGATGCCCGTCCGTTTCCTTGAGGACGACGCTCCCGCCCGACGGGAATTGCGCCTGCCATCCGTGCTTTCCTGCCACACCGTCATGCCACACACGCTGTCCGATAGAGGGCGCTGAAGCGCCGCGACGCTTCCAGGCCCGGCACGAAGTGATGGCGGCCAGGCGACATCTGCTCCACCAGCGCATCGAGCTGCTGGGTTGAGCCAATGACGGCGCGTGGCCCGCCCTGCGGCGCCATCGGCTCCAGCTGGCGCCCGCGTGCCAGCGCGCGATAACTGGGCTGGCGCTTGGCGTCACTCCAGCCTTTTTCTATCCATTCACGGATGGTTTGCTTTTCGTAGTCGTCGAAGACACCGAACATCTGCCCACCCGGCGCATCGATGAGTCGCCAGAAGCGGCTTTCCTCTGCCGGCGCCGCCCGGATTATCCATCTGGCCTTGGTCAATTCCTCCAGGAAACGTGCCATCCCGTCTGGCTGTTCCAGCCATTGGTTGACGGTCTTGCCACCGATGCGGCAGTAATCGGAATGCATCATCCGGCCGAACTGCGCCTTGTCCTGCATCACGCTCACCACCTCCTGCTCAAGGTCGAAGGAATTGATCACATCCATCGTGCTCAGGCCCAGGTCGTTGAGCAGGTAGCCCCGCCGCACGCCCTGCATGAACTGTTGCGGATCGGCTGCCTGTGTTGCCGCCTGGGCCACGGCGTCCGCGGCCTTGCGTGCATGTCCGCTGGCAGCGTTGTCGATGGTGATGTGCAGGGTGAAATAGTAGGGATCGATCCCCAGTTCGTTGAGCTCGTAGGCGGTAATGAGCAGATGCAGGGGCAACTGTTCATAGCCCAGGTTGAAGCCGAACATTTCCGCTTCATATTGCCCGCCGTGGTAGGCCAGCGCCAGCTGGAGCGCGCCCTGCACGTAATGAGGCTCGGACAGGGGCAGGGCCGGTTCGCCGCCATGGGCGGCCAGCAGGCTGCGGTACAGGCTGACGTGGTTCATGGCAGGGTCGCCATCACCCAGCTCTTCGAGATAGGTCAGGATCAACGGGCGGAACAGCGGGTCGCGCCAGCGTTCCAGGGCGCTGTAGAGCCATGCGCCATCGACCAGCTTGGTCGGGGCCACGCGGCGCAGAAAATTGAGCGCATGTGCCTTGCCGCTGAAAAAGCGACGCGGCGCCCCGGCCTGACGCTGCTGAAGATACGCGGCATAAGCCTGGCCGACATCAGCCGCGCGCCGCTCCATCCACCCGGCCAGCGCGTGGGCATCCTCAGGGAGATCGCAGGGCAGCGCTTCGGCGGCCCGCAATTGCTGCTCCAGATATAGACGGGCCGACGCCAGCGCGTCTGCATCGGGAGCGGGCGCCAGCAGCTTGCCATGCAGCAGGCTGGGCACAAGCTCATCGGCCTGTGGACGGTAGGCCCGGGCGGCCGATTCGGCGGCCTGCATTTCCTCGACGGTAGATCGCATACATCCTCGCGCAAGATCAGAGGCCTCAAGGATGCGATGCCAGGGGCGGCCACGCTATCGGCGAGCGGCCAGCCTTGCTGTCGGAAAATGCCCTGCGAAGAGTAGGACGACGTCACGCCTGCGCAGCGAGCTCCGTCAGTGGGAAGGAAGACCTGGGGCTGGAAGGTGCGAGAGCAAGGCTTGGCACGACGGCAATACAGGCCTGCTTGCGGATATGAAATAATTGTCTTGCCCGTTTTTATATCCGATAATCGCGCCCATGAACGATACCGCACAACGCCCCGCCCTCCCCGACCGCCTCAGCGTCGATCCCCGCAGCCCGCATTATGATGCCGCCATCTTCGAGCATGACATCGGCATCAAGCTCAACGACAAGGAATTGAACAACGTCAGCGAATATTGCATCAGCGAAGGCTGGGTCAAGATTCCCGCCGGCCGCGCACTGGATCGCAAGGGCAATCCGATGATGTCCAAGCTCAAGGGGCGGGTCGAACCCTTCTATCGTTGAGATCGTTGATATTGCCGATCACAGCCATTCCAGCTCAACAACACAAAGGCCCGCAACGCAACTGCGGGCCTTTTTGCTGGCTAGGCGAACCGCAAGATTAATCTCTGCTACAGATCAATCAATGCCCGCGCATCGATTCCGTCGATTTGTCAATCTGGCGATCCGGGAAACAGGCGACGTCATGTCACCGGCCGCTGGCGCCACTCCTGCACCGTCGTTCCCGTGATGCGCTTGAACTGGCGCAGGAAATGGCTCTGGTCATGAAAACCCACGGCGATGGCCACATCCACCACCGTGCGACCCGGCTCCGCCAGCAACACCTGCGCGCGCAGCAATCGCTGGCGCATCATCCACTGGCAAAGTGTGTAGCCGGTGCTGGCCTTGAAGACCCGGCTGAAGCAACTGGATGAAAGATGGCACATCGCCGCCAGGGTGGACACGGTGATATTGCGCTGCAGGTTGGCATCGATATAGTCCAGCACCTGCTGCACCTGCTCGGGTGAAAGCTGGCGATAGGCCGGTGCGCCGGAGCTGCCAGCGGCGAAAGGACGGGAACCCACCGACTCAACCCGGCAGACGGAACACCGTCACCAGTTGCGCCAGCTGGGCCGCCTGGTCCTGCATGGAGGCCGCCGCAGCTGCGGCCTCCTCCACCAGCGCGGCATTCTGTTGGGTCACCTGGTCCATCTGCGTGATGGCGCGGTTGACTTCCTCGATGCCGGCACTCTGCTCGCGGCTGGCGGCACTGATCTCGGCCACCACGTCGGCCACATGACGCACGCTGGTGACGATTTCCTGCATGGTGCGGCCGGCCTGCTCGACCAGATGCGAACCGTTGTCCACCTTGCCGACCGAATCCTCGATCAGGCCCTTGATTTCCTTGGCGGCCTGGGCGCTGCGCTGGGCCAGGTTGCGCACTTCCGATGCCACCACCGCAAACCCGCGCCCCTGCTCGCCGGCCCGTGCCGCTTCCACCGCGGCGTTCAGGGCCAGGATGTTGGTCTGGAAGGCAATGCCGTCGATCACGCCGATGATGTCGGCAATCTTGGTGGAGGCGCTGTTGATGTCGGCCATGGTGCCGACCACCTGCTCGATCACCTTCCCGCCATCGGCCGCAACACCGGAGGCAGTGATGGCCAGCTGGTTGGCCTGGCTGGCATTGTCGGCATTCTGGCGCACGATGGAGGTGAGTTCTTCCATCGATGAGGCGGTCTCCTCCAGCGCACTGGCTTGCTGCTCGGTGCGCGACGACAGGTCCAGATTGCCGGCGGCGATTTCGCCGGAAGCGGTGGTGATGGTATCGGTCCCCTGGCGCACGCCCTGGACGATACCCGAGAGGCTGCGCCGCATGGTTTCGATGGAATGCAGCAGGCTGTGGCGGTCGTTGGCCTTCAGCGCCACGGCGGTGGACAGGTCCCCTTGCGCGATCTGTTCCACGATCTCCACCGCCCGTGCCGGCTCGCCGCCCAGTTGGCGCAGGATGGAGCGCAGGATGAAGGCGGCCATGGTGGCAATGGCACCCATCAGTACCGCCCCCAGCAACAGCAGGACCAGGGCATTGCGATAGAAGGACTGGTTGATGTCATCGATGTAGGCGCCGAAGCCGATGGTCCAGTCCCACGGCGCGAAGCGGGTCACCGCATACAGCTTCTGCACCTTCTCGGTGGTATTGGGACGCGTGCCTTCGGCGATGAGCAGGCCGATTTCCTTACCCTGCAGGGCGGCGCGGTAGCGGTCGCCATCTTCCTTGGCGGTCTTGTCCTGGATGCCCACCCGCTTGGGATTGGGGTGCACGTAGTTGAAGTCGTCGCTGTAGCCACGTACGAAGTAGTAGTTCTGCTCCTTGGCAAAACTGCCGATGACCATCTTGGCCTGCGCCTGGGCCTGCTCGCGGGTCAGCTTGCCGGCCTGCTCCTGGGCCTGCGCCTTTTCGGCCGCAGCCTTGGCCAGGGTCACCAGCAAGGACAGCTGCGCCTCGCGTTCTTCCATCATGGTGCGCCTGAGCGTGGTCAGCGAGACCGCGGCGATCACCAGGATGCCGATCAGGGTGGTGGCACACAGCCAGATGATTTTGGTACGCAGCTTCAAGGGCCTCTCCGTCTCTTGGATTCATGAACAAATGACAAGCCCGCACTGCCTCGTTCTGTGGCGAGGCTTGCGTGTGAGCATTGATGTGGATGTGGACGCTTCCGCGCCCTGCCGGGGACGGCAGCGTCCGCGCTGATGACAATGTAACCCGGCAGCAACGGTGGCCTTGGGCGGAACAAAGCCGCTTTCCGGCTTCAAACCGGGATTTCCCGCGCCGGCACCGGGTGCTGGTCTATCGCGGCCGTGGTGGCTCGTCCTGATTGGCCGGATCGATGCGCAAGTCAGTCTCGAAGCTCTGCAGGACGGCGCGCAATTCGCCGCGCTTTTGCATTGCCTCCAGTTGCGCGTTGATGCGTGGCAGGTATTTCACGCAGGGGCTGGCCTTGCTCATGGCGATGTAATTGTCGGTCTCGCTGACGAAGGGGCGCAGCGGCATGAAGTTCTCGGACTGGCCGGTCTGGTTCAGGTAGATCATGCCGCTGTAGTAACCGGTGATGAGATAGTCGATACGGCCCGAATCGAGCTTGCTGAAATTCATGTAGACCTTCTGCGCGGTCTCGATGATGAGGTTGTCGCGCATGAATTCGTCGAAGCCGCCACCGAACTGGTTGCCTAACGTAATGGCCCCGCGCTTGCCGATCAGGTCCTTCCAGCCGCTGAAGGGGAAGCGATTGTTGCGTGCCACGAACACGGCGATCGGGTTGCGGAACAGCGGCACCGAGGCATAGGCCAGGTATTGCTGGCGTTCGGGCGTGTTCTTGAGGGAAGAGACCAGGGCGACTTCACCGCTTTCGGCCTCCTTGAGGACGCGGTGAAAAGGCCCGACATAGCGGACCTCATAGGGAATGTTCAGCGCACTGAGTGCGCGGGTGGCGATCTCGATGCTGGCGCCGGTCAGGCGCTTGCCGTCGTACCAATGCAAAGGTGCGTAATCCGAATCGGCAGAGATGACGACCTTCGTGCATTCAGCGGCCTGCAACGATAGTGGCAGGACCGTGACGGCCATGGTCGCCAGCAGCATCGCTGGCAGGAATCTATGCATGCTGTCCCCCTTCCTTGCATCATCATGACGTCCCCCGTAGCGGCGTCATTGGCTGGTGTGATCAGGTCAGCATAACCCGATTGCAGCAGGCGTCGGCATGAATTTGATCAAGGAAGTCAGTACGGCGATGATTTTGCGACAGCCGTGTTTGTCGCCTGACGGAGCTTGCAGACCCATCAGGGCGCACCAGATCCGGGCATGGATACGTTTTGTAACGAATCGTCCCGGTCCTGTCAGCCTGTGCGCTGACATTCATTCCGGCCTCCTCTGTTCATTGCACGCGCGGCACCAGGGGGCCAGGCTCCGCTACCCTGCAAGGATTGCGCTTGATGAGCTTCAGGAGTCGTGCTTTCCTGCCGGCTTTTTCCCTTGACCGACATGCGCATCCTGACCCGCCGCGACTGTCGGACACGCGAGAAACGTCTGACAACAACATGCTGGGCTTTCCGACTGTTGGCGCGGCCACGGCTTCCTATGATAAAGCCAAGTTTTCCACAAACGCCAACGGCCTCGGGGAAAACGATTCTTCCGGACTGCCTGCCCGTGCAACCTGGCATCGCCTGGCGCAACACTGCAACACTTGCCCACGGGCAGCAAGCAATGATCATTCAAGGATAAAGGAGAACAGCCATGACCAAGACCTTCCTCACCGCCGCGGTGCTGGCCGCCGCTACTTTCGCCACTGGCGCCTACGCCCAATCCTATGACCAGGGTGGCAGCGGCATGCAGGGTACGCAGCAGCAGCAATACGATGCGTCGCCATCGTCCTCGTCCTCTTCGTCGCCTCAGTACTACAACTACCAGGGCCAGCAAACCAGCTCGCCGGCTGGCCTGCAGGAAAGCGGCCAGAACGGCCAGTATGTGGATCCCAAGGGTTATGAAGTCCCTAACGGTCGTCCCAACAACTATGCCCGCGAACTGAAGGACGGCCCCATGGGCACCTCGCCGGGCGCCTGATTGCTGACTGAGGCCTGATTGCTGACTGAGCAAAGCCTGAACGTCTTCGGTTAGCCAAGGCTATACCGGCGACCACCGCACCATCGCCCCGGCCTCGGCCGGGGCTTTTCATTGTGAGACCCGCGCAGCGCCACGGCATGCCGTAGAATCGCGCTTTTGCCGGCGCCTTTCCCTGGCGCGGGCCGTCCTCTGGTCTTGCAATGAATCCTCAAGAAATCGGCCGTGGCATCGGCTTGTCCGTGCTGGCGTCCGCGCTGTTCGCCTTCCTCTCCGGTTATACCCGCCTGCTGGCCCCGCTGGACGGCACCGACATCTTTGCCTGGCGCATCCTCGGCACCCTCTTGACCGTGATCGGCCTGCTGGCCTGGCGCGGCGAGCTGCCGCGGCTGCGGGCGGCCGTGGCGCAGTTGCTGGGGCGTCCCGGCACCTGTCTGGTGACACTGGCGATGGCGGCCTTGCTGGCCCTGCAGCAATGGCTGTTCCTGTGGGCGTCGGTGAACGGGCGGGCGCTGGAAGTCTCGCTCGGCTACTTCCTGCTGCCGCTGTCGATGGTGTTGGTGGGACGCTTCTACTACGGCGAGAAAATGAACCTGCTGCAGCGCCTGGCGGTGCTGTGTGCATGCATCGGCGTTGCGCACGAACTGTGGATGACGCGTGCCTTTTCCTGGCCGACGTTGGCCGTGGCGCTCGGCTATCCGCCCTACTTCATCCTGCGTCGGCGCATCAGGCTGGACTCCCTGCTGATCTTTGCGGTGGAGCTGATGGTGCTGGCGCTGCCGTCCCTGGTCGCCGTGCTCATGAGCGCCTCTCTGGCGGCCACCGTGCGGACCCCGTCCATGTGGCTGCTGATCCCGGGGCTGGGCGTGATCAGCATGATCGCCCTGACCAGCTACCTGCGCGCCGGGAAGCTGCTGCCGATGGGGCTGTTCGGCATCCTGGGCTATGTGGAACCGGTGCTGCTGGTGCTGGTGGCCATGGCGGTGCTGGGCGAATCGCTGCACCTCTCGCAGCTTGGGACCTATGGCCCGATCTGGCTGTCGGTGCTGCTGACGGCCTTGCACAGCGTGCGACTGATGCGGCGGCCGGCGCTGCCGTCCCAGCCGTTGAATTGAGGGCGTTTTCGTGGACTGATCGCGGCGCAGTGCCCCCCGCCTTCTCCTTATACTGGTCAAAACGGCCTCCCCTGCGCGGGGAAAGTGCCGCCGGGAGGGGAGAGACTTTACATGCGGCCCATATTGGCAAAGGCGGGACGGGTTGCGCGCCATTCGGTGGCGCGCCGGGCGCGACTTTTCGTGATCCTGATCTGCATTGCCATCGCCGCCGGCCATACCTGGCAAAGCCTGAGCGCCCGTCTGGCCCAGGTGGAAAACACCCGCATCTATTCCGGCAATATCGCCAAGGCGCTGGCGCGTCATGCCTATGACGTGTTCCAGGCGACCCATGGCTCCCTGATCAACATCAGCGACCGCATCTACGAAACCGGCGTGGACCCCGCCCACACCCGTGGCATGTCCCCCCTGCTGCGCCAGCTGTCCAAGGAAATGCCGCAGCTGGACGGGCTCTACATCTACGATGCCGCCGGCAATCGCATGGGCAGTTCATCCACACCACGGCCGGCTGATGCCAACAATGCCGACCGCGCCTACTTCATCTACCATCGCGACCACGAGGACAGCGAACCCCACATCAGTGCGACCCTGGTCAGCCGCAGTACCGGCAACTGGATCATTCCCATGTCGCGCCGGCTGAACCACCCCGACGGCAGCTTTGCCGGCGTATTGCTGGCGACCCTGCGGGTGGACCACTTCAACGCGCTGTACCAGACGGTGGATATCGGCAAGAGCAGTTCCATCCTGTTGGTGCTGCGTCCGGGCACGGTACTCACGCGCCAGCCCTTCGAGGCCGACTACATTGGCCGCGACATCACGGCAGATACCAGCATCCGTCAGTTGCTGGGCGGCCCGGCCAGTGGTCACGCGGAAATCCTCTCGCCGCTGGACGACACCTATCGCTACCTGTCCTACCAATCGGTGCAGGCATTCCCGCTGGTGGTGACAGTCACCATCGCGCGCGACGAAGCCTTGGCCGACTGGCGCCAGCAAACCATCGTCTATGGGGCGGCCGTGTCGCTGCTGCTGTTGATCATTGCCATGTTCGGCTGGCGCCTGATCGGCCAGATCGAGCTACGCCTGGCCGCCGAGGACCGTGCCCTGCAGGCCATGGGCGAACTGCGCCAGGCCAACAAGCAGCTGGAGTTGCTGGCGCACCAGGATGGCCTGACCACCCTGGCCAACCGGCGCCATCTGGACATGGTGCTGGATGCCGAATTCAGGCGTGCCACGCGCAGCGGCGCGGCCCTGTCGCTGGTGATGATCGATGTCGATTTCTTCAAGCAGTACAACGACCTGTACGGCCACCAGGCCGGCGATGAATGCCTGCGTCGCATCGCCCTGGTCCTGAAGGAGCGCCAGCGGCGCCCGGGGGATCTGGCGGCGCGCTACGGTGGTGAGGAAATGGTCATGCTCCTGCCCGAGACCGATGCCGAGGGCGCCGTGGTGGTGGCCGAGAAGATACGCGCCGGCATCCAGGCGCTGGACCTGGGGCATCGTGGCAATCCGGTAGGCGTGGTGACGGTCAGCGCCGGTGTGTGTGCGCTGGATCTGCTGGAGGGCGCTTCGCGCTCGGTGGAAGAACTGCTGGGGCGGGCCGATGCCGCGCTCTATGAAGCCAAGCGCGGCGGCCGCAATCAGGTACGCATGGCGCAGGCGGGTATGCCTGCGCCGGCCCCCGTATCAGCTGACTGAGGCTGGCCGGGGCCAGCATCAGTACTTACTGCTGGTGGTAGGAGGTGACGCGGTCGACTTCGTTCTTGGAACCCAGGAACACCGCTACGCGCTGGTGCAGCTTTTCCGGCTGGATATCCATGATGCGCTGTTGACCATCGGTGGCGGCACCACCGGCCTGTTCGACGATGAAGGCCATCGGGTTGGCTTCGTACATCAGACGCAGCTTGCCCGGCTTGCCGGGTTCGCGGGCGTCGGCCGGGTACATGAAGATGCCGCCGCGATTGAGGATGCGATGCACGTCGGCCACCATGGAGGCGATCCAGCGCATGTTGAAATCCTTGCCGCGCGGACCGGTGGTGCCGGCCAGCATTTCATCCACGTAGCGCTTGACCGGCGGGAACCAGTGACGCTCGTTGGACGCGTTGATGGCAAATTCCTTGGTGTCCTCGGGGATGCGGATGTCCTTCTGGGTCAGTACCCAGGCGCCCATTTCACGGTCCAGCGTGAAGCAGTGCACGCCGTCGCCGGTGGTCAGTACCAGCACGGTCTGCGGGCCATACACGGCGTAGCCGGCAGCGACCTGTTTGGTGCCGGGCTGCATGAAGTCCTGCTCGCTCGGCTCGGTCATGCCGTCGGGTGCCTTCAGCACGGAGAAGATGGTGCCGATGGAGACGTTGACGTCGATGTTGGAGGAGCCGTCCAGCGGATCGAACATCAACAGGTATTCGCCCTTGGGGTAGCGGTTGGGGATGCGGTGGATGGTCTCCATTTCCTCGGAGGCCATGGCCGCCAGGTGACCGCCCCACTCATTGGCTTCCAGCAGGATTTCATTGGAAATCACATCCAGCTTCTTCTGCACTTCGCCTTGCACGTTTTCGCTGCCGGCGCTGCCCAGCACTTCGCCCAGCGCACCCTTGCCGACGGCATGCGAGATCGACTTGCAGGCGCGACCGACGACTTCGATCAACAGGCGCAGTTCGGACGGAATCTTGTTGTGCAGGCGCTGCTGCTCGATCAGGTGTTGCGTGAGGCTGATACGTTTCATGATGGTCTTCCTTGTGTGTGGTTTTATGATTTATGAATGAGGGAAATAAAAGATCGTCGAATTATCTTTTCCGGTGATCAATCGGCCAGCGCCTTGGTGATCACTTCGGCCACGTCGCGCGACAGCTTCGGCGTGCCTGCCACCTGCTGCAGGGCCAGACGCATCTTTTCCTGCAGCGCCGGGGTGTACTTGCGCCAGCGGTCCAGGCTACGCGCCAGGCGCGCTGCGACCTGCGGATTGCTGCCATTGAGGGCGATGACCTGCTCGGCCCAGAAGGCATAGCCGTTGCCATCCAGTGCATGGAAGGCGGACGGATTGCCGTTGCAGAAGCTGAAGATCAGGCTGCGGGCGCGATTGGGGTTCTTCAGGGTGAAGGCCGGGTGTTCGGTCAGGGTGCGCACGGTGTTGACGTCGGCATTGCGGGCCGTGGCCTGCAGCGTGAACCACTTGTCGATGACCAAGGCTTCCTGCTCGAACTCGGTATAGAAGCGCTGCAGTGCCTCGCTCTTGCCGGGTGCAGCGCTGTTGAGGATGGCCGACAGCGCGGCCAGGCGGTCGGTCATGTTGTTGGCATCCTCGTCCTGTTGGCGGGCCAGGGCCATGGCCTCTTCGTCATCCAGTTCGGCCAGGTAGGACAGGGCCACATTCTTGAGGGCGCGGCGGCCAGCGGAGGCGGCATCCGGGCTGTAGCCACCCGGCGTCTGGTGGCTGCGGTAGACGGCCAGCAGCTCGTCGCGCAGTTCGCGCGCCAGCGAGCGGCGCAGGAACTGGCGCGCCACGTGGATGGCGTGCGGGTCGATGACTTCCATCTGCTCGGCGATCATGGTCTCCGACGGCAGGGTCAGTACCAGTTCGCGGAAGGCCGGGTCCAGCGATTCGTCCTGCAGGGTGGCGCGCAGGGCATCGGCCAGGGCGCCATCATGTTGCAGGTTGTTGAGCACGGTGTCGACCGCCACCACATGACCGGACTGGCGTGCCGCCTGCACGGCCACGGTGAGGTTCAGCAGGCGCCGGGTAGCCAGGCGCTGGCCGGCTTCCCAGCGGTTGAAGGCGTCGCTGTCGTGGGCCATCAGGAAGGCCATCTCGGCATCACTATAGTCGAACTGCAGCACCACCGGTGCGGAGAAGCCGCGCAGCAGCGAAGGCACCGGCTTCTGGTCGACATTGATGAAGCGGAAGCTTTGCTTGGCCTTGGTCAGTTCCAGTACGCGGGTGGTGGCACCGGCTTTCTTTTCCCCCTCCAGGGTCAGTGCCAGGTCGCGGCCCTGGGCGTCCAGCAGGCCGACGGCCACGGGGATGTGGAAGGGCTGTTTCTTCTTCTGGCCGGGCGTGGCCGGGCAGCTTTGCTCCAGGGTCAGTGTCAGGGTCTTGCGCTTGGCATCGTAGTCGGCGGCGGCTTGCAGCAGCGGCGTGCCGGCCTGGCTGTACCAGCGCTCGAACTGGGAAAGGTCGCGGCCATTGGCGTCGGCCATGGCGGCGCGGAAATCGTCGCAGGTGACGGCCTGGCCGTCGTGCCGTTCGAAGTACAGGTCCATGCCCTTGCGGAAGCCCTCGCGGCCCAGCAGGGTCTGGTACATGCGCACCACTTCGGCGCCCTTTTCATAGACGGTGACGGTGTAGAAATTGTTGATTTCCACGTAGGAGTCGGGGCGCACCGGATGCGCCATGGGGCCGGCGTCTTCCGGGAACTGCGCCTGGCGCAGCACGCGCACGTCGTCGATGCGCTTGACGGCGCGGCCGCTGTCGCTGCCGATCATGTCGGCCGAGAATTCCTGGTCGCGGAAGACGGTCAGGCCTTCCTTCAGCGAGAGCTGGAACCAGTCGCGGCAGGTGACGCGGTTGCCGGTCCAGTTGTGGAAGTATTCGTGGCCGACCACGGCTTCGATGTTGGCGAAATCCACATCGGTGGCGATACGCGGGTTGGCCAGCACGAACTTGGTGTTGAAGATGTTCAAGCCCTTGTTTTCCATGGCGCCCATGTTGAAGTCGCCCACCGCGACGATCATGAAGCGCTCCAGGTCCAGGTCCAGGCCGAAGCGTTCGACGTCCCAGTCGATGCTGTTCTTGAGCGAATCCATGGCGTGCTGGGTCTTGTCCAGGTTGCCCTCTTCCACCCACACCTGCAGCAGCGCGTCGCGGCCGGAATGCAGGCGGACGGTTTCTTCCTGGCAGACCAGCTGGCCGGCCACCAGGGCGAAGAGATAGGACGGCTTCTTGAACGGGTCTTCCCACTTGGCGTAGTGACGGCCATCGGGCAGCGCGCCCTCTTCGATCAGGTTGCCGTTGGACAGCAGCACCGGGTAGCGGGCCTTGTCGGCGCGCAGCATGACGGTGAACCGGGCCATCACATCCGGACGGTCGGGGAAATAGGTGATCTTGCGGAAGCCCTCGGCTTCGCACTGGGTGAAGAAATTGCCATTGGACACATACAGGCCCATGAGCGAGGTGTTGCGGTCCGGGTGGATCAGGGTCTCGATTTCCAGTTCCACGCTGGCCGGCGCGGCGGGGATGGTCAGCACGCCGGCGGCAATACGGAAATCCCCCTTGTCTTGCGAGAGCGTCTTGCCGTTCAGGCGCAGGGCCACCAGTTCCAGTTCCTCGCCGAAGAGCACGAGGTCGCGGCCCTTGGCGGCCGGGTTGCGGGTCATCGTGATACGGGTGGCCACGCGGGTGTCGGCGGGATCGAGGTCGAAGCCCATCTCGACGGTGTCGGCCAGATAGTTGGGAGCGGCGTAATCTTTACGGTAGATCGTCTGAGGCGTATCGGTGCGCATGGAGGCCTGTCCAGAGTGGAAATGGGGATAATGGAGATGAGGTGAGATGAAGGCGACGACAGTCGCAATCTAAATCAGGTGCAGCAAAAACCCGATTTTACCAATCATCCCGCATCACGCGGATGCTATCGGGCTGAAAACGGGCTGAAAAACCAGCCGGGAATCGGGGACGCGTCCGGTGAAAGACCACCGCCGACCGCCATGGTTCGCCAAGGGAGCACGGCGGCACTACAATAGCGACCGTGGCGCACGCCCCAGGATGGGGCAGCACTGCGCAGGAAGCGGCCGGACGGTGCGCCCGGGATAGAAAGTCCCGGCCCCTTGTCCTACTGCTTCCCGGCGGCCCTGGTCATTGACCTGGCGTCCGCAGAGAGCCCAGCCATCCGCCCGGCGCCTGGCCTTTTCCACTGGAGCATCTTCATGAAACGCTGGCTTTACCCCTTCATCGCGGCGGCGGGTCTGCTGCTGTCCGGTTGCGCCTCGGTGATCGAGAGCAATGTCACCTCCTTCCACGCCTGGTCCCCGGCCGACAACGACAAGGCTTATGCCTTCGCCCCCACCCCGGCACAGGAAAACGACCTGGAATACCAGAACTACGCCGGCCTGATCCGGCAGGAACTGCAGTTCCTGGGCTTTACCGAAGCGGCCCAGCCGAAACAGGCCCAGCTCAACGTCAGCTTCAGCTACGGCATCAATACCGAGCAGGTGGTGGTCAGCCGGCCGGCCTACGATCCCTTCTTCTACGGCCCGGCACCGGGCTGGGGACGCTTCGGGCCACGGCCGTTCGGCTTCTATGGTCCCTACGGTCCATTCTATGATCCGTTCTGGTATGGCGGCCCCATGCAGTCCACCAGCTACCCGGTCTTCCTGAGGCGGCTGCAGATCGGCATCAGCAATGTGGCCGACGGCAGGAAACTGTTCGACGTGGTGGTAGACAGCGAAGGCAATCGCGCCGGACTGGCGGCGGCCATGCCCTACATGGTGCGCTCGGCCTTCGAGGACTTCCCCGGCCCGAGTGGCGTGACGCGCCGCATCCGCATCAAGGTGGACAAGGACGGGCAGCCGGTCGACTAGGTTTGCTCTGATGGGGTGGGACGCGACAGCCTCCGCCCCAGTCCCCAGATGCTCAACAGCAGCAGCACGCCGCCGGCCCATTGACTGGCGCCCAGTCGTTCACCCAGCAGCAGCGCGGAGAGCACGACCGCGGTCAGCGGTTCGATCAGGGTGGCCACCGTCAAGGCAGTGGGTGTGAGGCGCGCCGCGCCCCAGCTGAAGACCAGCAGTGCCAGCGCCGCCGTGACTACCCCGAGATAGAGGAACCAGGCTTGCGGAGGAATGCCGGACGGCCACTGCAGGGGACGCGCGAGAGTCGTCAGGCCCATCACCAGCGCGGCCACCACGGTCAGGCAGGTGGCCGCCTGCCCGGCGCCCAGGGCTGATGACAGACGCCCGCTGACCAGCGTGAAGCCGGTATAGAGCAGCGCCGAGGCCACCGAGCACAGCAGGCCGATGATGAGGTCAGCCTGACCGGCCTCCCCCATCCCGCCATGACGGGCGACGATCAGCACGGTGCCGCCCAGGGCGGCGGTCAGGATCACCGCCAGTGACAGGTCCAGCCGCTCCTGCCCGCGCGCCAGCGCGATCAGGGTGGAAAAGACCGGCGGCAGGCAGAGCGCAATCAAGGTCGGAATCGCCGCGCCGATGCGTTCGATGCCGAGGAACCAGCACAGCACGTAACCGGCCATGGTGGCGCCGGCCAGCACCACCGGCACGAGCAGCGTACGCAAGGTGGGCAGGTGGATGCGGGTGCCGAAGATCAGGCACAGGAAGATCGCGCCGACGGCGAAGCGCCAGAAGGAGATATCGCCCGGGGCAAAGCCGTAGCGGGCGATCAGGATATTGACCACCAGCGCGCCAGTCCCCCACAGGAAGCCTGCCGAGCAGGCGGCGATCAGCGCCACGCCCGAATATGGAGCAGCGGCAAGCGTGGCATAGCGGCTAGCAGTCACGGCAAATCCTTGAGGCGGATGAGAGAAGGCCGGATCGGCCGAAGGCTGCAGTGTAGCGCAAACCCGCCCCGGCCCTGTGGGCCGGGGCGGCTAGTTGATGAAGCGTCCGCCCGCGCCGATGGCGGTCAGGTCGACGAAATCCGAGCCGCTGTGGTCGGTCGGGGTGAAATGCAGGCTGAAGCCACCACCGTCGTAGTTGGCCGGGGCGATGCTCTCCAGCGCCCGGATCAGGCCTTCGCGAGTGAGATCGCGGCCGGCGCGACGCAGACCTTCCACCAGGGCGCGGGCGGCGATATAGCCTTCCAGGCCGGTAAAGTTGCAGTCGATCCCGGGGGTATGGGCCATGGCCTGCTGGTATTCGTAGACGATGCGCAGGCGGGCCTTGTTGGGAAAGGGCACGACCTGGGTGACCTCGGCGCCGACGCCGGCGTTTTTCAGGCGTGCCGACAGGGAGGTGCTACCGACGAAGGAATAGTGCGAGAACCCGCCCAGGTAACCACCAGCGCGCATGCGGTTGATCATGGCCGCCGCTGGCTGGTAGGACACCACCTGGATCACCACGTCGGGCCGCGCCCGGGCCAGCTCGGCAGCCGCCGCAGCCACGGCATCACTGTTGCGTTCGATACCGGCGCTACCCACCAGCGTGAGGCCGTAGAGCGGCACACGCTGGCGCAGGATATCCAGCAGGCCCTTGCCGAGTTCGTCGTTCTGGTAGAACACCGCCACACGGCGGCGACCGGTGCTCTTCAACTGGCGCAGCAGGAATTCGGTCTCCTGGACGTAGCTGGCACGGATGTGGAAGAGCAGGCGATTGAAGGGCTGGCGCAGCGCAGACGAGCCCGACAGCGGTGCAAACAGGGGAATGCCGGCCTCGCGGATGACCGGCAATGCCGCCAGTACCGTGGGTGTGCCGGAGTAGCCGAACAGGGCGAACACCTTGTCGCGCCAGATCAGTTGCTGGGTATTGGCCAGTGCCCGCTCGGGTTCGTAGCGATCGTCCAGGCTCAGCAGCCTGACGCGACGGCCGTAGACGCCGCCACGCGCATTGACCCGGGCAAAGTAGCTTTGCGCCCCCTCCTGGAAATCCCGTCCAAGCTCGCCGGCCGGACCGGAAAACGGCGCCGACTGGCCGAGGATGATCTCGGTCTCGCTGACCCCGGGAACGCCGTGTGCGCTGGTCCGGGTGATTGCGCTGCCGCTGCTGCCCATATTGCCCGGCGCAGCTGCCACCGCACCTGCGCACAGCAACAGGACCAGGCCCCAGATCCGCCACGGATAACCGGGTGCGCCGCTATAGCGGCCCCGGTGCCATTTCCATCCCATCTCCCACTCCCGTCAAAATGTTCGCCCCTGACGGCGCCGACGCGAATATTCGCGCAGGCGCAGAGGCTGCATTTGACGATCAAGACGGGAAGAAATGCGCTATTGGCGCATTGTTGATGTGATTTATGGATATCTTGCGAGATTCACACCGAAGAATTTCGAGTTCGCTATGAAAAGTAGGCTTCGCTCGCGAAGGTGATGACGACGATCAGCAGTACCGCACAGATCAGCACCGCCAACAGCCGCCCGAACTTGGGCGAGCCGTCGGCGCCGCTTTCCTGCTCGGGCGGATGATCCATGGGATTACGGCTGCCGGGATCGTGGCGAGGCTGGTCCATGGCGGCTCCTGGTCGGTGAGATGGCGGATCAGGGGATCAGGATGGTGGAGCCGGTGGTCTTGCGCCCCTCCAGGTCGGCATGCGCCTGGGCCACGTCCTTCAAGGCGTAGCGCTGGTTGATCTCGATGCTGATCTTGTTGCTTTGGACCATGTCGAACAGGTCGCCGGCGGTGGCGTCCAGTTCGGCGCGGGTGGAGGTGTAGTTGCCCAGCGAAGGCCGGGTCAGGAACAACGAGCCACGCGAAGCCAGTTCGGACACCCCGAACGGCGCCACCGGACCGGAGGCATTGCCGAAACTGACCATCATGCCGCGTGGACGCAGGCAATCCAGGGAGCCGATGAAAGTGTCCTTGCCGATGGAGTCATACACCACCTGCACGCCACGCCCGCCGGTGATGTCCTTGACGCGTTCGACGAAGTTTTCGGTCTTGTAGTTGATCACATGGGCCGCGCCGTGCTGTTTGGCCAGGGCCGCCTTCTCCTCGCTGCTGACGGTACCGATCAGATTCACGCCCAGCGCACGGGCCCACTGGCAGGCGATCAGGCCGATGCCGCCGGCGGCGGCATGGAACAGGATGGTGTCGCCCGGTTGCAGCGCATAGGTCTGGCGCAGCAGGTATTGCACGGTCATGCCCTGCAGCATCATGGCCGCAGCCGTGTCGAAGCTGATCGCGTCGGGCAGCTTGACCAGGATATCGGCCGGCATCACGCGCTCTTCGGCATAAGCGCCGTTGGGGCGCCCGGCATAGGCCACCCGGTCACCGACCTGGAAGCCGGTCACGCCGGCGCCCAGTTCTTCGATGGTGCCGGCGCCCTCCTGGCCCAGGCCGGCAGGCAACGGTTGCGGATAGAGACCGGAGCGGAAATAGCAATCGATGAAGTTCAGGCCGACGGCGGCGTGGCGGATGCGGACTTCGCCCGGCCCGGGCTGGCCGACTTCGACGTCCACGTATTCCATCACCTCGGGGCCGCCGGTCTTGCTCATGCGGATTGCTTTTGCCATCTGGGTCTCCTTGATTTTCGGTGAGCGGTATGTCTGGAACTTCAGTTCCGGTGGGGCAGTATAGAACGCCTTAGCGCTTCTTGCGCGACAGCAGCCACATGCCGGCCAGCACCAGCGCGGTGCCGACCAGCTGGATGCCGGTGATGGGTTCGTCCAGCAGCGCCGCGCCCATGAAGAGCGTGGATACCGGCCCGACCAGGCCGGCCTGCGCCGCCGTGGGCGCGCCGATGCGGGCCACCGCCACCATGGTCAGGAATACCGGCAATACCGTGCAGAACACCGCATTGAAAAGTGAAAGCTGGTACACCGGGGCTACCTGCGTGAACAGCTCGGCCGGTGCCCGCAGCACGAAGAACTGGATCACGCAGGCCACGCTGGAGACGCACATGGCATAGGCCACCAGTCGCATCGCGCCAACCCGGCGCACCAGTTCGCCGGAGGAAATCAGGTAGATCGAATAGCTGAAGGCCGAGCCCAGTACCAGGGCGCTGCCGAGGAGGACGTCGCTGCCACCGGTGTGCAGGTCGTGCTGCAACACCAGCACGGTACCGAAGTAGGACACCAGCAAGGCCGCCCATTCGATCCAGCCGACCTTGCGCTTGAAGAAGAAAAAGGCGATCAGCATCACGAAGGACGGCGTGAGGAACAGGATCAGCCGTTCCAGCCCGGCGGAGATGTATTGCAGGCCGAGGAAGTCGAGGAAGCTCGACAGGTAATAGCCCATCAGCCCCAGCACCACGATGCGCAGGTAGTCGGCCCGCGCCAGCGGCGGCTGGGTGCGGGCCTTCCAGATCGCCACGACGGCGAACATGGGGAAGGAAAAGAGCATGCGCAGCGTGATCACCATGACCGCATCGACCTGGTAGCGGTACATCAGCTTGGCCACGATGGCCTTGGCGGAAAAGAAGATGGCGCCGACGATGGCGAGCAGGAGGCCGCCCAGGAAAACCTGGCGCGGCGTGGAGTGGGAGGTGGCGGCTGTCATGGCCGCGATTGTAATGCCTGCGCCCGCCCTCCGCCGGGGACGGTCGGGCGCGGGCGCATCAGCGCTTCTTCATCAGCGAACCCAGTACGCCACGAATGAGTTCGCGACCGACCTGCGAACCGATGCTGCGGGCGGCCGACTTGACCATCGCCTGCAGGGGCGAATCGCTGCGGCGATTGCCGCCACCGCCATTACCGAAGATGCCGCCGGCGGCATCCTTCAACAGATCGCCCAGGCCGCCGCCGTCGTTCTGTTGCGGGGCCGGTTGCTGCTGTGGCTGCGGCTGGCGGGGCGACATGCGGGTGCCCCCGGCGGGACGCGATGACGTCGTCGGCGACGGCGCGCTGCGGCCGGCTGACGCCCCCCAGGCGTTGTCGTCCACCGGAGCGGCGGGAGCAGGGGCCGGGGCTGTTTGGGGCGAGGCTTGCGGGGCGGCTTGCGGTTGCTGCACGGCGCGGCCCTTGAGGCGCTCATAGGCCGATTCGCGGTCGATCACCTGTTCATAGACGCCGGCCACCAGCGACGACGCGATCAGCGCCCGGCGCTCGTCATCGGTGACCGGGCCGATCTGCGAAGCCGGGGTCAGCACATAGCCGCGCTCGACCACGTTGGGCCGGCCCTTTTCATCGAGGAAGGACACCAGCGCCTCGCCCACGCCCAGCTCGGTGATGGCCTTGGCGGTATTGAGCATGGGATTGGGACGGAAGGTCTCGGCCGCCGCCGTGACGGCCTTCTGGTCGCGCGGGGTATAGGCGCGCAGGGCGTGCTGTACGCGATTGCCGAGCTGGCCCAGCACGGTGTCGGGAATGTCCAGCGGGTTCTGGGTGACGAAATAGACGCCCACGCCCTTGGAGCGGATCAGGCGCACCACCTGTTCGATCTTCTGCAGGAGTGGCTTGGGGGCTTCGTCGAAGAGCAGGTGGGCTTCGTCGAAGAAGAAGGCCATCTTGGGCTTGTCCAGGTCGCCCACTTCGGGCAGGTGTTCGAACAGTTCCGAGAGCATCCACAGCAGGAAGGTGGAATACAGGCGCGGCGCGTTCATGAGCCGGTCCGCAGCCAGGATGTTGATGATGCCGCGCCCCTGGGCGTCGGTCTGCATCCAGTCCTCGATGTTGAGCATCGGTTCACCGAAGAACTGGTCGCCGCCCTGCTCGTCGATGGCGATCAGGCCGCGCTGGATGGCACCCACGCTGGCGGCCGAGATGTTGCCGTATTCTGTCTTGAACTGAGCGGCGTTCTCGCCCACATGCTGCAGCATGGCGCGCAGGTCCTTGGTGTCGAGCAGCAGCAGGCCATGGTCGTCGGCGATCTTGAACACCAGTTGCAGCACGCCCTGCTGGGTGTCGTTCAGGTTGAGCATGCGAGCCAGCATCAGCGGCCCCATGTCGGAAATGGTGGCGCGTACCGGATGGCCCTTTTCGCCATAGACATCCCAGAAGGCGACCGGGGCCGCGGCCCAGGCCGGTTCGGGCAGGCCCAGCTGGGCCAGGCGTGCGGTGGTCTTGGGCGAAGCACTGCCGGCCTTGCCCAGGCCGGACAGGTCACCCTTGACGTCGGCCATGAACACCGGCACGCCGATATCGGACAGCGCCTGGGCCAGCACCTGCAGGGTCACCGTCTTGCCGGTGCCGGTGGCGCCGGTAATGCAGCCGTGGCGATTGGCCAGTTGCGGCAGCAGGCACAGTTGCCCGCCGGAATGGGTGGCAATGGGAAGGGGATTAATCATGTCAACTCGGCTTCGAAGGCAAAAATCACAGGGTGGCGGTATGGTAAAATGCCCGCCCGATTATAGTCAGAACATGGCGGCAGGAAAGCATTATCGGTCCTGTCCGAACCTTGTCCCCGTCCGCGCCGATCCGTCGTCCGCGCCTGCCGGCCCTGCCGCAGCGCCTGCCGATCATCACGGATTGCCGCACAGGGACGGTTCTGCCCTCACCATCTTGCAGGAAGATTCAACATGGCTGGACACAGCAAATGGGCCAATATTCAGCACCGTAAAGGCCGTCAGGACGAAAGGCGTGGTCGTATCTGGACCCGCCTGATCAAGGAAATCACCGTGGCTGCCCGCATGGGTGGCGGCGACCCGGACGCCAACCCGCGCCTGCGCCTGGCGGTGGACCGCGCCTCCGACGCCAACATGCCCAAGGACAACGTGACCCGTGCCATCCAGCGTGGCACCGGCGCCCTGGACGGCGTGAACTACGAGGAAGTGCGCTATGAGGGCTACGGCATCAACGGCGCGGCCATCATCGTCGATTGCATGACCGACAACCGCGTGCGCACCGTGGCCGAAGTACGCCACGCCTTCTCCAAGTTCGGCGGCAACATGGGGACCGAAGGCTCGGTGGCCTTCCTCTTCAAGCACTGCGGCCAGCTGATGTACGCCCCCGGCACTGACGAGAACGCCATCATGGAAGCGGCCCTGGAAGCCGGCGCCGAAGATGTGGTCACCGACGAGGAAGGCGGCATCGAAGTGCTGACCGCGCCCAACGACTTCGCCGCCGTCAAGGCCGCCATGGAAGCTGCCGGCTTCAAGGCCGAAGTCGCCGAGATCACCATGAAGCCTGCCACCGAAACCGTGTTCGCAGGCGAAGACGGCGTCAGGATGCAGAAACTGCTGGATGCGCTGGAGAACCTGGACGACACCCAGGAGCTCTATACCAACGCCGTGATCGAAGAATAATTCTCCGCTTTTGCCCATTTCGCCCATTCGCCACTTTTACCTCCCTATCCCATGAAAATCCTAGTTGTTGGCTCCGGTGGCCGTGAACATGCGCTGGCCTGGGCCATCGCCAAGTCGCCGCGCATCCAGACGGTCTACGTCGCTCCCGGCAACGGTGGCACCGCACTCGACGAGCGCCTGCAGAACATCGCCATCACCGATCCGGTGGCCCTGGCCGACTTCGTCGAGCAGGAACACGTGGCGCTGACCGTGGTCGGCCCGGAAGGCCCGCTGGCAGCCGGCATCGTCAACGTCTTCCGCGCCCGTGGCCTGAAGATCTTCGGCCCCACCAAGGAAGCGGCGCAACTGGAAAGCTCCAAGGACTTCGCCAAGGCCTTCATGCAGCGCCATGCCATTCCCACTGCCGAGTACCAGACCTTCTCGGACGTGGCGGCCGCGCATGACTACATCGCCAAGAAGGGCGCCCCCATCGTCATCAAGGCCGACGGCCTGGCCGCCGGCAAGGGCGTGGTGGTCGCCATGACGCTGGAAGAGGCGCATTCGGCGGTGGACATGATGCTCTCCGACAACAAGCTGGGCGATGCCGGTGCACGCGTGGTGATCGAGGAATTCCTGGCCGGCGAAGAGGCTTCCTTCATCGTCATGGTGGACGGCAAGAACATCCTGCCGCTGGCCACCAGCCAGGACCACAAGCGCCTGCAGGACAACGACCAGGGTCCCAATACCGGCGGCATGGGTGCCTACTCCCCTGCCCCCATCGTGACTCCGGCGCTGCATGCCCGCGTGATGCGCGAAATCATCGTGCCGACCGTGCAGGGCATGGCCAAGGATGGCATCCCCTTCTCCGGCTTCCTGTATGCCGGCCTGATGATCGACGCCGAAGGCAACCCCAAGACGCTGGAATTCAACTGCCGCATGGGCGACCCTGAAACCCAGCCCATCATGGCGCGCCTGAAGACCGATCTGCTGACGGTGTTCGAACACGCTGTGACCGGCACGCTGGACAAGGTCGAGCTGGAATGGGATCGCCGCACCGCGCTGGGCGTGGTGATGGCCGCCCACGGTTATCCGGAAGAACCGCGCCGTGGCGACCTGATCACCGACATCCCGGCCGAAACCGTCGATTGCGTGACCTTCCACGCCGGCACCACCCTGACCGGCGACAAGCTGACCACCTCGGGTGGCCGCGTGCTGTGCGTGGTGGGCCTGGGTGACAGCGTGAAAGTCGCGCAGAAGCACGCCTACGACGCCGCCGACCTGATCCACTTCGCCGGCTCGCAGATGCGCCGCGACATCGGCTGGCGCGCCCTGAAGCGCTAAGCCGAACACCGTACGACCCACTGTCCCCCGCAACGCCCGGTGTGTTGCGGGGGACAGTCGCTTTATGCTTCATGCACGCCGCCCGCCGACTGCAACAAAAGCCCATGCCGGCAGACTAAGCACGACACGCCACCACCGAAGAAAAGGAAGCCCCGATGCCTGAACACCTGCTCAACTTCGACACCCTCATCAACCTCTACCTGGTGCCATTCGGCCTGAAGGTAATCGCCGCCATCGCCATCTGGATCATCGGCGGCATGTTCATCAACACCCTGTCCAAGGTGGTGCGCCGGGTGCTGACCGCGCGCCAGTTCGAGACCACCCTGATCAACTACGCCAGCTCGGCCATGCACGTGATCCTGCGCATCCTGCTGGTGATGGGCATCCTGGAAGTCTGCGGCATTCCCACCACCTCCTTTGCCGCCATGATCGGCGCGGTCGGCGTGGCGCTGGGCGTGGCCTGGTCGGGCCTGCTGTCGAACTTCGCGGCCGGCATCTTCCTGGTGGTGCTGCGTCCCTTCAAGGTGGGCGACTACATCACCGCCGCCGGGCAGACCGGAACGGTTTCCGACATCGGCCTGGTGACCACCATCATCACCACCGACAACAACCTGCGCGTGATCATCGGCAACAACAAGCTGTTCTCGGAAAACATCATCAACTACAACGTCAATGCCACGCGCCGCACCGACCTGCGTTGCCAGATTGCCTACAGCGTCGATCCCCAGGTGGCCATCGCCAAGCTGACCGAGCGCATCAAGGCCATTCCCAATGTGCTGCAGACGCCGGCACCGGGCATCGTGATCCAGGAATTCAACGCCACCGGCACCCTGATCGCCCTGCGCGTACATGCCCCGACACCCAATTTCGGCCAGGTCTATACCGATGTGCAGAATGCCATCGCCGAGGTCTGCCTGAAGGAAGGCTGGCCGGCACCGGCTACCTACCAGGTGGCCGTGCCGCTGGCGCAACCACCGCAAACCTGAGGCTAACGCCCCACACCGCCGGTCCGTGGCGCCTGACGGACCGGCTTTTGCCGCCCCACGAAGGGGCGGGCAAGGTACAATCGCGGGTTGGAACGCATTTCCGCCCAGTAACCGTGCACCAGAGCGACCCGCCGTGACCACCCATTCCAACGCCTCCACCCACACCGCCGCCGTCAAGGCCTACCTGCAAGACCTGCAACAGCGCATCGTCGCGGCCCTGGAAGCCGCCGATGGCAAGGCCTTCCTGTCGGATTCGTGGGAACGTCCGGAAGGCGGCGGCGGCACTTCGCGCCTGCTGGAAGAAGGAAACCTGCTGGAGCGCGGCGGCGTGGGCTTTTCGCACGTGATGGGCAAGAACCTGCCGCCGTCGGCAGCCGCCAACCGCCCGCAGCTGGCCGGCCGTGCCTGGGAAGCCATGGGGGTGTCGCTGGTGCTGCATCCGCGCAATCCCTATATCCCGACGGTGCACATGAACGTGCGCTTCTTCACCACCCATGCAGAGGGAGAAGAAGCGGTCTGGTGGTTCGGCGGCGGCATGGACCTGACGCCCTACTACGGGGTCGAGGATGACGCCCGCCATTTCCACCGCACCTGTCGCGATGCGCTGCAGCCATACGGCGACGATCTGTACCCGCGCTTCAAGACCTGGTGCGATGAGTATTTCTACCTGAAGCACCGCAAGGAGCCGCGTGGCGTGGGCGGCATCTTCTTCGACGATTTCAACGCCCTGCCCTTCGAGCAGGCCTTTGCCATGCAGCGCAGCGTGGGGGACGCCTTCCTGGAGGCCTACCTGCCCATCGTGGCGGCCCGCCGCGAGACGCCCTATGGCGAACGCGAGCGTGACTTCCAGGCCTATCGTCGCGGACGCTACGTGGAATTCAACCTGGTCTTCGACCGTGGCACCCTGTTCGGGCTGCAGTCGGGAGGCCGCACCGAATCCATCCTGATGTCCATGCCACCGCTGGTGAAATGGCGCTATGACTGGCACCCGGAAGCCGGCAGCCCGGAGGCCGCACTGTATTCGGACTTCCTGGTCCACAAGGAATGGCTGTAATGGCGCCGCCCGCGGCGCAGCGCTGCATTGCCGTGCTTGGCGGCAGCTTCGATCCTGTCCACAATGGGCATGTCAAGCTGGCCGAGCACTTCGTGGATCTGCTGCATCCGGACGAATTGCGCGTCATTCCCACCGGCAACCCGTGGCAAAAGCACGGTCTGCAAGCCGCGCCGGCGGACCGGGTGGAGATGGTGCGCCTGGCCTTCGATCGCCAGCGGGTGCCGGTGGTCATCGATGAGCAGGAAATCCGCCGCGCCAGCGCGACCTATACCATCGATACCCTGCGCGCCCTGCGTGCCGAACTGGGGCCGGAGGTGTCCATCGTGTTCCTGATGGGCGCCGACCAGCTGCAGCACCTGGACACCTGGCAGCACTGGCAGGAACTGTTTGAACTGGCGCACCTGTGTGCCGCCTCTCGGCCCGGTTTCGAGCTGGCCGACGCCCACGTGCCGCCGGCCGTGAGGGAAGAATTCAAGCGGCGCAACGCTGCGCCGCAAGAGATCCGCAGCACCACGCACGGATACGGCTACCTGGCCCTCGGGCTGGCGGTCGATATCTCGTCGACTGAAATCCGTGCCCAGCTGCAACGCGGCATCCGACCCGATTCGCTGATCCCGGGCAGGGTGCTAGACTATATCGAACAACAACATCTGTACCGAACTCAATAATGGACATCAAAAAACTGCAAACCCTGGTCGTGGACGCTCTGGAAGACGTCAAGGCGCAAGAAATCCGCATCTATGACACCACCCACCTGACCAGCCTGTTCGACCGCGTGGCGATCGCCTCCGGTACCTCGAACCGCCAGACCAAGGCGCTGGCCGCCTCGGTGCGCGACAAGGTCAAGGCCAAGGGCGGCAACGTCGTGAGCATCGAAGGCGAAGACACCGGCGAATGGGTGCTGGTCGACCTGGGTGACATGATCGTGCACATCATGCAGCCGGCCATCCGCACCTACTACCGCCTGGAAGAAATCTGGGGCGACAAGGAAGTCAAGCTGGGCGCGGCCAAGCGCACCGGTACCTCGGCCTCCGCCAAGCGCGCTGCCGCCGACGAGGAGCCGGCCCCCAAGATCCGCCGTACGCGTGCCCAAGCCGAAGCGGTCGAAGCCAGCCAGGCCCTGGACGACGACGAGGATGCACCGAAGAAGCCGGCCCGCAAGCCGCGCGCCACCTCGACCAGCACCACCACCGGCACCCGCGCTGCAGCCGGCACGACCCGTACCACCCGTACCACGGGCGCTACCGGTGCCAAGACTGCTGCCACCAAGACCACGCGCACTACCGGCAGCAAGACCACCGCCGCCAAGACCACCACCACCCGCACCGCTGCCGGCAGCAAGACCGCCGCGCCCAAGGCTGCGACCACCCGTAGCAGAACCGCTGCCCCCAAGACCCCGACCGGCAAGACCGTGCGCGTGGCGCCCGCCAAGAGCGAGACCGCCAAGAAGCCGGCCGCCAAGCGCACCAGCAAGGCTTGATGCAACTGGTGATTGCTGCCGTCGGCCACAAGATGCCGGCGTGGATCGAGACCGGCTTCCAGGAGTATGCCAAGCGCATGCCACCGGAATGCCGGATCATCCTGAAGGAAATCAAACCCGTCGAACGCTCCGGCAGCCGCACGGCCGAGACCGTGATGGCACAGGAACGCGAAAAGATCGAAGCCGCGCTGCCCAAGGGCGCGCGCGTGATTGCGCTGGACGAGCGCGGACGCGACTGGACCTCGGTGCAGTTGTCGCAGCAACTGGTCCAGTGGCAGCAGGATGGCCGCGACGTGGCCTTCGTCATCGGCGGTGCCGATGGGCTCGATCCCGGCTTCAAGGCCGGCGCCGACACGCTCATCCGCATCTCCAGCATGACCTTGCCGCATGGCATGGTGCGCGTGCTGCTGGCCGAGCAACTGTACCGCGCGTGGTCGATTACGCAGAACCACCCGTATCACCGCGCCTGAACCCGTCCACCGCCGGCCTCGCCTCCCGGGCAGCGGCCCTTGACATGCATGGCTCAATGAAACAAGCGGACCACAAAATCTACCTCGCCTCGAAAAGCCCGCGCCGCCGCGAACTGCTGCGCCAGATCGGCATCGATTTCGAACTGATGCTCTCGGACAAGGAAGTCGACGAAAGCGTATTGCCCGGGGAAGCCCCGCTGGACTACGTCGCCCGCGTCACCCGCGCCAAGCTCGACAGCGCCCAGCAGACTATGATCCTGCGCCAGTTGCCGCACCGGCCGCTGCTGTCGGCCGATACCACCGTGGTGGTGGACGACCTGATCCTGGGCAAGCCGGCCGACCATGACGAGGCGGTGCGCATGATCACCCTGCTCTCCGGCCGTACGCACCAGGTCCTGACCAGTGTGGCCGTGGGCGTGACGCTGGGCGTGGAAACCGAGGTCTGGCAGATCGTGCAGCAGTCCGATGTCAGTTTCGCGCCGCTCACCGCCGAGGCCATCGCCGCCTACTGCAATACCGTCGAACCCTACGACAAGGCCGGCGCTTATGGCATCCAGGGCCTGGCATCGGTGTTCATCAGCAATATCGTGGGCAGTCATTCCGGTATCATGGGACTGCCGCTATTCGAGACGGCTCAACTACTACAACAAGCGGGCGTTCGAATCCTATGAGCGAAGACATCCTCATCAACATCACGCCGCAGGAGACGCGGGTTGCGCTGATCCTGCAAGGGGCCGTGCAGGAGTTGCACATCGAGCGCACTCTCTCGCGCGGCCTGGCCGGCAACATCTACCTGGGCAAGGTGGTCCGGGTGCTGCCGGGCATGCAGTCAGCCTTCATCGACATCGGCCTGGAGCGCGCCGCCTTCCTGCACGTGGCCGACATCTGGGAAGCCCGTCCGCATGACGGTCAGAACGCGCCTGCCATCCCCATCGAGAAACTGCTGCACGACGGCCAGACCATCACGGTACAGGTGATCAAGGACCCGATCGGCACCAAGGGTGCGCGCCTGTCCACGCAGATCTCCATTGCCGGGCGCATGCTGGTCTACCTGCCGCAGGACAAGCACATCGGCATTTCCCAGCGCATCGAGAACGAAGCCGAGCGCGAGCTCTTGCGCAGCAAGGTGCAAGCCCTGCTGCCGGCCGAGGAAAAAGGCGGCTTCATCATCCGCACCATGGCCGAGGATGCCTCCGACGCCGACCTGCAGATGGACGTCGAATACCTGCGCACCACCTGGGCCACCATCATCAAGCAAGCCAAGACCAAGCCGGCGCCCACGCTGCTGCATCAGGACCTGTCGCTGGCCCAGCGCGTGCTGCGTGACTTCGTGTCCGACCAGACCGCCACCATCCAGGTCGATTCACGCGAGAACTTCCACATGCTGCAGGAGTTCGGCGCCATCTATACCCCCTCGGTGCTGCCCAAGCTGATGCACTATCGCGGCGAGCGCCCTTTGTTCGACCTGTATGGCGTGGAAGAGGAAATCGAACGCGCCCTGGGACGTCGGGTGGACCTGAAGTCGGGCGGTTACCTGATCGTCGACCAGACTGAGGCGATGACCACCATCGACGTCAACACCGGCAGCTTCGTCAATGGTCGCAACTTCGACGACACCATCTTCAAGACCAACCTGGAAGCGGCACATGCCATTGCCCGCCAGCTGCGGCTGCGCAACCTGGGCGGCATCATCATCCTGGACTTCATCGACATGGAGAGCACGGAGCACCGCCAGGCGGTGCTGGCCGAACTGGGCAAGGCGCTGCAACGCGACCGCACCAAGATCTCGGTGTCGGGCTTCTCCACGCTGGGCCTGGTGGAGATGACGCGCAAGCGCACCCGCGAATCGCTGGCCCACATCCTGTGCGAGACCTGCCCGGCCTGCAAGGGGCGCGGCCAGGTCAAGACGCCGCGGACGGTGTGCTACGAGATCCTGCGCGAGGTCATGCGCGAAGCCAAGCAGTTCAACCCCCGTGAATTCCGGATCCTGGCCTCACAGGTGGTGGTGGACATGTTCCTGGAAGAAGAGTCGCAGCACCTGGCCATGCTGGGGGACTTCATCGGCAAGCCGGTGTCACTGCAGGTCCAGAGCGATTATCAGCAGGAGCAGTACGACATCATCCTGATGTGATCCGGCCCCAGGTCGTCCGGCGCGGACGGGCGCAACACGTATCGCAGAATTGCCGGGCACCACGCCCCGGCGCAAGGCGATGGCCGCAGCGCATCGATTACAATGCGCACTTCGCGGCCCGCCTGCGCGTTCTTTCGCTTTCCATGCCCACCTATACCTCACTGGCTGTCTTCCTGCTGTCGGCAATTTCGCTGGTCATCGCAAGCGGTTTTTCCCTGGGTGCGGGGATGCTGGTGCTGGGTGCGACGGTATTGTTGCGGCCCGCCTCTCCCCGCCTCCGCCTGGCAGCTCCGGATTACCTGTTCATCGCCGCCCTGGGCTTCTATTTCCTGTTGCATGTGGCCCTGAACCTGATACATCACGCACCGGGGCGGGAATACGATGCGCCCTTGCGCTTCCTGCTGGCGATCCCGGCACTGCTGCTGCTGTGCACGTTCCCGCCCCGGCCGGGCGCGCTGTGGTCGGGTGCGGCGGTCGGCGCCATCGGCGCCGGGCTGTTGAGTCTGTGGCAATGGCTGGCCTGGGGCATGGACCGTCCGGGCGGCAGTACCAATCCGATCCAGTACGGCAACATCAGCGCGCTGCTGGCGGTACTGTCGGCCTATGGGCTGGCGCGTGCGCTGGCGCTGGGCCACGGGCTGCGCTGGAAACTGCTGCATGCCACCGGCGTTCTGATGGCCCTGGTCGCCACGCTGCTCAGCGGCAGCCGCGGCAGCTGGCTGGCCCTGCCCTTCTGCGCGATCCTGGCCGCATACCTGCTGATACGTGCCGGCCAGGCCCGGCGCCTGCTCAAGCCAGCCGTGCTCGCTCTGGTCGCACTGGCGGTACTGGCGCTGCTACCCCATTCGCCGCTGACCGCACGCTACCGGCAGGCCGTGAGCGAGGCCGGCGGTTACCTCCAACACGCCGATGCCCAGTCCTCGGTGGGCGCGCGCCTGGAGATGCTGCGTGTGGGCCTGTACCTGGCGCCCCGCCACCTGCTGCTGGGCTTCGGCAAGGAAGGCATGATGCAGGCCAAGCAGCACATGGTCGAAGAGGGCCTGGCATCGGACTCGGTGGCAGAGCATACCCATCTCCACAATGAATACCTGGATGCCCTGGTCAAGCATGGCATCCCCGGCCTGCTGGCCGTGTTGGTGCTGTACCTGCTGCCATTGCGGCTGTTTGCCGGGCGGGCCGTCCCTGGCAGGAGCATCGAGGCTCGTATGGCCGCCGGCGCCGGCATGATGCTCATGCTGAGTTACCTGGCCTTCGGGCTGACCCAGGCTTTCCTGACACACAACAATGGCGTGATGATGTTCGCCTTCCTGGGGGTCATCCTGTGGTCATTGGCACGGCAACAGCCTGCTGGACCGGCGAACACGGCATAATCTCACCTTTTCGTTACCCGCATTACCTGCACGCAAGGATTCTCCCGATGCTGTCCTACAACATGAAACGCCTGGCGGCCCTGCACTTGCCCTACAAGAAGCGGCTGGCCGTGGCATTCATCGCCATGATCGTCACCGCCGCCACCGAACCGGTAGTGCCCTACATCTTCCAGGTGCTGCTGGACAAGGGCTTCGTGGGCAAGCCAACCTTCTCGCTCTGGCTGGTGCCGGCGGCGGTGATCGGCATCTTCTTCATCCGCGGCATCGCCACCTTTACCAGTTCTTACATGATGACCTGGGTGTCCACCCGCATCCTCAACGAATTGCGCCGCCAGATGTTCGCCCGCATGCTGGACCTGCCGGTGCAGTTCTATGCCACCAATACGGTGGGCAAGGTGATCAATTCGATGATGTTCGAAGTGCAGCAGATCATCGACATGGTGACCAAGGTCTTCACCTCCATCCTGCGTTCGGCACTGACCGTGCTAGGCCTGCTGGCCTGGCTGCTGTACCTGAACTGGGTGCTGACCATCGTCACCCTGGTCCTGCTGCCGCTGGTGACCATCGTGGTGCGCACCACCGGCAAGCGCCTCAAGAAACTGAACCGTGATTCGCTCAACGTCAACGCCGAGATGACCCAGGTCATCGAGGAAACCACCCGCGCCCAGCAGGTCATCAAGATCTTCGGCGGCCAGGACTACGAGAAGGAGCGCTTCCATCGTCGCGCCGAGAACCTGCGCAGCTACACCATGCGCATGACGGCCGCCTTTGCCTCCACCGTTCCCATCACCCAGCTCATGACCGCCACCGCAGTGGCGATCGTCATCGTGATGGCCCTGATCCAGTCCGGCAACGGCCAGATCACCGTGGGCGGCTTCGTCTCCTTCATCACCGCCATGCTGATGCTGCTGGCACCGTTGAAGCAGCTGGCCGAAATCAACGGCCCCCTGCAACGCGGCATGGCCGCTGCCGAAGAAGTCTACAACCTGATCGACAAGACCACCGAACGCACCACCGGCCAGCCACTGACCGCACGCGCGACCGGCAAGCTGGACTTCGTCGATGTCAGCTTCGCCTATCCGGGCCACGAGCAACTGGCGCTGAAGAACCTCAACCTGCAGGTCGAAGCGGGCGAGACCATCGCCTTCGTGGGCATGTCCGGCGGTGGCAAGTCCACCCTGGTGAGCCTCATCCCCGGCTTCTATTCCAGCACCTCGGGTGAAATCCTGCTCGACGGCCGCCCCATCGAAACCATCTCCCTGCCCAGCCTGCGCCAGCAGATCGCGATGGTGAACCAGAACACGGTGCTCTTCGATGACACCCTGGCCGCCAACATCGCCTATGGCGACCCCAGCCCCGACGCAGCGCGCGTGGCCGCAGCCGTCGAGGCCGCGCACCTCAACGATGTGGTGGCGGGCTTGCCGGAAGGCCTGCAGACGCGTATCGGTGACAACGGCTCGCGCCTGTCCGGCGGTCAGCGCCAGCGTGTAGCCATTGCCCGCGCCATCTACAAGGATGCGCCCATCCTGATCCTGGACGAAGCCACCTCGGCGCTGGATACCGAGTCCGAACGCGCCGTGCAGGCGGCGCTGGATCGCCTGATGCAGGGCCGCACCACCTTCGTCATCGCCCACCGCCTGTCCACCATCGAACGTGCCGACCGCATCGTGGTGCTGTCGCACGGACAGATCGTCGAAGTGGGCAACCACCAGGCACTGCTGCAGAAGGAAGGGGTCTACGCCAACCTGTACCGCCTGCAGTTCTCCCAGCAACAGGAAGCCTCCGTCTGAGCATGCCCATGCAAAACTGCCTGATCCCCGCCGACCTGCTGAAGAAATCCGACAAGATCCTCTTCATCGCCCATCTGGCCCTGGGCGACTTCACCTATCTGCAGAATTTCTTCAAAGCTTTCGCCGCGCAGAATCCGCATCTGAAGGTCCACCTGTGGGTCGATGAAGTGCGCCGCACGGCTGACGCCAGCCAGTGGCCGCACCTGAAGAAGTATTCGCTCTACGACTGGACGGCCGCCTGCTCCTTCTTCGACAAGGTCTACACCCGCACCTACAGTCCGGAGCTGTATCGCGCCTCCATCGCCGAGGCGCGTGGCGAGCACTATCCCATCGTGGTATCGCTGGCGACCCTGCGCCCGCACCTCTACGCCGGTCTGGCGCGCGAGATCAGTCCGGAAGGCTGGGTGGTCGGCATGCGCAAGAAGGTCTCGCTGTTCCAGCCGCATCATCTGCTGGCCTACCGGCAGCTGGATGCCGAGATGCCGAGCTACCGCAGCAACGATCCGGAGCATCACATCAGCGATGTGTATGCCTTCTGGTTCCGTCAGTTGAGTGGACTTGAGGTCAAGGACGAGGCGCGGTTCCCGTTCGTGGACATCCCCTTGCAATGGCACCAGTATGCGCAGGAGCAACTGGTGCGCTGGCAATTCGCCGCACGCAGCGGCAAGCTGGTGTTCATCAATCCCTACGCCAAGACCAGGAAGCGCTGCTGGACGCTGGAACAGGTGGCCGCGCTGATCCAGGCCATGCAGGCGCGCGAGGGCTGGCAGGATGCCTGCTTCATCGTCAACGCTGTACCGCAGGAACTGGCCAATGCGCGCGAGGTGATCGGCCGCTACCAGCTGCAGCGCACGCAACTCTTCAGCGCCGAAGAGAACTTCTTCCAGTTGCCGGCCATGCTGGCTGAATGCGACCTGATCATCTCGGTGGAGACGGCCGTGATGCACCTGGCCAACGCAGTACGCGTGCCGGTGATCGCCCTGATGCGGCAGAAGAATCCGGAATGGGTACCGGTCGATCGCGCCAACAGCGTCGTCATCACCGCCCCGGGCCGCCGCGACTGGGTCAAGGCGGTCAGCGTCGAACAAGTCATGAAAGCCATCTGATGAACGTCCCAAGCCAAGCAGAAATCCAGGCGCAGCCCGGTAACGGCAAGCCCTCCTTCCACATTGCGTTTTGCGTGGACAACAATTATTTCCGCGCCATGGGTGGCACCATTGCTTCCATCGTGGCCAATAATCCGGGGCAGCATTTCACCTTCCACGTGCTGGCCTTCGAAGTATCGGAAGACCATCAGCGGCGCCTGAAGCAGCTTGAGTCGATGTATCGGGTCAAGACCGAACTACACCTGCTGGACCTGAACGATTTCACCCAGTTCTCGCACTTCCTGGGCCATTCGCATTATTCGCTGTCGATCTTCACACGCCTGGTGATCCCCACCGTGCTGGCCGAGGTGACCGATCGCGTGCTGTATCTGGACGCCGACATCCTGTGCTTCAACCGCGTCGACGAACTGGTGGACATGGATATCTCCAACGACATCGCAGTGGTGGTACCGGACGCGCCGGTGACGCTGCAACGTCGGGTGGCGGCACTGGGACTGGCACACAACGAATATTTCAACGGTGGGGTGATCTTCATCAACATCCGCAAATGGCTGGCCGAAGACATCACGCCCAAGACGCTGGAAGCGCTGCTGGACAGCAAGACCGACATGCGTTTCAACGACCAGGACGCGCTCAACATCGTCCTCAACGGCCGGGCGCGATATCTGTCACCGAAATGGAACTACCTGTACGACCTGATCCACGACCTCAACGTCAACAAGTTCGCGCTCAAGCCGGTGGGCAAGGCCATCTTCGTGCACTTCGCCGGTGCCGTGAAACCATGGGCGGCATGGAGCCGACATGAGGCCTGCGACCTGTTCCGCCGTTACCTGGATATCTCGCCCTGGGCCGACATGGCACTGGACCAGGAGCCCCGCAACACCAAGGAACTGCGCATGCATTCGCGCTTCATGTACCGCCAGGGACGCCCGCTGGAGAGCCTGAAGTGGTATGTGCGCTATCTGCGCAAGCGCCGCGCCCGCTAAACTCGCCCACCAAGAAGAACAGACTCACTTTCGTTCCTGCCATGCCGATCACCAGCAAGCACATCCTCATCAGTCGTACCGACAACATCGGCGATATCGTCCTGACCCTGCCGATGGCAGCGCGCCTGAAAGAACTCAACCCCGGGGTCAGGATCAGCATGCTGTGCCGCCGCTATGCGGCCGACGTGGTGCGCTATTGCGACGACATCGATGACGTCGTGGAAGAAGAGGATGTGGGAGAGAATCTCTATGGTTTCCTGCGTGCCAGCGACATCGACACCGTGATCCTGGCCCAGCCCAACCGCGACCTGGCCAAGGCCGCCTTCTTCGCACGGGTGAAGCACCGGATCGGCAATGCGCGGCAGAAGGTGTACCAGCTGATCTACTGCAATGACAGGGTGCGCTTCAGCAAGGGCTTGTCCGAGAACCACGAGTCACAGATCAACTTCGAGTTCCTGCGCCCCTATGGCGACAGCCATATTCCGACTCGCGAACAGATTGCCGACAGCTATCATTTTTCGATGCCGGTTGACGCCGGGATCGCGGCAGAGTTTGCGCCCCACGCGTTCAACCTGATCCTGCACACCAAGTCCAATGGCCACGGCCGCGAATGGCCGGTAGAGCGCTATACGGCGCTGGCACAGACACTGCAACAGCAACCTGGGCTGCGTATCTGGCTCACCGGCAGCGCCGACGAAGGAAAGTGGCTGGAGCAGCATGCCGGCGCCCTGCTGGCTCTGCCGCACGTGGTCAATACCTGCGGCACGATGAGCCTGGCGCGGTTGACGCAATTCATCGCTCAGGCCGACGGCCTGATTGCCAGCGGTACCGGTCCGCTGCACCTGTCGGCAGCGATCGGTCAGCGTACCCTTGGCCTGTTCCCCCCGACGCGCCCCATGCACCCCGGTCGCTGGGCGGCACTGGGCAAGCGCGCCAGCAATCTGTGCACCGATCAACCGTCCTGCCAGGGCTGCGAAAAACTGCGCATCATGACCTGCGATTGCATGCTCGCCATCAGCGTGCAGAGCGTGCTGGACATCGTCCAAGGCTGGATCGCCGACCGACAGGCATCGCCGCAATAGCGGCTGACCAGCGCGGCTAGGCGTTCGCGGGCAGGCCGGCCGAAGCCTGCTTGCACCGCCCTATCGCGCAGAAGAAGATGGCCAGGTTGATCGTGTAGAAGCCATTGAGGATCACCCAGAAGAACATCACATCGGTAAAGTCGAATACCCAGTAGCCCAGGCACAAAGCCACGCCCATGGCGGCGTAGGTCCTTACCTTCACGTCGGCGTGCCCCAGTTCCCGCCAGAACATCACCAGCGGGACCAGGTAGGTCAGCACCCAGGCCACCAGGCCGCCAGTCCCCCACAGCGCCATCTGGAACAGCATGCCATTGTGCGAGTGCGGAAGCTCGGCCACGGCGTTGGAGATCTCTCCCTTGTCGGCCAGGCGATGCAGTTCCGGCTTGAATCCTTCCCGCCCCACGCCGAATCCAGGATGCTCGCGATAGAGCTGCCAGGAACCGAGCCAGATCTGCAGGCGCTGGCCCACGGAAGTTTCGCGGTCACTGCGATCGGAATACGCCTGGATGTCATCACCGATGTCGTAGATGCGATGCTTCACCATGTCGCTGGAGAGCATGGCAACTCCCACCAGTACCAGCGGCAGCAGCAGGATCAGCATCTTGCGCATCATGCTCAGTTGCTTCAGATACAGGATGAGGAAGACCGCATAGAACGGCAGCACCAGCCAGGTGCCGCGGGTCTTGACCATGAAGGTCACGCCCAGGGCCAGGACGATGGCCACGATGCGCAAGCCGCGCGTCAAGGTCGACATCGGCAGTTGCAGTGACAATAACAGCCAGGTGCCGATGAGCATGGCCGCGTTCGAAAACGCAATCCCTGCCATGAAACCCAGGCTGCCGGAATTGGGCAGGCTGCCGCCATCGGTGATCATCCAGGCCTTGGCGAAACACAGGACGCAGGCCAGCATCCAGGCCCATGGCAGCCAGTCCAGCGCCATATCGGTCACGCGCCAGACCGCCAGGAACACCATCACGAAGAAGGCCAGCCGCAATGGGCGGTCATAGTCACGGAAGGTGAAGTGCCCCACACCCACCTGATGGATCAACACTGCCAGGGCCGGCAGGGCCATGACGATGAAGAGCACTTTCATCGATGGCAGTTGGGCCTGCCACCCGGGCGTCTGGTGGCGATAGACGAACAGGGTCACGATGCCCAGGAGGACCAGCAAAAACAGACTGGCATTGGACAGGTTGGGCAACACCAGGCCTAGCGAAGAGAAGGCCAGAAGGACGGCGAGCGACGGCAGCCGACACGAGGAAATCTGCATGGTAATTATGTTGTTTTATGTGACTGGGACCCGACAGACTAGTATTCGACCACCACCGCCTCCTTGCCGAACGACGCCACCAGGGTCGATTGCAGGCTGTCACTGGGATTGACGCGCCAGGCGTCGCCCAGCACCACCTCGCAGGCCGCATCGGATTGCTGGTAGCGCATCACGAAGGGCAGGCCCTGCTCCTGGCGGTGTGCCGACAGCGTGTCCCGCAGCTGGTTGGGATCAACCGCCTTGTTCAGCGACACCACCATGCGCACGCCATATTGGATACGCGCCGCGCCCAGGTCCATGACCTTGTCGGCGGCCACCCGCAGGCCACCATTGAAGCGGTCTTCCGAGACCTTGCCCGAGACCACCAGCAACTCATCTTCCTTGATGAGATGCTTGAAGGGTTCGAAGAGTTCGTTGTAGATGGTGGCTTCGATCACGCCGGTGCCATCGTCGAGCGTGCAGATCACCAGCTTGCCGCGCTGGGTCATCTGCACCCGCACGCCGGTGATGATGCCGGCCAGGCTGCGCGGCTCCCAGGAGGGTTCCAGGCTGGCGATCTTGGTGCGTACGAAGCGGCGCACTTCCTTTTCATAGGCCGAGAACAGGTGACCGGAGAGATAGAAGCCCAGCGCGCCCTTTTCCTCGGTCAGGCGCTGCTTGTCGCTCCAGGGCGGCACTTGCACGTATTCCAGCGGGGCTTCCAGGTCGCTGTCGTCGCCGCCGAAGAGGCTGACCTGGTTGGCCGATTTCTCGGCCTGCTCGGCGCTTTCCCAGGCCAGGTTGACCGAGGCTTGCAGGATGGCGCGATCGACCTTGAAGCAGTCGAAGGCGCCGGCACGGATCAGCGAATCGATGGTGCGACGGTTGATCTGTTTCTTGTCCACCCGCTTGGCGAAATCGAACAGGTCCTTGAAGGGGCCGCTCTTGCGTGCTTCCAGGATGGCTTCGATGGCATTCTGCCCGGCGCCCTTGACCGCGCCCAGACCGTAGCGGATCTGGGTCGCCTTCTTGCCGGGCTCGCCCACCGGCATGAAGCGGTAGTCGGACTTGTTGATGTCCGGCGGCAGGATGGCCAGCTTGCAGATGTCGATCGCATCTTCGATCAGGATCTTGACCTTGTCCGTGTCTTCCATGGCCAGCGACAAGTTGGCGGCCATGAACGCGGCGGGGTGGTGGGCCTTGAGGTAGGCGGTGTAGTAGGACAGCAGCGCGTAAGCGGCCGCGTGCGACTTGTTGAAACCGTAGCCGGCGAACTTTTCCATCAAGTCGAAGATCTCGTCGGCCTTGGCCTGGTCCAGCCCGTTCTTGGCCGCGCCTTCGCGGAACAGTTCACGGTGCTTGGCCATTTCCTCGGCCTTCTTCTTGCCCATCGCCCGGCGCAGCAGGTCGGCGCCGCCCAGCGAGTAGCCGCCGATCACCTGCGCCATCTGCATCACCTGCTCCTGATAGACCATGATGCCGTAGGTCTCGGAGAGAATGTCCTTGGTACGCGGGTCGGGATAGTCGAAGGCTTCGCCGTGCTTGCGTTTGCAGAAGTCGGGAATCAGGTCCATCGGGCCGGGACGATACAGCGCCACCAGGGCGATGATGTCCTCGAAACGGTCGGGGCGTGCGTCCTTCAACATGCCTTGCATACCGCGGCTTTCCAGCTGGAACACGGCGACCGTCTTGGCCTTGGTCAGCAGTTCGTATGAGGGCCGGTCGTCCAGCGGCAGCTTGGCCAGGTCGAACTCGGCCATGGCCGGGTCCAGCATGCGGATGTAGCGCACCGCGCGATCCAGGATGGTCAGCGTGGTCAGGCCCAGGAAGTCGAACTTGACCAGACCGACGGCTTCCACATCGTCCTTGTCGTACTGCGATACCACGCCGGAGTCGCCACCCTGCGTGTAGAGCGGGCAGAAATCGGTGAGTTTGCCGGGGGCAATCAGCACGCCACCGGCGTGCATGCCGATGTTGCGGGCGATGCCTTCGACCTGCTGGGCCAGGCCCATCAACTGCTTGACCTCTTCTTCGTTCTCCAGCCGCTCCTTCAGCAGCGGCTCTTCCTCGATGGCATCGGCCAGCGTGACCAGCTTGCCCGGCTTGAAGGGAATCAGCTTGGAAATGCCGTCGCAGAAGTTGTAGCCCAGGTCCAGCACGCGACCCACGTCGCGTACCGCGCCCTTGGCCGCCATGGTACCGAAGGTGGCGATCTGCGAGACCGCCTCCTTGCCGTAACGATCCTTCACATATTGAATCACCCGGTCGCGACCTTCCTGGCAGAAGTCGATGTCGAAGTCGGGCATGGAGACGCGTTCCGGGTTCAGGAAGCGTTCGAACAGCAGGTTGTAGCGCAGCGGGTCGAGGTCGGTGATCAGCAGGCAGTAGGCCACCAGCGAGCCGGCGCCGGAACCCCGGCCGGGGCCAACCGGCACGCCATTGTTCTTGGCCCACTGGATGAAGTCGGCCACGATCAGGAAGTAGCCCGGGAACTTCATCTTGATGATGGTGTTGTTCTCGAACTCCAGGCGCGCTTCATAGCGCGGGCGCTGCTTCTCGCGCTCGGCTTCGTCGGGGAAGAGTTCCTTGAGACGCACTTCCAGCCCGGCCTTGGTCTGGGCCACCAGGAAGTCGTCGATGGTCATGCCGTCCGGCGTAGGGAAGTCCGGCAGTTGTGGCTTGCCCAGCTGCAGCACCAGGTTGCAGCGCTTGGCGATTTCGACGGTATTGGCAATGGCCCCCGGCAGGTCGGCGAAAAGCTCGGCCATCTCGGCCTGCGACTTGAAGTACTGCTGTTCATTGAAGCGCTTCACCCGGCGCGCATTGGCCATGATCTCGCCTTCGGCGATGCAGGTGCGGGCTTCGTGGGCGATGAATTCTTCCGGGCTCTGGAACTGGACCGGATGGGTAGCCACGCAGGGCAGGCCCAGCCTGGCGCCCAGGGCCACGCTCTGGCGCACTTGTACATCCATGTTGGGTTGGCCGGCGCGCTGCAGCTCCAGGTAGAAGGCACCCGGGAAGATATCGGCCCAGCGGCGGGCGCAGGCCTCGGCCTGGGCCAGGTTGCCGTTGTCGATGGCCTGGCCAATGTCGCCCAGACCAGCGCCGGACAGGGCGATCAGGCCATTGCCACCTTCCTGGTGGCGCAGCGCCTCCAGCCACTCCATGCGCACTTCGGCGCGGCCCTTGTACTGGTTGTTCAACCAGGCCTGGGACAGGACTTCACATAGCTGCAGGTAGCCATGACGGCTCTTGATCAGCACCAGCAGCCGGAACGGCTTGTCGCGATCGGCATCGTTGGTGATCCACAGGTCACAGCCGGCAATGGGCTTGACACCCTTGCCACGCGCTTCCTTGTAGAACCGCACCATGCAGAACAGGTTGGAGAGATCGGTCACCGCCAGAGCGGCCTGGCCATCCTTGGCAGCGGCCTTGACGATGTCGTCGATGCGCACCAGGCCGTCGACGATGGAGTACTCCGAGTGCATTCGGAGATGAACAAATTGCGGGGTAGTCATAGGACGACATTTTACCGGAGCTTGGGATGCACTTCGGCTTTGCGAGACCAGCTTTTCACAGGAATTCAACTGCCTGTGAACAATTTACACAAATCTGCTCGAAATATTGCTAGAAGCCGCCTTGATCTGCATCAGAGAAGCGACATCCAGCCGGGCAGGCGCCGGCAAATTGCTGCGAACGCCTGGGCCGCGCGTATATAATGCTGACAATTCAAAGACTTAGAGCTGAGTAACGAACCATGCAGTCCCCCGATACACCGTACGTCAACATCGCCGCCTACAAATTCGTCAGCTTCGACGATACCGCTGAAAAGCGTCCCGAATTCCTCGCGTTTTGCCAACAACACAACTTGCGTGGCACGGTGATCCTGAGCCCGGAGGGCATCAACCTGTTCCTGGCCGGCCTGCGGCCGGACATCGACGCCTTCCTTGCCTGGCTGCGCGCCGATCCGCGTTTCGCCGACCTGATCGTCAAGGAAAGCTATTCCGAGAAGCAACCGTTCACGCGCATGCTGGTGAAACTGAAGGCTGAAATCATCACCATGAAGCATCCGCTGATCAAGCCCGAGCTGGGCCGGGCACCCTTCGTGGAACCCAGGGAGCTCAAGCGCTGGCTGGACCAGGGCCATGATGACGAGGGCCGTCCGGTGGTGATGGTCGATACCCGCAATGGGTTCGAGGTCGATGTCGGCACCTTCGAGAACACGGTCGACTACCGCATCAGCAAGTTCACCGAATTCCCCAAGGTCATCGAGGACCACAGGGCCGACTTCGAAGGCAAGACCGTGGTCACCTTCTGCACCGGCGGGATCCGCTGCGAAAAGGCCGCCATCCACATGCAAAACATCGGCTATGACCATGTCTACCAGCTGGAAGGCGGCATCCTGAAGTATTTCGAGGATGTCGGCGGTGCCCACTACAACGGCGACTGCTTCGTCTTCGACTACCGTACCGCCCTGAGCCCGGAACTGAAGGAAACCCAGACCGCCCAGTGCTTCGCCTGCCGCGCCGTGGTCACGCCACGCGAGCAGTTGTCGCCAGACTATGTGCCGGGCAAGTCCTGCCCGCATTGCGCTTCGGCGCAGCGAAAGGGTGAAGAAACACAGGAAACCGCGTCCGCCCAGGCCTGATCGCCCGTCCTGCAGCAATGAAAAAGCCGGCCCCAGTGAACTGAGGCCGGCTTTTTTGCGTCCGCCGTGGCGGTTGCTGGATGCTTCCTGCTGCTTACTTCTTGAACTTGGCTGCGGTTTCCACCACGCGTGCACCGAAGAGCTTGGCGGTTTCCAGGTCGCCCGGCAGCGGGCCTTCTTCCGGCGAGGAATCCGACGGGCTTTGCGCCATCAGGCCCGAGAAGGAACCGACGAAGTTGATGTCGTTGCGTTGGGCAGCCTTGCTGTTGGAGGGCATCAGACCGGTGCCGACCCAGATCATGCTGTGCTGCATGCCCAGGGTGAACAGGTAGTGCAGGGTCGAGAGCTTGTCGCCGTTCATGGTCGCCGAGTTGGTGAAGGCGGCACCGACCTTGTCCTTCCACTTCTGGCTGAACCAGGGCTTGGAGGATGCGTCGGCAAACTTCTTGAACTGCCAGGACACGGTACCCATGTAGGTCGGCGAGCCGAAGATGATGGCGTCGGCCGCATCCAGGCTGGCCCACTGCGCGTCGGTGATGGTGCCTTCGGCACTGATAGCGATGAGTTCGACATCGGCGCCGGCAACGCCAGCAGCGCCGGCCTGCACGGCTTCAGCCTGCTTCTTGGTGTGGCCGTAGCCGGAATGGTAGACGATGGCAACTTTGGTCATGACGGGTATTCCTTCTCTAGAGAGTGAAGTGACACGGTGGAAAATCCGCCGGTGTGATCGGTACCGGCGGGCAATGCGACTACGGGACTACAGAATCATGGGGCTGCCGCAGCAGACACCCGAATCCATCAGCGCGGCAGGTCGAACAACAGGACTTCCGCCTTGTCGCCGTCGCTGATCTCGATGCGGTCGACCGCACTGAGCTTGACGGCATCGCCGGCTTCCAGGGCCTGGCCGTTGACGCTGACCTTGCCACGGGCCACGTGAATATATCCGAGGCGGCCTTGCGGCAAGGCATAGTCGGCACGCTGGGCACCGTCGAACAGGCCGGCATACAGCTGGGCGTCCTGATTCATGCTGACTGAACCGTCGCGACCGTCGCCGGAAGCCACCAGGCGCAGCTTGCCATCCTTGTCGGCGGCCGAGAAATGCGCCTCCTGGTAGCCAGGGTCGGCACCGGCGCGGTCCGGCATGATCCAGATCTGCAGGAAGTGGGTGGTCCCGTCCTGGGAGTGGTTGTACTCCGAGTGCCGTACCCCGGTGCCTGCGCTCATGCGTTGTACGTCACCCGGACGGATCACGCTGCCGTTACCCATGCTGTCCTTGTGGGCCAGCTCACCTTCGAGCACGTAGGAAATGATCTCCATGTCGCGGTGGCCGTGCGTACCAAAGCCCTGGCCAGCGGCCACGCGGTCCTCGTTGATCACGCGCAGCGGGCCGAAACCCATGTGCTTGGGATCATAGTAATCCGCGAAGGAAAAGCTGTGATACGAATCCAGCCAACCGTGGTTGGCGTGGCCACGATCGTTCGCTTTGCGAAGTTCCATCATGTCAACACCTCTTTCTGAAGTAACGTACAGACCGGAAGTGGTTTGTACAAAATGTTTGTCGATGGCGTCACTATAGTGGCTAACTTTTCCCGAGATAAGGTCTAAAATCCGTAGTGTTCATTCAAAAATTTTAAACAAGGGAAAGCGACGTGAACCTGACCCTGGAATCCCTGCTGATCCTGGACATGATCGACCGCAAGGGTAGCTTTGCCGCCGCTGCCGTGGCACTGGACCGCGTGCCCTCGGCGCTGACCTACAGCGTGCGCAAGCTGGAAGACGATCTCGACGTGCTGCTGTTCGACCGCCGTGGCCATCGAGCCCAGTTGACACCGGCCGGGCTGCAATTGTTGCAGGAGGGCCGGCACCTGCTGCTGGCCGCCAGCGACCTGGAACAGCGTGTCAAACGCACCGCCACCGGCCGCGAGACCGAGCTGCACATCGTGCTCAACAGTCTGATCCCCTTCGACAAGATGCTGCCCATCATCGAAGCCTTCGATCGCGAACAATCCGGCACCCGCCTGCGCTTCACGCCCGGGGTATTGACCGGCGCCTGGGAAAAGCTGATCGAAGGCCGCGCCAACCTGGTCATCGGGGTGACCCTGGATGGGCCGGAGGTCGTGCGCACCAGTGGCCGCTTCCAGATGCAGGAACTGGGCGCCGTGGACTGGGTATTCGCGGTAGCGCCGCAGCACCCGCTGGCCACCGCCAACGAGCCCTTGTCGGCCGAGCTGGTACGCAGCCACCGCGCCATCGCCGTGGGGGACAACAGCCAGTCGCTGCCGACCCTGACCATGGGCCTGCTGTCAGGCCAGGAAACCCTGACAGTGGCCACCGTGGCCGACAAGCTGCAGGCGCAGCTGGCGGGCCTGGGCTGCGGCCATCTGCCCCGCATCTGGGCGGAACCCTACCTGACCTCGGGGGCGCTGGTGGAAAAACAGACCCTGGCCGCCAAACCCAACGACAATTTCATGGTGGCCTGGCCCAAGGCTGAACAGGGCAAATCGCTCAAATGGTTCATCCAGCACCTGGCCCAACCGCAGGTACGTGCATCACTGATCGGGCCGGTCGCCGCGCCGGAGCCAATGTGAGCGCCTGCGCCTACGTCGGCCGCTTCGCACCCTCCCCGTCCGGACCACTGCATGCGGGATCGCTGGTGGCTGCACTGGCCAGCTACCTGGATGCACGCGTCCATGACGGACGCTGGCTGCTGCGCATCGAGGATATCGACGAAACACGCACCGTGCCGGGTGCTGCCGATGACATCGTGGCGACCCTGGCGGCGCTGGACATGCATGCCGACGGCCCGGTACTGGTCCAGAGCCAGCGCAAGGAGCGTTACCAGCTGGCCCGGGAGAAGCTGGGCACAATGGTGTATCCCTGTGGTTGCAGCCGCAAGGAAATCGCCGATTCACGGGTGGGCACTGCCAGTGACGGCGCCGCCATCTATCCCGGCACCTGCCGCCACGGCCTGGCACCGGGCAAGCAGGCCCGCACGCTGCGGCTACGCGTGCCGGATGCCGGGCAGCCTGGGGAACGGGTGCAGTTCGAAGATCGCTGGCTGGGACCGCAGACGCAGCACCTGGCCTCGGAGGTGGGGGATTTCGTCTTGCAGCGGGCCGATGGCTTCTGGGCCTATCAGCTGGCGGTGGTGGTGGACGATGCCGAACAGGGCGTGACTGACGTCGTGCGCGGGGCCGATCTGCTGGACTCGACGGCACGGCAGATCTACCTGCAAGGCTTGCTGGGCTATCCGACCCCGCGCTACCTGCATGTACCGCTGCTGATGAATGAGATGGGGGAAAAGTTTTCCAAGCAGAACGGCGCGCAGGCACTGGACCTGGGGCAGCCGCTGCAGCAGTTGCAACAGGCCGCCGCTTTCCTCGGGCTGGCCAGGGAGACGGGCCAGACCCGCGACCGGGAAGGTTTCTGGAATGGCGCGCTCACCGGCTGGCAAGCGCGTTTCGGCTCGCGCTGAAAGACGCGCTCAGCGCTTGGGCATGCCGCCCAGCAGGGCCGCCACCTTGGGCTTGGGACGGTTGTTCTTGGGCAGTTCCGGCTTGGTGGACACGGTCTCGACGGCGCTGGGCTCGTAGGGCTTGAGGAACCAGGGATCGACCTTCTCGCGACGCGGCGCAGCGGAATAGCCATCGCGGCTGCTGCGGCTGCGTTCGCCGCGGTCGCTACGATCACCCCGATCACTGCGTTCGCCACGTTCGCTCCGGTCGCCACGATCACTGCGTTCACCGCGTTCATGACGCGCACGGGGAGCAAAACCAGCCAGCTCGGCACGTTCGAATTTCTTCTTGATCAGCTTCTCGATGTCGGTCAGCAGACGGTCGTCCTTGTCGCAGAACAGCGAGATGGCGTCGCCCGAGGCACCGGCACGACCGGTACGACCGATACGGTGCACGTAGTCTTCGGCGTTGTAGGGCAGATCGTAGTTGATCACACAGGGCAGCTCGGCGATATCCAGGCCACGTGCAGCCACGTCGGTGGCCACCAGCACTTCGATCTGGCCCTGCTTGAAGGCTTCCAGCGCGGCCATGCGCTCGCCCTGGGTCTTGTCGCCGTGGATGGCGGAGGCCTTGACGCCTTCGGCCAGCAGGGTACGCGCCAGGCGCGATGCGCCGATCTTGGTGTTGGAGAAGACGATCACTTGCTTCAGTTCGCGCTGGCGAATGATGAAGCTCACTGCATCGGCCTTGGCCGCCTCATCCACCTTGTAGATGGTCTGTGTGACGTTTTCGGCAGTGGCGTTGCTGCGGGCCACTTCGATGGTGACCGGGTTGTTCTGGAAGCTGGCGGCCAGCTTCTTGATTTCCGGCGAGAAGGTGGCCGAGAACAGCAGGTTCTGGCGCTGCTTGGGCAGCAGGTTGATGATGCGCTGCAGGTCCGGCAGGAAGCCCATGTCCAGCATGCGGTCGGCCTCGTCCATCACCAGGATCTGGGTCTGAGACAGGTTCACCGTCTTCTGCTGCACGTGGTCCAGCAGGCGGCCCGGAGTGGCGATGACGATTTCCACGCCGGCGCGCAGGATGGCGGTCTGCGGCGACATGTCCACGCCGCCGAAGACCACGGTGGAACGCAGCGGGGTGAAGCGGCAATAGGCGGCCACGTTGTCGGCCACCTGGTCAGCCAGCTCGCGGGTGGGCGTCAGGATCAGGGCGCGCACCGGGTGGCGGGCCGGCGAGGCGCTGTGGCTGGCGTGTTGCAGCAGGCGCTGGATGATGGGCAGCGAGAAGCCGGCGGTCTTGCCTGTACCGGTCTGGGCGGCGCCCATCACGTCCCGGCCTTGCAGCACCACAGGAATGGCCTGGGCCTGGATCGGGGTGGGATGGACATAGCCTTGCTCGGCCAGGGCTTTCAGGATATCGGGCGAGAGGCCGAAATCTTCGAAGCGGACGGCGGGTGCAGCCGGTGCTGCGGACGCGGACGTGGTGTCGGACATGGTTTATTGCGAACGGTGCGACAGCGCCGCGGCAGCCGCCAGGCGGCTCCGGTGCATGGGGTGCATGCGCACGGGTTCTGATTGCTTTCTGTGTTGATGTGTTACGGGCGAACCGGCCAAACCTGAGCGGCCGGGCGCTTCGGATGATGCAAAAGATGCTGACCGGGACGACGACCTGCCACGCCCGGAACTCCCTATTATACGCCGCATCGCCAATCGCTTCATGACAGTTTGGTTTCTGCCCCCGGCCAGCCGGGGCCGGCAGGCCGGAAACCAGGTCAAACAGCCGCCCGCAAGAACCGGCTGGCGCGGCTGTGGGAAGGCTTAGCCGATGGTGATGTTGATATCGGGCAAGCCGTCGACATGTCCCTGCAGGCGATCGCCCTTGACCACCGCCCCCACGCCTTCCGGCGTTCCGGAGAAGATGATGTCTCCCGGGAACAGCTCGACAAGACCCGACAGGTAGGAAATGGTCTCGGCCACGCTCCAAATCAGGTCCGACAGGTCGCCTTGCTGGCGCACTTCGCCGTTGACCTTGAGCCACACCGCGCCGCGCTCTGGATGGCCGGACTGGGCCACCGGCACGATCGGTGCGCAGGGTGCGGACTGGTCGAATCCCTTGGCCATGTCCCAGGGGCGGCCCAGCTTCTTGGCCTGCGCCTGGATGTCACGGCGGGTCATATCCAGGCCGACGGCATAGCCGTAGACCAGATCCAGCGCCTGTTCCACCGGGATATCGCGACCACCCTTGGCCAGCGCCACCACCATCTCGATCTCGTGATGGTAATCGGCGGTAGCGGCCGGATAGGGCAGCACGGAGTCGGTCGGCACGATCGCATCAGCCGGCTTCATGAAGAAGAATGGCGGTTCACGGTCCGGGTCATGGCCCATTTCGCGGGCGTGGGCGGCATAGTTGCGACCGACGCAATAGATGCGACGGACCGGGAATGGAGCACCACCCACCACGGGGATCGTGGTCTGGGCGGGTGCGGGGATGGCGAAACTCATCGGGAAGACTCCGTAGTGGCGTGATCGTTGTGGCGCAATACCTGCATGAGCACTAATGAAGATAAGCGGTCGATGCCGGCTTGCGTCGACCGTCAGTTGTCTGACGTCGTCCTAGTGTAAAAGAAAAGCCACATTGCCGCTTGCGGCGACCCAAGCAGCCGCAAGGAAGATATAGGCGGCAATTCCACCTGTAATCCGCTGGATAAATCGGAGTGAATTTGGGACACTTGCTGCACGCTCAGGCCGGCCACGCCGCCTGCCCCCTTTTCTCTCCCGAACCAGTCCATGCGTCAGCAAGCCAATCCTTCTCTCATCCTGCTGCAAAAAGCCCTCGCGCTGCATCAAAAAGGCGATCTGGCGCCGGCCGAGGAGCTGTACAAGAAAGTCCTGCTCAAGCTGCCCCGGCATTTCGAAGCCAATTACCTGTATGGCATGCTCAAGCTGCATCAGGAAGACTGGGCCGCCGCCGAGGCGCAACTGGCGAAGGCCATCGACCTCAATCCCGGCCACCTGGATACCTACTTCGACCACGCAGGGGCGCTCGAACAACTGGGCCGGGACGAGGAAGCCGTCGCCCGCTACGACCACCTGATCGCCACCAAACCTGATTTTTCCGACGCCTTGCTGCGGCGTGGTACAGCCTTGCGGCGTCTCGGACGTTCCGCCGAAGCCCTGGAAGACTTCGCGCGGACGCTGAAGATGAACCCGGACAATCCCGATGCCTGGTTCCAGCAAGGCAATGCGCAGCACGACCTGTTTGCCTACTCCGACGCACGCCAGTCGTATAGCTCGGCCCTGACCCTGCGCCCGGACTTCATCGAAGCCTGGTTCAACCTCGGCAATACCTGCAAGGACAGCTACCTGCTGGAAGAAGCCCTGGCCGCCTACGACCGCGCACTCACGGTAAAGCCTGATTTCTACCAGGCGCTGTCCAACCGGGGCTATGTCCTGGTGCAGCTGCAACGCCCGCTGGAAGCGCTGCAAGCCTATGACCAAGCCCTGGCGCTGGACGATAGCTCGGCCGACCTGTGGTTCAATCGGGGCTCGACCCTGGAAACCCTGCGTCGCTTCGACGAGGCCACCGACTCCTATGATCGCGCCCGCCAATTGAATCCAGACGCCTCCTCCGCGCCGTGGAACGACGCCCTCATGCAATTGCTGCAAGGGGACTACCAGAATGGCTGGCGCGCCTACGAGGCGCGCTGGTACACCGAACAGATGCAAGGTCAGTTGCGCCACTTCACCGAGCCGCTCTGGCTGGGCGATTTTTCGCTGGAGGGCAAGACCATCCTTCTGCACGCCGAACAGGGCTTTGGCGACACCCTGCAATTCGTACGGTACGTGCCGCTGGTGGCAGCCATGGGCGCACGCGTGATCCTGGAAGTGCAACCCGCACTGGTCAAGCTGCTGGGCAATGTCCCCGGGGCGGCCGAGGTCATCAGCAGCCAGCGCTTCATGCGCCCGGCCTTCGATGTGCACTGCCCATTGATGAGCTTGCCGCTGGCGTGCCAGTCATTCAGCGAAGCAGACATTCCGCGCGCGCCCTATCTGTTGCCTGAGGCCAGTGCCTGGAACGACTGGGCGCAACGCCTGCCGCACAACCGCGCCCTGCGTGTGGGACTGGTCTGGGCCGGCAGTTCGGCACAAACCCATCCGGACGCCGTGCGCATCGACGGTCAACGATCGCTCCCCTTCGATGCGCTGGCACCGGTGGTGGAACTGGCACGCGAGCACGCTCAGCTGGAATTCTATTCGGTGCAGGTCGGCGACACGGCGCTGGCCCAGTTGCACAGCCATCCGCTGGCCAGCCACGTCAAGGATTGCTCTGGAGCACTGCGTGACTTCGCCGACACCTCGGGGCTGCTCGCCCATCTGGACCTGCTGATCAGTGTCGACACCTCGGTATGCCACCTGGCCGGCGCCTTGGGCAAGCCGGTGTGGCTGCTCAATCGCGTCAATACCTGCTGGCGCTGGCAGCTGGACCGTAGCGACACCCCCTGGTATCCCTCCTTCACGATCTTCCGCCAGACCCAGACGGACGACTGGAACGAGGTCATTGCCCAGGTCCGCTCAGCACTCCAACAACGCCTGACCCAACACTGATACCATGCGCGCCGTCGCGGATGGACGACCATCCGTCGGAACCTGGCGCGCCGGTCTGCCTCATACCCTTCAGGCAGGCCTCAATGACCCGATGCATTCCGACCGGCGGCGACGCCCTGCGTGCTGCCGCCCCTACGGAACGAAGACAACAAGGACAACCCTATGCAAACCGGAGCCCCCTCTCCTTCTACTTCCAAGACGCAGGCCGACGGGCCGCGCCTGCTGGCCGATATCGGTGGCACCAATGCCCGCTTCGCGCTGGAAACGGCACCCGGCCGCATCGAACAGGTGCAGGTGCTGCGCGGTGCCGACTATCCGGAATTCACCGATGCCGTACAGGCCTATCTCCAGCTGGCAGGCCAGCCACCAGTCCGGCACGCCGTGGTGGCCATCGCCAATCCGGTACAAGGCGACCAGATCAAGATGACCAACCACGACTGGGCCTTTTCCATCGAGGCTGCACGGCAATTGCTGGGGCTGGACCTGCTGCTGGTGGTCAATGACTTCACCGCGCTTTCAATGGCGGTCCCGCAATTGCGCACCGACGAGCGGCAGCAGATCGGTGGCGGTGCGCCCAAGAGTGGTCAGCCGATCGGCCTGGTCGGCGCTGGCACCGGGCTGGGTGTGGGCGGTCTGGTCCGCGGTGACGGCCACTGGTTGCCACTGGCCAGCGAAGGCGGGCATGTGGCCTTCGCCCCGGCCAATCCGCGTGAAGCGGCGGTGCTGGCCTATGCCTGGCAATTCCATGAGCACGTATCGGCGGAGCGCCTGGTGTCCGGCCCGGGTCTGGAGTTCATCCATCGCGCCCTGCTGGCCATCGACGGCCGTCCCGCTGCGGAGTTGAAGGCGGCTGACATCGTGGAAGGCGCGCTCCAGCAAGGCGATGCCATCTGCCGCGAAACGGTGGACCTGTTCTGCAGCATGCTGGGTACGGTGGCAGCCGATCTGGCGCTGACGCTGGGTGCGCTCGGCGGCATCTATATCGGTGGCGGCGTGGTTCCACACCTGGGGGATTATTTCGCCCGCTCACCCTTCCGGGCGCGCTTCGAGAACAAGGGGCGCATGTCGGTCCTGACCCAGGCCATTCCGACCTATGTGATCACGGCGGAGTATCCGGCTTTCACGGGCGTGTCGGCCATCCTGGCAGATCGCCTGGACGCCCGCCGATAGCGCGTATCCAACATGCCGGCCGCCGCACATGGAGCGGCGGTGTAGTTTCTTCGGAAGGGGGGACTTGCAGAACGCCGTCATGACGAACATAACGGCTGAGATGAAATCAAGAGGCGAGCCTTGTCTGCGGCACTTGTGGGAAATAGCTGTGGCTGCTTCGTTCCCGACCTGACCAGGTTGACCATGCCACAATGCGCAGGGGCCCGCCGGGGTGAATTGTATCCCAATTTACATCACCCCGGCCAGCTAATTCATTGCACCGCATCAGAAAGGGCAAGGCCGCGCAAGTGCGTCAACAATGTGCGCGGCCTCCGGATGCTGATCCACTGCTTCAGTGACGCCGGCACATCAGATGCCGAGATCCTTCCAGATGGTATCGACGCGCTTCTTCACCTCATCGCTCATCACGATCGGCGTTCCCCATTCGCGATTGGTTTCGCCCGGCCACTTGTTGGTCGCGTCGATGCCCATCTTGCTGCCCAGCCCACTGATGGGCGAGGCGAAGTCCAGGTAATCGATCGGCGTGTTATCGACAAGGACGGTATCGCGTACCGGGTCCACACGCGTGGTGATGGCCCAGATCACTTCCTTCCAGTCGCGGATGTCCACATCCTCATCCACCACCACGATGAACTTGGTGTACATGAACTGGCGCAGGAAACTCCACACCCCGAACATCACCCGCTTGGCGTGGCCGGCATAGGACTTCTTCATCTGCACCACCGCCATGCGGTAGCTGCAACCTTCCGGCGGCAGGTAGAAATCGGTGATCTCGGCGAACTGCTTCTGCAGCAGCGGCACGAACACTTCATTCAAGGCCACGCCGAGCACGGCCGGCTCGTCAGGCGGCTTGCCGGTATAGGTGGAGTGATAGATGGCATCGCGTCGCATGGTGATGCGGTCGATGGTGAAGACCGGGAACCAGTCCTGCTCATTGTAGTAACCGGTGTGATCGCCGTACGGTCCTTCCAGAGCGTGCTCGAATCCGGAAGCATGTTTTTCATCCGGATAGATATGCCCTTCCAGCACGATCTCGGCCGAGGCCGGCACGCGCAACTCGCTGCCCATGGCCTTGACCAGCTCGGTGCGACTGCCGCGCAGGAGACCGGCGAACTGGTACTCCGAGAGGTTATCCGGCACCGGTGTGACTGCTCCTAATATAGTAGCCGGGTCGGCACCCAGGGCAACGGCCACCGGATAGGGTTTTCCGGGGTGCGCGATGCAGTGTTCGCGGAAATCCAGCGCACCACCGCGATGGGCCAGCCAGCGCATGATGACCTTGTTCGGACCCAGCACCTGCTGGCGATAGATGCCCAGATTCTGACGCTTCTTGTGCGGCCCCTTGGTAATGACCAGCCCCCAGGTGATGAGCGGTGCAATATCGCCAGGCCAGCAGTGCTGGATCGGCAGGCGCGACAGGTCCACGTCCTTGCCTTCCCACACCACATCCTGGCACGGTGCCGAGCCGCGCTCCTTGGGCGCCATGTCCCACAACGACTTCACCAGCGTGCCCAGATCCAGCACATCCTTGATGCCCTTGGGCGGCTCCGGCTCCTTCAGACGCGCCAGCAGATGGCCGATGCGGCGCAATTCACTGATGCTTTCGGCCCCCATACCGAGTGCGACGCGATGAGGAGTACCGAAAAGATTCGCTAAAACCGGGATATTTTTCTGATCAACCTGCTCAAAAAGGAGCGCCGGACCTTCGGCTCGCAGGGTGCGATCGGCGATTTCGGTCATCTCCAGATGCGAGGAAACCGGGTGCGCGACCCGTTTAAGCTCCCCTTTTTGTTGCAACTGGGAAATAAAGTCACGCAAATCAGTGTATTTCATACTTTTTAACAAATTTCTTTTTGCATCACAGCCGGCTCAACTATCCCCGGCAAACGCTTGATTCTATTGATTTTTGAAGGAAGGCCACGTTGAATATGATACACAAAAGTTATAAAGAGCTAATTTCATAGTATTGACTCGATATAAAGTGGCTTCTACAATTCGCCCACTCTAAACCGAAGAGGTGAGCCGTGGGCTCGTAGAGGCTTGAAACAAAACAGTCAAGCCAAGCAAGGTATCCAGGGATCCGGGGTCCCAGCAACTCAAGAAGTGTGTCCAGGGCGTCAGCCCTACCCCCCGAAACATGCCATCCGACGGCAGGGCCAGCAGGCCTCGCGGATGGCCTTGCCGTAACGCCTTGCGACGGTAACGTAATAGATTGCAGCGACGACAGTTCAGCCGTTTGGTCTTCACTTCTTGGCCAGGCGAGCCCTGTTTTTGCCGCAATAATGCAGGAGGTTCAATGTCCAACCAAGCTTCCGAGGCGCCTTTATCAGGCGCCCCGCAGGTGCTTCGCCGCGTGAATTTCCGGAATCTCTCCGGCAACTCGCGCATTGCTCAATTTTTCGGCATCGCCCATCGTGTTCTGACGATACTCGGCATTGCCGCGCTGTTCGTGCTGGGCCTGATGTTCTTCAATCCGGACCTGGCCGACAAGCTGATCAGCATGTCCCCCTTCTCCGACGCCACGGAAGAAGTCCAGCAAGCCGACGCCCCGGCCACTCCGGGTCTGGCCGAGCTGATGTCGCCCACGGCACCCGTGGCTCCCACCACCGCCCTGGCAGGCGTGATGGCGGCCGATACGGTGCAGCCTGCGCCGATCACCCCGCTGGCAGCGCAGAACCTGTCGGCCGAAGATCGCCAGTTGCTGGGCAACCCGCGTCAGCAGAAGCTGGTCACCAACTGGCTGGCCAAGCGCTATCGCGTGGCCAGTGACGCTGCCGACATGCTGGTGTCGGCCGCCTACCTGACGGCCCGTGACATCAAGCTCGATCCGCTGCTGATCCTGTCGGTGATCGCCATCGAATCGCGCTTCAATCCCTTCGCCGAGAGCCCGATGGGCGCGCAGGGACTGATGCAGGTGATGGCCAAGGTGCACCACGACAAGTTCCAGGAGCTGGGCGGCATCAAGGCAGCCCTCAATCCGGTCGCCAACATTCGCGTCGGTTCGCAGATCCTGAAGGAATATGTCACCCGTGGCGGCTCCGTCGAAGCAGGTCTGAAGAGCTACGTCGGCGCGGCCGATATGTCCAACGACGGCGGTTATGGCATCAAGGTATTGTCCGAGTACCAGAACCTGAAGCAGGTCGCGATGGGCAAGAACATCTCCATCTACACCACGGCAACCGTCAAGCTGCCGCCGGCCTCGGGTGTGGCGGCCAGCGCCGAGCAACCCAAGCCGGCCAACAACAATGTGGCATCGGCTGCCAAGCCGAAGGCGGAAGAACAACTCGCTGCCCTATAAGGGCCAGTGCGTTGCGATTTGGATATTACCGGTATTCAGAACGCAAAAAAGGAGCCCTCGGGCTCCTTTTTTTTATGGCCGCTGCCAGGCTCCCGGCTCAGGCGGCCTTTTCCTTCTGACGCTGCGCGAAGAATACGCGCAGACGCGCTACCGCCTCCTGCAGGTTTTCCATCGACGTGGCATAGGACAGGCGGATATAACGACGCGCCGTGAAGGGACCGAAATCCAGGCCAGGCACCAGCACCACGCCGGCTTCGTTGAGCATCTCCAGGCTCAGCTGGTCGGCATCATCAGACAGCGCGCTACAGTCGGCATAGACATAGAAGGCCCCGTCCGGCACCACCGGTACGGTGAATCCCAGGCTTTCCAGTGCCGGCACGATGTAGTCGCGACGACGCTTGAATTCGGCCTTGCGCTCTTCATAGATCGCGATGGTTTCCGGCGTGAAGCAGGCCACCGCCGCATGCTGCGCGATCGACGAGGCACAGATCAACAGGTTCTGCGCCAGCTTCTCGATCTGCGGCACCAACGCCGGCGGCAATACCAGCCAACCCAGGCGCCATCCGGTCATGTTGAAATACTTGGAGAAGCTGTTGATGACCACCACGTCATCGCCCAACGACAGCGCCGAGAACGGCTCGCCCTCGTAGGACAGGCCCTGGTAGATTTCATCGACGATGGTAAAGCCCCCACGCTGCCGGACTTCGCCGACGATGGCACGTAGTTCATCGGGAAGAATCGAGGTCCCGGTGGGGTTGGATGGCGACGCCAGCAGCACGCCCCGGGTGGCCTCGCTCCAGTGCTCGCGCACCGTCTGGGCCGACAACTGGAAACGGTGTTCCGGGCCGCTGGCAATGAGCCGGGCCTGACCTTCGAAGGCGGCCACGAAATGGCGATTGCAAGGATAGCTGGGGTCCGGCATCAGCACTTCGCTGCCACGGTCCACCAGCGCCGCACAGGCCAGCAACAGCGCCGCAGAGGCACCCGCGGTGATGACGATACGCTCCGGCGCGATGTCCAGGCCATAGACCTGGCGATAGTGCTGCGAGATCGCTGTGCGCAAGGCCGGCAGGCCGGTCGCCGAGGTGTACTGCATCTTGCCCTCGGCCATGGCGCGGGTCGCCGCCTCCACGACGGCAGGCGGGGCCGTGAAGTCAGGCTCGCCGATGCCCATGTGGATCAGGTGGCGTCCCTGCTCCTCCAGAACGGCCGCCTTCTTGGACAATTCCATCACATGGAAGGGGGCGATGTGCTGCAGACGTGCAGCCAGTTGATTCAGGTTCATGCACTAATTCCCGACAACGAACACACAACAGTGACAAAACGGGGGCAAAACAGGAGCAAACGCGGGACGATCAACGCCGGCCCGCAGGCTCACCACAAAGGCGAGCCCCATCCGGCTCAGCGACGGCCAGCGGCTTCCACTTCAGTAGCACGCGTCTGGGCCGCGAAACGGTCCAGCACACCGTTGACGTACTTGTGACCATCGATGCCGCCGAAGGACTTGGTCAGTTCGACCGCTTCGTTGATGACCACCTTGTAGGGAATCTCGATGTGGTTCTGCAGCTCGTAGGCGCCGATCAGCAGGGCTGCGTGTTCCACCGGCGACAGTTCCTTGATGGGACGGTCGATCAGCGGCGAGAGGCCGGCGCGCAGCTTCTCGGCATCGCGGATGGCACCGGTGAGGAGCGCATCGAAATGCTCGGCGTCGGCCTTGTCGAAACCGTGGGCTTCGCGGATGTGGGCTTCGATGGCGCCCGCATGCTCGTGGTTGAGCAGCCACTGGTACAAGCCCTGCAACGCGAACTCGCGGGCGCGGTGACGCGGGGTGCGGTTCTTGTTCGAATTGGCGTGTTGAGATTTGTTCGACATGATGAATGCGGCCGGGGCCTTGAATGACTGAAACTGATGAATGCGAGTGCCGCCCCATGACAGGCTGCGGCACTGCCGTGCCGCCTGCGCTGCAAGCGGCACGGCGGGAGGGACTTATTCTTCTTCGGTGGCCTGGCCGAGTTCTTCCAGGACGATGGACAGGTTGGCCATTTCCACCGCGACGCGCGCGGCATCGGCGCCCTTCTCGGCCATGCGGACCTCGGCCTGTTCGTCGTTCTCGGTGGTGAGCACGGCATTGGCGATGGGCAGACCGAAGTCCAGGCCGATGCGGGTGATGCCGGCGCCGGATTCATTGGAGACCAGTTCGAAGTGATAGGTCTCGCCGCGGATGACCGCGCCCAGCGCGATCAGGGCGTCGAACTGTTCGGTCTCGGCCATCTTCTGCAGTGCCAGCGGGATTTCCAGCGCGCCCGGCACGGTCACGTGCAGGATATCCTCGTCGGCCACGCCCAGGTGCTTCAGCTCGGCCAGGCAAGCGGCCAGCAGGCCGTGGCAGACGTCTTCATTGAAGCGCGCCTGCACGATGCCGATGCGCAAGCTTTCGCCATTGAAGTCTGGTTCATAGGTTCCGATGGTCATGGCTGTTCCTTCTCGATTGGTTGACTTGCGTAATTGCGTAATCGTGTCGTCCTGCAATCAGGCCCCGTCGCGGGTCTGGTAGCCGGTGACTTCCAACTGGAAGCCGGCCATCGACGGCATCTTGCGCGGGCTGGCCAGCAGCTTCATCTTGCACACGCCGAGATCCTTGAGGATCTGGGCACCGATGCCGTAGGTGCGCAGGTCCATGCGGTCGGCACGGGTCGGCTTGGCCGCCTCGGGGGTACCGACCTTGTTCAGGGCGCCGAACTGGTCGAACATCTGCTGCGCCGATTCTTCGCAGTTGAGCAGCACGATCACGCCGGACGGCGCTTCCTGCACCGCCTTCATGGCCGAAGCCAGGTTCCACGAGTGGGTGGTCACGCCGGCTTCCAGCAGGTCCAGGATGGATACCGGCTGATGCACACGCACCAGGGTCTCCTGGCCCGGCTGGATGTCGCCACGCACCAGCGCCAGGTGGGCGCCACCAGAGGGCGTGTCACGATAGGCGATGGCCTTGAACGTACCATGGGCGGTCTGCATCTCGCGCTCGGCCACGCGTTCGATGATGCTCTCGTTACGGCTGCGGTAATGGATCAGGTCGGCGATAGTACCGATCTTCAGTTTGTGCTTCTCGGCAAATTCCAGCAGGTCCGGCAGACGGGCCATGGTGCCGTCTTCCTTCAGGATTTCGCAGATCACCGACGCCGGCGTGAGTCCGGCCATGGCCGTCAGGTCGCAACCGGCTTCGGTATGGCCGGCGCGCATGAGCACGCCACCCTTCTGGGCGCGCAAGGGGAAGATATGCCCCGGCTGCACCAGATCGGAGGGCTTGGCGCCCTTGGAGGCGGCCACCTGGATGGTACGCGCGCGGTCGGCGGCGGAGATGCCGGTGGTGACGCCTTCGGCGGCTTCGATGGAAACGGTGAAATTGGTGCCGTAGGCCGTGCCGTTGCGGGTGGCCATGAGCGGCAGGTCGAGCTGATCCACGTGCTCTTCGGTCAGCGTCAGGCAGACCAGGCCACGCGCATGCGTGACCATGAAATTGATGGCTTCGGGCGTCACGAAGTCGGTGGCCAGCACCAGGTCACCTTCGTTTTCGCGGTCTTCTTCATCGACCAGGATCACCATGCGACCGGCACGGAGTTCGGCGACGATTTCTTCGGTTGTAGCAAGTGGCATATTCGAGCTCTTTTCCCAATTGGAACCCGCTATTTTAAAGGATTGCGGGCCTCCTCCGTTGCGCAATTACGCGGCCTGTGCGGCCTGGGTACGCTGCAGGGCTTCCAGCAACAGCGCCGGGTCCCCCAGCGCCAGGCGTTTGGAGTCCGACAGGGTCTGGCGGAAGGCACGCGCGCCGGGCATGCCGGTCAGCAAGCCCAGCATGTGGCGGGTGATGCTGTTGAGGCGCAGGCCGCGGCCATTGTCGCCGTGCAGTTCCAGCTGACGCTTGATATACGGCAACATCGCTTCGATCACCTCAACCCGGCTGGGCTGGCGGCCACCCTCCAGATCGCCGTAGTAGCGGGCATCGAAAGCCGCCATCAGGTAGGGATTGTGATACGCCTCGCGGCCCAGCATGACGCCGTCCACATGCCGGAGATGCTCATCGATCTCGGGCAGGGTCTTGATACCGCCGTTGATGAGGATTTCCAGCTCCGGGAAATCCTTCTTGAGCTGATAGGCGTAGTGATACTTCAGTGGCGGGATTTCGCGGTTTTCCTTGGGGCTCAGGCCCTTGAGGATGGCGTTGCGGGCATGCACGATGAAGGTCTTGCAACCGGCATCGGCAATCTGTCCAACAAAGTCACGCACGAAGTCGTAGGACTCGACCTGGTCGATGCCGATGCGATGCTTTACCGTCACATCAATCGACACCGCATCGCGCATGGCCTTGACGCAATCGGCGACCAGCGCCGGCTCGCCCATCAGGCAGGCGCCGAACGCCCCCTTCTGCACGCGCTCGGAGGGGCAGCCGCAGTTCAGGTTGATCTCGTCATACCCCCATTGCTCGCCCAGTTTCGCACTGTGCGCCAGGTCGGCCGGCTCGCTGCCACCCAGTTGCAGGGCGACAGGATGCTCCTGCTCATCGAAATCGAGATGGCGCGGCACGTCCCCGTGCAGCAGCGCACCGGTGGTCACCATCTCGGTGTAGAGCCAGGTATGGCGCGTGATCTGGCGGTGGAAGACGCGGCAGTGGCGATCGGTCCAGTCCATCATCGGAGCGACGCTCAGGGTGCGCGGAGGCAGGTCTTTCTTCATGGGCTGACGAAATGCATCAATCAAGGTTCGTTTGCGCCTTCGGGCGCGGGGGCGACGATGGGATAGCCACACTCGCCGCAATCATCGCAATGGTACTTCGGCGCCGTCCCGAGGGTCTTTCCAGCTTACGCCAGCAATGGCTAGCAATGGCAGATAGCAGCGACAAATAGAAAGCCCGCAAGGCTTGCGCGTTGCGGGCTGGTGTCCCCTCTATCCTCTTCGAGATAGGATTTTTCGTACAGCGGACTCGATTCTGCACCACAAACCGGCAGTCGTCATTTCGCAATGCACAAAAACAGCGCAACAAAATCTATTTTGGACAAATGTTCATCTCTACTGACAAAGAGATGAAGACAAATCCGCCGCCGAAACACCGCCGGGCAGCCTGAAAAGCGCCTCATCGGTCGATCCGGCGAAATCGGCAAAAAAAAAAGCCCACAACCGAAGTTGCGGGCTTGAATCCAATTCTTTAGGAGGAAATTGGAGGAGACAGGTGTAACTATATGGCAGTGCATCATGGCTGTCTGCTTTATTGTGCTGATATCAGTTATTCACAAACCACATATCAACACAACCCGTCCCACTCCAGCGACCGTTACCGGCCGCCCTGCTCCTTAGACCGATTCTTCGCGCGATGCCTTCTTGCGCTCGTGTTCCTTCAGGTGACGCTTGCGCAGTCGGATGCTCTTCGGAGTGACTTCGACCAGTTCGTCGTCCTCGATGAATTCCACCGCGTATTCCAGCGACAGCTCGATGGGCGGCACCAGGCGCACGGCTTCGTCGGTACCGGAAGCACGCACGTTGGTCAGCTGCTTGCCCTTGATGGGGTTGACCACCAGGTCGTTGTCGCGCGAGTGGATGCCGATGATCATGCCTTCATACACCGGGTCGTTGTGGCTGACGAACATGCGGCCACGATCCTGCAGCTTCCACAGTGCGTACGCCACGGCGGCGCCGTCATCCTGGGAGATCAGCACGCCGTTGCGACGGCCGGCCAGTTCACCCTTGGTGGTGTCAACCGGCTTGTAGTCGTCGAACACGTGGCTCATCAGACCGGTACCGCGGGTCAGGGTCATGAATTCACCCTGGAAGCCGATCAGGCCACGTGCCGGGATGTGGTATTCCAGGCGCACACGGCCCTTACCGTCCGGTTCCATGTTCTGCAGGTCGCCACGACGGCGGCCCAGTTCTTCCATCACGCCACCCTGGTGGGTTTCTTCGACATCGACGGTCAGGTTTTCGTACGGCTCTTCACGAACGCCATCCACCATGCGGAACACCACGCGCGGACGCGACACGGCCAGTTCGAAGCCTTCGCGGCGCATGTTTTCGATCAGGATGGTCAGGTGCAATTCGCCACGGCCCGACACTTCGTAGGTCGAGTCGTCGTTCTCGGCCTGCACCACGCGCAGGGCCATGTTGGACTTCAGTTCCTTTTCCAGGCGATCGCGGATCTGGCGGGTGGTGACGAACTTGCCTTCGCGGCCAGCCAGCGGCGAGGTGTTGACCATGAAGTTCATGGTCAGGGTCGGTTCGTCGACCTTCAGCATCGGCAGGCCATTGGGCGCATCCGGCGAGCAGATGGTGGAGCCGATGCCGATTTCCTCGATACCGTTGATCAGCACGATGTCGCCGGCCAGGGCCTCGTCCACCAACACGCGCTCCAGACCCTTGAAGGTCAGCACCTGGTTGATGCGGGCCTTGGTGGGCTTGTCTTCGGGACCGTTCATCCAGACCACGTCCTGACCGCCCTTGACGCGACCGGCCAGGATACGGCCGACGCCGATCTTGCCGACGTAGGACGAGTATTCCAGCGAGGTGATCTGCAGTTGCAGCGGTGCGTCCGGGTCATCCTTGCGGGCCGGGACGTACTTCAGGATGGCGTCGAACAGCGGCTCCATGCTGCCGCCGCGCGCTTCCGGGTCCAGGCTGGCGTAGCCGTTCAGGCCCGAGGCGTAGATCACGGGGAAGTCCAGCTGTTCTTCGGTGGCACCCAGCTTGTCGAACAGTTCGAAGGTGGCGTTGATGGCCCACTCGGCGCGTGCGCCCGGGCGGTCGATCTTGTTCAGGACCACGATCGGCTTCAGACCCAGGGCCAGCGCCTTGCGGGTCACGAAGCGGGTCTGCGGCATCGGGCCTTCCTGGGCATCCACCAGCAGCAGCACCGAGTCGACCATCGACAGCACGCGCTCGACCTCACCGCCGAAGTCGGCGTGGCCCGGGGTATCGACGATGTTGATGTGGGTGCCCTTGTACTCCACCGCGCAGTTCTTCGACAGGATGGTGATGCCGCGTTCCTTTTCGATGTCGTTGGAGTCCATCACGCGGTTGTCCACTTGCTGGTTGTCGCGGAAGGTACCGGACTGGCGCAGCAGCTGGTCCACCAGGGTGGTCTTGCCGTGGTCAACGTGGGCGATGATGGCGATGTTGCGAATTGCGCGGATATTGTTTGACATGGTGACTGTGGTTGGAATGCCGATTCTTGGGAGGCGCGCATTATAGCATGTTGCGACGCATGAACTTTGAAAAAACCTGTGTTTTCAACGGCTTGCCGGCGCCCGGAGCATCCCCCGGGAAGACCTGCTGCAAGCCGCTTTGCTGCTGTTTTGTGCTGCTTTTGTGCTGGGTCTGGCTGATTTCTAGGAGGCCGCGGACACCAGCCGTTCCGGCGCCAGGATGGCGTACTCCTGCAACAACCCGGTACCCAGCAAGGCGCCATCCGAACTGCGATAGACCCGCACCCGGCCGGTCTGCTCCGGTACGGGCACACCCTCCTTGCCCAGCGGCAGGCGCTGGCCGTGCAGGAAGCGGCGCGCCAGCTCATCCGTCAGTTGCACTGCCGGGAAGCTGCGCAGCAGGCCATCAACGGGCAACAACATGGCCTTGCGGGAGTCGACGTCACCGGGAGCGTCGAACTGTTCCAGCGTGACCGCACCCTCCAGCGTCAGCGGGCCGACACCGATGCGGCGCAGTGCGTTCAGGTGCGCGCCGCAGCCCAGGACCTCGCCGATATTTTCACCCAGCACGCGGATATAGGTCCCTTTGCTGCAGGTGACGCGGATACGCAACATCGGCGCCTGGTAATCCAGCAACTCCAGCGCATGGATGGTCACGTCGCGCGCCTCACGTTCCAGCGTGATGCCGGCGCGGGCGTATTCGTACAAGGGCTTGCCATCCCGCTTCAAGGCCGAGTGCATGGGAGGAACCTGGCTGATCGGGCCGCGGAAATGCGCCAGGGCGGCCTCGATCTGCGCCACGCTGACCTCCACCGGCCGCTCAGCGATGACCTGGCCCTCGGTGTCGCCAGTATCGGTGCGCACACCCAGGTGCACGAGCGCCTCGTAGGTCTTGTCGGCTTCCAGCAGGTCCTGCGAGAACTTGGTGGCTTCGCCGAAGCACAGCGGCAGCAAGCCGGTGGCGAACGGATCCAGGGTGCCGGTATGGCCAGCCTTGGGCGCGTTAAGCATACGCTTGGCGCGGATCAGGGCGTCGTTGGAGGACAGGCCCACCGGCTTGTCCAGCAGCAACACACCATGCACCGGCACGCGCGGAGGACGCGGCGGCCGTTGCGGCTGGCCGCGCTTGCTGCGCTTGCCCTGCTCCGGCGCACTATCGGGGGAAGCGGACGCGGGGCCCGCCGTCATATTGTCAGCCATGAAATGCAAGACCGGCCTCGCTCCCCGATGAAGGGATCGCAGACCGGTGCGAAGATGAAGGAGAAAACTGCAATGCTACGACGCAGCCGACGCCTGGCTCAGGCCTCGTCGTCCGAATCCTTGGCGCGGGTAGCGTTGGCCTCGTCGATCAGGCGCGACATTTCAATGCCGCGCGCGGTCGAGTTGTCGTGCACGAAATGCAGTTCCGGCAAGGTGTGGATAGTCAGCCGCCGACCCAGCTGGGTACGCAGGTAACCGCCCGCCTTGCGCAGTCCAGCCAGGGTGTTCTTGATCGCATCCGGGTTGTCCACCAGCGTGGTGAAGAAAACCTTGGCGTGCGCGTAATCCGGCGTGACCTGCACTTCGGTAATGGTGATCATGCCCACCCGCGGGTCCTTCAGCTCGAAGGCGATCAACTCCGACAGATCGCGCTGGATCTGGTCGGCGACGCGCAAGCCGCGCCCGGGAATGGATTTGCTATGTTTTGCCATGCTTTAAAAAAACAATCCGCCGATGGCGTGGCGGGAGGATTCCCGCGTTGCTGCGACGGATCTTGCCAGTGAAGCCGGCGCATCCATCAGGATACGCCGGCATATTGCCTTTTTACAGGGTACGGGCGACTTCCTGGACTTCGAAGATTTCGAGCTGATCGCCCACTTCGATGTCGTTGTAGCCCTTGAGCGAGAGACCGCACTCGAAGCCAGACTTGACTTCCTTGACGTCGTCCTTGAAGCGCTTGAGCGAATCCAGTTCGCCGGTCCACACCACCACGTTGTTGCGCAGCAGACGCACTTGCGAGCCACGCTTGACCAGGCCTTCGAGCACGTAGCAGCCGGCGATCGAACCCACCTTGCTGACCACGAACACCTGGCGGATTTCCACCAGACCCAGTGCCTGTTCGCGCTTCTCCGGCGACAGCATGCCGGACATCGCAGCCTTCACCTCGTCCACCGCATCGTAAATGATGTTGTAGTAACGGATGTCCACGCCCGAGGCTTCTGCCAGCTTGCGAGCAGATGCGTCGGCACGGGTGTTGAAGCCGATGATGACCGCCTTGGAGGCGACCGCCAGGTTGACGTCGTTTTCGCTGATGCCACCCACGGCGGCATGCACCACCTGGACGCGCACTTCGCTGGTGGACAGTTTCTGCAGCGACTGCACCAGTGCTTCCTGCGAACCTTGCACGTCGGTCTTGATGATCATCGGCAGGTTCTTGACCTCGCCTTCGGTCATCTGGTCGAACATGTTTTCCAGCTTGGCGGCCTGCTGCTTGGCCAGCTTCACGTCGCGGAACTTGCCCTGGCGGAACAGGCCGATTTCACGCGCCTTGCGCTCGTCGGTCATGACCACTACTTCTTCACCGGCGGAGGGCACTTCGGTCAGGCCCTGGATTTCCACCGGCAGGGACGGGCCTGCCTCGGCGATGTTCTTGCCGTTCTCGTCCAGCATGGCGCGCACGCGGCCATAGGCCGAACCAGCCAGCACGACGTCGCCGCGCTTCAAGGTACCGGATTGCACCAGGATCGTTGCCACCGGGCCACGGCCCTTGTCCAGCTTGGCTTCGATCACCAGGCCACGGGCCGGCACGTCCACCGGTGCGGTCAGTTCCAGCACTTCGGCCTGCAGCAGCACGTTTTCCAGCAGCGAGTCGATGCCTTCGCCGGTCTTGGCCGATACCGGGATGAACGGAGCATCGCCACCGTATTCTTCCGGCACCACTTCTTCAGCGATCAGTTCCTGCTTGACGCGGTCGGGGTTGGCACCCGGCTTGTCGATCTTGTTGATCGCCACCACCAGCGGCACGCCGCCAGCCTTGGCGTGGGCGATCGCTTCCTTGGTCTGGGGCATGACGCCGTCGTCGGCTGCCACCACCAGGATCACGATGTCGGTCGCCTTGGCACCACGGGCACGCATGGCGGTGAACGCCTCGTGGCCCGGGGTATCCAGGAAGGTGATCATGCCGCGCGGGGTTTCCACGTGGTAGGCACCGATGTGCTGGGTGATGCCGCCGGCTTCACCCGAGGCCACCTTGGTGCGACGAATGTAATCCAGCAGCGAGGTCTTGCCGTGGTCGACGTGACCCATGACGGTAACCACCGGTGCACGCGGCAGCGCTTCGGCATCGGCGTGTTCTTCGCCTTCGACCAGCAGCGCTTCCGGATCTTCCGCCTTGGCGGCGTGGGCACGGTGGCCCATTTCTTCCACCACGATCATCGCGGTTTCCTGATCCAGCACCTGGTTGATGGTGACCATCTGGCCCAGCTTCATCAGGTGCTTGATGACCTCGGATGCCTTGACCGCCATCTTGTGGGCCACTTCGGCCACGGTGATGGTTTCCGGCACGTAGACATCGTGCACCACGGCCTCGGTCGGCACCTGGAAATTGCTTTCGCGCTGATCATCGCCATGCGAATGACGACGACCCTTGGGGCCGGCACGCCAACCATCGCGACCACCGCCACCGGTAGCGCCGCGCGACTTCATGCCGCCGGTGCCACGCTTCTTGGCATCGTCCTGCCAGGTCGAGGAGACATTGGCCGACTTGATCGACTTCTTGTCTGCAGCCACGACCGGCTTCTTGTCATCCTTCTTCTCGCCCGGCTTGGCAGCGGTCGCCGGCTTATGCAGCGTGCCTTCGGAGGTCTTGGCCGGGGCTGCAGCAGGTTCAGGCGCCTTGATGACGCGACGCGGCGCATTCATCATGGCCTTGATCTGTGCCACTTCGTCTTCCACTGCCTTGCGCGCACGGTCAGCGGCGGCGGCACGGTCAGCGGCTTCCTTGGCGGCGGCTTCAGCCTTCTTCTTGGCTTCTTCGGCAGCAGCGCGCTTCTTTTCTTCGGCAGCCTGGTCGACCGCCGGAGCCGGTGCAGCAGCGGCAGCAGCCGTCGCGGCGGGGGCAGCAGCCTTGGCCTTCTCGGCTTCGGCGGCGGCAGCAGCCGCTTCCGCGGCCTGGCGCTTGGCTTCGGCCTCGGCTTCTTCGCGGATGCGTTGCTGCTCCAGCTCGGCAGCCTTGGCCTGGGCGGCGCGTTCGGCCTCCAGCTGGTCCAGACGCTCCTGTTGAGCCTTCAGTTCGGCCTGACGGCGAGCCTCTTCCTGCTCACGCTCCTGCGCTTCGACGGCCGGATCGCGCTGAGGCGCCGCAGCACGCGCTGCGGTCTCGTCCACGCTGGGCTCGTCACGCTTGATGAAAGTACGCTTCTTGCGCACTTCCACCTGGATCGTGCGCGATTTGCCGGTTGCATCGGCCTGCTTGATCTCGGTGGTTTCCTTGCGGGTCAGCGTGATCTTTTTCTTCTCGCCTTCCGGCGCGGCCCCGCGCGCTCGGCGCAGGTGTTCAAGCAGGCGGTCCTTGTCTTCCTTCGACAGGGAATCGGATGCAGAGCTCTTCTCGACGCCGGCCGAACGCAGCTGGGTCAGCAGCAGATCAGCGGGCATTTTCAGCTCGGTGGCAAATTGGGCAACGTTGTTACTCGCCATTCAGTCCTCTTTTCTATGTGGCTCGGCAGATGATGTGGAGACGCACCGCTTCTCAGCGGCCTTCGACTGCGCTCCATGCCTTGGCCTGCAGGGCCTTGGCGCGCTCATCGTATTTGGAATCGATGAGCTTCATTTCATCGTCGGTCACATCTTCAAATGCATTTTCAATCAGTTGGCGCGCGCGCTCGGAAGGCAGGGCCAGGATCGCGCCGAATTCGTCATAAGCCAGGCCGGCGAAGGCCGGCAGCGTCTTCACGCCAGCCAGACCCAGCTTGCCGGCCAGCACACGGTCCAGGCCTTCGAAGTTGATCAGCTCCTCTTCCATGCCTTCCAGGCCTTCTTCGGAGGCGATCGCTTCGGTCACCAGGGCGTCGCGGGCGCGGTTGCGCAGCTCATTGACGGTCTCTTCGTCGAACGATTCGATCTCGAGCATCTCGGTGATCGGCACGTAGGCGATTTCTTCCAGGGTCGAGAAACCTTCCTCGACCAGGATGTCGGCCACTTCCTGGTCAACATCGAGCTTTTCCATGAACAGCGTACGGATCAGCGCGGTCTCGGCCGCCGACTTGTCGGCCGATTCCTCAGCCGTCATGATGTTGATCTGCCAGCGGGTCAGTTCGGCTGCCAGACGCACGTTCTGACCGCCGCGACCGATGGCGATGGCCAGGTTCTCTTCGTCCACCACCACGTCCATGGCGTGCTTCTCTTCATCGACCACGATGGAGGTGACGTTGGCCGGGGCCAGCGCGCCGATGACGAACTGCGCCGGGTCTTCCGACCACAGCACGATGTCCACGCGCTCGCCACCCAGTTCACCGGTGACGGCCTGCACGCGCGAACCGCGCATGCCCACGCAGGTACCGATGGGGTCGATGCGCTTGTCGGCGGTGTAGACGGCGATCTTGGCGCGTACGCCCGGATCACGTGCAGCAGACTTGATTTCCAACGAGCCTTGTTCGATTTCCGGCACTTCCAGCTCGAACAGCTTCATGATGAATTCCGGCGCGGTGCGCGACAGGATCACCTGCGGGCCACGGGCGCCGCGATCCACGCGCAGGATATAGGCACGGACACGGTCGCCGATGCGCAGGTTTTCCTTGGGGATCATCTGGTCGCGCGGCAGGCGGGCTTCGATCTTGCCGGATTCGATGATGGCGTCACCGCGCTCCATGCGCTTGATGGTGCCGGTCACCAGGGCATCGCCACGGGCCAGGAAGTCGGCCAGGATCTGCTCGCGTTCGGCATCACGGATGCGCTGCAGGACCACCTGCTTGGTGTCCTGTGCGAAGCGACGGCCGAATTCCACGGACTCGATCGGGTCTTCGATGTATTCGTCCACTTCGATGTCGGGGAACTGTTCCTTGGCTTCGAACAGCAGCACTTCCTGGTCAGGCAGTTGCAGGCCGGCTTCGTCGGGCACCACGTGCCAGCGGCGGAAGGATTCGAACTCGCCGCTTTCGCGATCGATGGAGACGCGAATGTCGACCTCGCCTTCATAGCGCTTCTTGGTAGCCTGCGCCAGGGCATGCTCCAATGCGCCGAAGACGACTTCCTTATCGACGTTCTTTTCGCGCGCCAGCGCATCGACCAACAACAAAATTTCGCGACTCATCCTTTGCGACTCCTAAAATCGACCTGCGGCACCAGGTGTGCCTTATCCACATCGGCCAGCGTGAAATTCAACACGGCAGCCGACCCATCGTTTGCTTCAAATTCCAGTACCAGTTCCTCGCCTTCGGGCGCCCGCAGCACGCCTTCGTAGGTCTTGCGGTTGGACGTACCAGGCAGCGGCACGCGCAACTTGACCACGGCTTCGCAATCCACGAAACGCACGAAGTCGGTAAATTTCTTCAGGGGGCGATCCAGGCCGGGCGAGGAAACCTCCAGACGCTCATAGATCACGTCTTCCACGGTGAAGACGTGCAACAGTTGATGCGTCGCCTTCTCGCAATCCTCGACGGTGATCGAACGCGCTTCCTCCGCATCAGGATCGAACGGGAAATCGATAAAGACGCGCACCAGACCGCGCGGCGCCTTCTCGAACTCGACCAGTTCGTAGCCCAGGCCCGAAAGGGTGGATTCGATCAGTTCCAGCAATTGCAAGACTTTTTCTCCATGACAATGCTGCTTTGCCGGAGTGGCAGGCAGACATCCAAAATTGAACAGCAAAAAAAAAATGGGCATCTGCCCATCTTTTGTTATCTCTACACGAATCGAGATCACACATCACGCGAACCGCCGGACTTCCAACACATCGGGGCGCAGGCGGATCTATCAATGATTTATCACATATGCGATTCGCGGCAGGTTGCGTTTAACTAACACATTATAACCGATCCAGGTATTGACAGCAAATCCCGAATTGGCAGAAATGTGAAGAAGGCACCAAAAACGTCCATAAAAAACGTCATTGGCGCACTCCTGCGGGGCTTATCGCAGCATGACAGGCCGAATTGTCCGCGGCATTGCCGCCGGACAATTCACTGCATCAGCGACCGCCGCGACGGCGATTCATGCCCGGCAGGCCGCCCAGCATGTAGTTGGCCGCGCTGTTGCCGCCACCACGCTGCGGGCGATTGCCGCGGCGCTGGCCGTTGCCGGCGTCAGGGAAGCCCAATGCGGTCTGCAGCGGGTCAGGCTGGCGGCTCTTGGGTTGGCCACCCTTGTTGCCGCCCTTGTTACCACCGTAATTGCCGCCACCGTAGTTGCCGCCCCCGGCATTGCCACCCTGGCCGCCGTAATTGCCGCCCTGGTTGCCGAAATTGCCGCTGCTGCGGCCCTTCTGCGGCCCCTTGTTCTGCATCGCATTTCCGCGAGGCGCGTTGCCCTGCGGCTTGCCACCATTGCCCGACTTGGCCTCGCCAGCCTGTTTTTCCAGACCGCAGGCCGCCATCAGGTTGCGCACGGCGTTTTCTTCCAGCTCTTCCCAGCGACCGCGCTTCAAGGTCTGCGGCAGCGTCATGGCGCCATAGCGGGTACGGATCAGGCGCGACACGGTCAGGCCGACCGCCTCGAACATGCGGCGCACTTCGCGGTTGCGACCTTCGCCGATGGTCACGCGATACCACTTGTTGACGCCTTCGCCACCACCATCGGCGATGCGCGAGAACTGCGCCGGACCATCATCGAGTTCGACGCCGCTCAACAGCTTCTGGCGCATGCCCTCTTCCAGCTCACCCAGGGTACGCACGGCGTATTCACGCTCGATGTTGTAGCGCGGGTGCATCAGGCGGTTGGCCAGGTCACCGGAAGTGGTGAACAGCAGCAGGCCTTCGGTGTTGAAGTCCAGACGCCCCACGGCCAGCCACTTGCCGGCCTTCATGGTCGGCAGGCGGTCAAATACGGAACTGCGTCCTTCCGGATCGGCATGGCTGACGATTTCACCGGAGGGCTTGTGGTACACCAGCACGCGCGGCGGACGCTTGCTCACCTTGCGCTGGATCAGCTTGCCATTGATGCGCACGGCATCGGTGGGCAGGATGCGCTGGCCGATGTGGGCCGGCTCGCCATTGACCGAGACACGGCCGGCGACGATCAGCTCTTCCATGTCGCGGCGCGAGCCCAGACCTGCGTCGGCCAGCACCTTGTGCAGCTTGGGAGCATCATCCTCGGCGGTCAGGTCGCGGCGACCGTTCTTGCCGCGCATCTGGTGCGCCTGGCGACCACCGGCCTTGGCGCCTTCGTCACGATCATAGGCTTCCGAAGTGACATAGGAGAAGATGTCGTCCACCGGCTCCGTCGCGCGCAGCCCCAGTTGCGGGGCCTTGGGCTTCTTGCCGTTCTTGTCGAAGTTCTTCTTGCCTTGCTGACCTTGCTGGCCGGGCTGGCCGTTGTGACCACTTTGACCACCGTGGCCGTTGTTCTTGCCGAACTGGCCGCGCGGCTGTTCCGGTGCCGACGGGCTCTCGCCCTTGGCCGGAGCACCTGCTTCAGCGCCGGCAGCAGCGCGCTGGGCAGCGCGGTTGTTGCGCAGGGCGCGGGGGCCGCGCACGCCGCGACGGGCGGGCTTGGCACGGTTCGGGTCCAGCGGGGCGTCCAGCAGCACCGGCGGCGCCACCACTTCCTCACCCACGGTGACGATGACCTTAGGCGGCTCGACAGGCGCCGGTGCCGGTGCCGCAGCAGCCGGAGCCGCTTCAGCCTGGGCAGCCGACTTGGGCTTGGCGGCGCGCTTGGGCTTGGCCGGCGCGGGCGCGGATTCGATCTCCAGGCTCAACTGGGCAGAAGCGGCCGAGGCTGCGCTTTCGATGGCCTGATCGGCCTTCTTGGCGCGCGGCTTGGTCGCGCGTGGCTTCTTGACCGGCTCGGCAGGCTCTTGTGCAGGGGCAGCTGCAACCTGGGCGGAAGCTTGCTCCACCGGGGCCGATTCCTCGGCCACTGCCTTCTTGGCACGGGGAGCACGCTTCTTCGGCGCAGCAGCATCGGCAGCCACGGCTTGCGCCGCCGGCACCTCGCCTGCCTCGGATGCGGCGCTGGCCGCAGGCTTGCGGGTGCGCTTCTTCACCGGCTTGTCGGTGGTGGCGGCAGCAGCCGCTGCGAGTTCGACCTGGGTCTCGTCTTTGGAACTAGTTGGCTTCATTCTTCGAATCTGGATGTGGCGGACGCGCGTCATCTTCCCGCTGATCGGCCCGCTCGGTGGTGTCGTTATGCTCGCCTGCCGCTTCGCCGGCGGCTTCGATGGCGTCTGTGCCAGTTACGGCAACGTCTTGCTCAAAAGGTTCTGGTGCTTCCGGGGAAGCGTCGTCCTGATTACCCGCAGCGCGCTCTTCCCCGGCGGCGGCTGCAATATCCATGTGATCTGCGGAAGCATCGGCTTCGGCCTGCCCGACCAACGCTTCGGTGTCATCGACGTCAGGCGCACTGTCGATACCATCCACCGCTTCGGCGATCGCGGCAGTTTCTGCGGTTTCTGCAGCCTCTGCAGTCTGTACAGCGTCTGCCTCATCGGCAGCTTCCGGCAGTTCCGGTGTAGCGTCTGCAGACTCTTCGTCCGGTTCTTCTGCCGCCAGGGCAGCCACGCCGCCCTCAAGGGCCTGCAACTCCAGCAGCGCGCCCTGTGCGGCCGCTTCGCCGCTGACCTGCTGCAGCGGTGGCAATTCCTCCAGCGAGCTCAGGCCAAGGTCATCCAGGAACTTGCGTGTCGTCGCGAACAAGGCCGGTCGTCCCGGCACATCGCGATGGCCGATCGACTCGATCCAGCCCCGGTCTTCCAGCATGCGGATGGTCTGGGTATTGACGGCCACGCCGCGGATCTCTTCGATATCGCCGCGGGTGACCGGCTGGCGGTAGGCGACGATGGCCAGCGTTTCCAGGGTGGCGCGGGTGTACTTGGGCGGCTTCTCCGGATTGAGGCGCTCCAGATAGACCTTCATTTCCTTGCGGCTCTGGAAGCGCCAGCCGGTGGACAGGCTGACCACCTCCACGCCCTTGTCGGCCCACTCGGTACGCAGCTCGTCGAGCATCTGCCGGATCATCTCGGCATTGACGTCGCTGCTCTCATCGCTCTCGGGATCGACGTACAGCTTCTTCAGGTCATTGATCGACAGCGGCTCATGCGTGCAAAGCAATGCGGTTTCGAGGACTTTCTTGGCCTCAGCAATATTCATGTACCACTCTTGTGCGTCTTGTTGTTAACAAAAGTTCGGCTTGCAGCTGATCTCCATCCCGCAGGGCTGCGACAAACCAGGCCCGCGATCAGGCCAGGTACGGCAAGTCTTGCGCTGTGCTGGATGCGGCGGCGCTACCTTCCGGTGTTTGGAGATTGAATGAGCTGGAATCTAAGACCCGGGCAAATCGGCGTCGCGGAGGTATCGCGCTTTCGCAAAGCCGTCATGTCGCGGGGTTGCGGACGGCCGACTGGCACCTTTTCAACTACCGGCCTTGCGTCATGGAGACTTTGTTGTCCGCACAGGCTGCGGCGGTCGGGCGCAAGGCATTAAAAAGTTCTGCGCGGAGTGTAGCACAAAGATTTCCGTGGATGGAGCCTGTTGCACCCCGAGCACGATTATTTACCTGGCGCCGCCAGGCCGCTTCCCGCACGCCGGGTCAGCCATTCGGTGAAATCGGCCACCGCCATGGGCTTTCCAAAGTAATAACCCTGCACCTCATCACAGGCATTTTCCTTCAGGAAAGCATGCTGCTCCTCATCCTCCACACCTTCTGCGATGACGCGCAGGTTCAGGATATGGGCCAGGGAGATGACCGCCTTGACGATGGCCGCACTGTCGGCATCGCGGGCGATATCGCGCACGAAGGACTTGTCGATCTTCAGCGCATCCACCGGGAAGCGCCGCAGATACGACAGGCTGGAATACCCCGTGCCAAAGTCATCCACCGAGATCTGCAGGCCCAGGCGCTTCAAGGCATGCAGGGTCGCCACGCTTTTTTCGGCATCCTTCATGACCACGTTCTCGGTGATTTCCAGCTCAAGGCAGGATGGCGCCAGCCCGCTCTGGGCCAGCACATCGCTGACGAAATCCGGCAGGCTCTGGTTCAGTTGGCGCGGCGACAGGTTCACCGCCACCGGAATGGTCGGCAAACCGGCCTGTTGCCAGCACTTGTTCTGGTGACAGGCGGTGCGCAACACCCATTCGCCGATGGGCACGATCAGGCCGGCATCCTCGGCGAAGGGAATGAAGCGGTCCGGCGGCACCATGCCCTGCTCAGGCGACTGCCAGCGGATCAGCGCCTCGGCACCGATGACGCTGCCATCCTTCAAGCTGAGCTTGGGCTGGTAGTACAGCTTGAACTCGTCCTGATCCAGCGCCCGACGCAGGTTGATCAGCATTTCCAGGCGGTTGCTGACCTGGGTATCCATCCATGGGGCGAAGAACTGGAAGTTGTTGCGCCCCTGCTCCTTGGCCCGGTACATGGCCGAATCGGCCTGCTTCAGGAGGGTTTCCACATCCTTGCCATCGGCCGGATAGCGGCTCACGCCGATGCTGGCGGTGACCTGGAATTCACGGTCTCCGGCCTGCCAGGGGCGCGCCACGGCCGCCAGGATACGTTGCATGACCTCGGCAATGCCCTGCTCGCCGCCGGTCTGGTTCTGCAGCACCAGCACGAATTCGTCGCCACCCTGGCGCGCCACCATATCGGTATCGCGCAGGCAGGCTTGCAGGCGCTGCGCCACGGTCTTGAGCAATTCGTCCCCGACCTGGTGGCCCAGGCTGTCATTGATGAACTTGAACTGGTCCAGGTCCACGAACACCACCGCCGTCAGGCCACCCTTCTGGCGCGCCACCTGAATGGCGCGCTGCAGGTGTTCATGCAGCATGTTGCGGTTGGGCAAGCCGGTCAGGGCATCGTGGGTGGCCTGGTGGCGCATCTCGGCTTCGTACAGCTTGCGCTCGGTGATCGCCTCCACCGTGCCCTCGTAGCAGATCAGCTTGTCGGCGTCGTCGTAGACCGCGCGCGCATTCTCGGAAATCCAGATAATGTCGCCATCGCGACGGTACACCCGCGACTCGAAATTGGACACCGAGCCATGCTGCTCCATCAGGCGCATGAATTCGGTCCGCCGCTCCGGCTCCACATAGAGCTGGTGGCTGATGTCGCGCAGGCCCACGATCAGGTCTTCCGGCGAGTGATAGCCATAGATGCGCGCCAGGGCCGGATTCACGGCAATGTAGGTGCCATCGGGCGTGGTCTGGAACACCCCCTCGATGGCATTCTCGAAGATGCTGCGATAGCGTCGCTCGGCTTCCTGCAGCGCCTGGGCGGCTTCCTTGCGTTCGGTCACGTCCTGCAGGAAGCCTTCCAGGGCCTCCACCTTGCCGGCCGCGTTGTACAGACCCACGCCCCGCTCCCACACCCAGCGCAGGCTGCCGTCGGCATGCACGATGCGATATTCGATATCGATGCGACGGCGCTCGCGCAGGCATGTCTCGATATGCGCGCGCACCATGTCACGGTCGTCCGGATGGGTCAGCTCCAGGAAGGACAAGCGGCTGTTGAGCAACAGGTCACCCGGGGCGTAGCCGGTCAGCGCCTGGCAACCGTCGCTGACGAATTCCAGGGTCCAGTAGGCGTCGTCGCGGCAACGGTAGACCATGCCATCGAGGTTGGCCAGCAAGGTTTCCAGCAGGCGCGGCGGGCGCGCCATGGCCACGACGGCCTGGTCCCGGCCGGGCTCATGGCGGCACAGGGCGCGTGAAGCAACTGTTTTCATAACGACATCGTGTCTCTCGCCTCTGCTGAGCAGGAGCTGGTGTGGTTGTGGAGATGGAGGACGCCGGGCTGCCGAATCCCCAAGGCGGCCAGCGTGATGATTCGGCAAAGCAATAAGGATGCCCACTGCCCGCGTAACGGGCCGGCGCGCCGGCAGCGACGGCCCTTACCGCTAAATCGACCGGAAACACCCCTCAGTTCGTCCCGCACGCGGCTGGCCCCTGGGCGTTAGAATCCTGCTAACCCCGCCTACTGACCAACTGGTCGGTACCGGTTCAACAATGACAACAAACGGACTTTTCCATGTGGGCAAATCGGTATCTGGTTTTCTGGGCGGTGCTCGTACTGACCGTCGTCCTGCTGGCACTGGCGGCCACCCATGCCCTGAACTGGGCCTGGGTCCTGATTCCGCTGGCCTTGAGCGTGCTGGGCATCCATGACCTGGTACAACGGCGCCACGCCGTGCTGCGCAACTATCCCCTGATCGGCCATTTCCGCTTCATGTTCGAATCGATCCGTCCGGAGCTGCGCCAGTATTTCTTCGAAGATGAAATGGACGGCCGCCCGTTCTCGCGCAAGAAGCGCAGTATCGTCTACCAGCGTGCCAAGGCCGAGGTCGACAGCCGCCCCTTCGGTACCGAACTGGACATGCAACAGGCCGGCCATGAATGGATCGGCCATTCGCTGTCCCCGACCAAGATCGCCAGCCACGACTTCCGCGTAACGGTCGGCGCTGATCGTGCCCAGCCGTATTCGATGTCGGTCTTCAATGTCTCGGCGATGAGTTTCGGCTCGCTCTCGGCCAATGCCATCCGGGCACTGAACCAGGGTGCCAAGAAAGGTAATTTCGCCCATGACACCGGCGAAGGCTCGGTCTCCGAATACCACCGTGAATTCGGCGGCGACCTGGTCTGGCAGATCGCCTCCGGCTATTTCGGCTGCCGCAATGCCGATGGCAGCTTCAATGAAGAAAAATTCACGGCCCAGGCGCAGTCACCGCAGATCAAGATGATCGAGGTGAAGCTGTCGCAAGGCGCCAAACCCGGCCACGGCGGCGTGTTGCCGGCGGCCAAGATCACCCCGGAAATCGCCGCCACCCGTGGCATTCCCATGGGCGTGGACTGCATTTCCCCGGCGGTGCACTCTTCCTTCTCCAACCCCATCGGGTTGCTGGAATTCATCGAGAAGCTGCGCGGCCTGTCCGGCGGCAAGCCGGTCGGCATCAAGTTGTGCGTGGGCCATCCCTGGGAATTCTTCGGCATCGCCAAGGCCATGCTCAAGACCGGCATCGTGCCTGACTTCATTACCGTGGACGGCTCCGAAGGCGGCACCGGCGCCGCGCCCCTGGAATTCGTGGACCACGTCGGCATGCCGCTGCAGGAAGGGCTGGTCATGGTGCACAACACCCTGGTGGGCATCGGCTTGCGCGACAAGGTGAAGATCGGCGCCAGTGGCAAGATCGTCACCGCCTTCGACGTGGCGCGCACGCTGGCGCTGGGAGCAGACTGGTGCAATTCGGCGCGTGGCTTCATGTTCGCCCTGGGTTGCATCCAGTCGCAGAGCTGCCATACCGACCGCTGCCCCACCGGCGTGGCGACCCAGAACGCAAATCGCGCCCGCGCGCTGGTCGTGCCGGACAAGGCCGAGCGTGTGCATCGCTTCCACCAGAGCACCCTGCATGCGCTGCAGGAACTGGTGCAGGCCGCCGGGCTGCCCCACACCTCGGCCCTGCGTCCGCACCACATCGTGCGGCGCATCAACGATCACGAGATCCAGCTGATGTCCAACGTGCTCAAGTACCTGCAGCCCAACGACCTGGTCGATGGCAATTACCGCTACCGGGTCTATGAGAAGTTCTGGCCCATTGCCCGCGCCGAAAGTTTCCACCCGGAATTCTGAAGCGCCCGGGCGGCTGCTCGACCGCCTGGCGACGGACAACAAAAAACCCGCAGCTCGGAGAGTTGCGGGTTTTTTCATGCTGCCAGCCATTGCTGGCATGGCAGAAATTACTTGCGCTTCATGAAGAAGATGAACTCATGTTCATCATTCTGCGATTGCTCCAGCAGATCGTTGCCGGTCTGCTTGGCAAAAGCCTGGAAATCGCGCACCGAACCGGTATCGGTGGCGGTCACCCTGAGCACCTGTCCACTGGCCATATCGGCCAGGGCTTTCTTGGTCTTGAGGATGGGCAGCGGGCAGTTAAGACCGCGCGCATCAAGTTCCCGGTGAAATTGAATGGTCATTACTTCGACTCAAAATGGATCACAACGAAAACGATTCTACTGCAAAATGCGCCGACTTGATGCATTGCACAAGTTCTGTTGTTTTCGCCGCACTAAGCTTGTGCAGAAGCAAGCTTTTTGCTGCAACGGGCATCGGCACCATTTTGTTGTCGCCTTGATTACTTCAGCACCACCGGCGCCTCGATGGGCGTAGTGGAACCGGCAAATTCCACATACTGCACATCCAGATCGCGCTGACGCATCCAGTCGGCCACGGCATGACCTGTACCGGCCGGCCAGGGTCGCAGGTCGGCCGGATCCGACAGGCGATACTCCAGCAGCTCCGGCGAGAGCTTGATGACTCCGCTCGCCTTGACGTAGTAGGCGATGATCAGCTCGTTCTTGCGCATGAATTCATAGACGCCGATCAGCTCGATGTACTGGGCGTCCAGATCGGTCTCTTCCTTCAGTTCGCGGGCAATGCCCTGCTCGGGCGTCTCGTCGCGTTCCATGAAACCGGTGATGAGGGCAAAGCGCCCCTCAGCCCAGGCGGCATTGCGTGCCGTCAACATCTTGCCGTCGATTTCGACCAGCGCGGCCAGCACCGGCAGCGGGTTGTCCCAATGCGTCCAATGGCCTTCAGGACAGGCCAGGCGGACCTTGCCCGCTTCGCCTTCATCGGCGCGCAGCACCAGCGATGCTGCGCAGACCGGGCAGAACTTGAAATCGCTCATGAGTGCTCCGCGCCGGTGTCGGCTTACAGTTTGGACTGGACCCAGCCCGCCACGCCCTGCAGGGCGCCCGGGAGGGCCGCCGGCTCGGTACCACCGGCCTGGGCCATGTCGGGACGCCCCCCCCCCTTGCCGCCCACCTGCTGGGCGACGAAGTTGACCAGTTCGCCGGCCTTGACCTTGGCGGTGGCATCGGCCGTCACGCCTGCGATCAGGCTGACCTTGCCATCCTTGACGCTGCCCAGCACGATGGCGGCGGTCTTGAGCTTGTCCTTCAACTTGTCCATGGTCTCGCGCAGGGTCGCCACGTCGGCGCCTTCCAGCGTTGCCGCCAACACCTTGATGCCGTTGATGTCGACGGCCTGGCTCACCAGTTCGTCGCCCTGGCTGGAGGCCAGCTTGGACTTCAGCGATGCCAGCTCCTTTTCCAGCGCCTTGACCTGGTCCTGCACCTGGCCGATGCGCGGCAACAGTTCTTCCGGCTGGGTCTTCAGGGCGGCAGCGGCCTCGGCCACCCGGGCCGACAGCGACTGCACCAGCGCCAGCGCGCCTTCGCCGGTGACCGCTTCAACCCGGCGGATGCCGGCCGCGACGCCACCTTCGGAGACGATCTTGAACAGGCCGATATCACCGGTACGGGTCACGTGGGTACCGCCGCACAGTTCGGTGGAAGTACCGATGGAGAGCACGCGCACCTGGTCGCCATACTTTTCGCCGAACAGCGCCATGGCGCCGGCGGCAATCGCGTCGTCGTAAGCCATCAGCTGGGCGCCGGTGGCGACGTTGGCCAGCACTTCGCGGTTGACGATGTCTTCCACGCGACGGATTTCGTCGGCGGTCATCGGCGCGTTGTGGCTGAAGTCGAACCGGGTCTTGTCGGCATCCACCAGCGAACCCTTCTGCGACACATGCGAACCCAGCACTTCACGCAGGGCCTTGTGCATCAGGTGGGTGGCCGAGTGGTTGCGCATGGTGCGCGCGCGCTGGTCGGCATCGACCTTGGCCTCGACGGCGTCGCCGATGGCCAGGCTACCCTTGATCAGTTGACCATGGTGACCGAACACATCGGCCTGGATCTTGTGCGTATCGGCCACGGCGAACAGGGCATTGGCCGCTTCCAGCGCACCGGCATCTCCCGACTGGCCGCCGGATTCGGCGTAGAACGGGGTGGTATCGAGCACCACGATGGCGTCCTGGCCGGCCTCGATCTTCTGCACCGGGCTGCCGGCCACGTACAGCGCCACCACCTTGGCCTGCTGGGCCAGGGATTCGTAGCCGACGAAGCGGGTCTTGTCACCGGTGTACTCGATGGCAGCAGCCATCTTGAACTTGCCGGCGGCGCGGGCGGCGCTCTTCTGGCGTTCCATGGCGGCGTTGAAGCCGGCCTCATCCAGTTCGACATTGCGCTCGCGGCAGATGTCGGCGGTCAGGTCCAGCGGGAAACCGTAGGTGTCGTACAGGGTGAAGGCAGTCTCGCCGTCCAGCTTGCCGGTATTGGCAGCCAGTGCGGCTTCCAGGATCTTCATGCCGTGTTCCAGGGTTTCGCCGAAACGTTCTTCTTCCTGCTTCAGGACCATCTCGACACGCTCGGCGGCTTCTGGCAGTTCCGGATAGGCGGCGCCCATCTGCAGCACCAGGTCCTTGACCAGCTTGTGGAAGAAGGGCTTGGTCTGGCCCAGCTTGTGGCCATGACGCAGGGCGCGGCGGATGATACGGCGCAGCACGTAGCCGCGACCTTCATTGCCGGGGATGACGCCGTCGACGATCAGGAAGGAAGTCGCGCGAATGTGGTCGGCGATCACGCGCAGCGAGGCGTTGGACAGGTCGCTGATGCCCGTTTCGCGGGCAGCCGCCTTGATCAGTGCCTGGAACAGGTCGATCTCGTAGTTGCTGTGCACATGCTGCAGGATGGCCGCCAGGCGCTCCAGGCCCATGCCGGTATCGACGCAGGGCGCCGGCAGCGGGGTCAGGGTGTATTCGCCGGTGGCCGGGTCCAACTGGCGGTCGAACTGCATGAACACGTTGTTCCAGATTTCGATGTAGCGGTCGCCGTCGGCGTCCGGGCTACCCGGGGGCCCGCCCCAGACGTCCGGGCCGTGATCGTAGAAGATTTCCGAGCAAGGGCCGCAGGGGCCGGTCTCGGCCATCTGCCAGAAGTTGTCGGAGGCATAGGGCGCACCCTTGTTGTCGCCGATGCGCACGACGCGCTCCGGCGGCAGGCCGATTTCCTTGGTCCAGATGTCGTAGGCCTCGTCATCGGTCTGGTAGACCGTGGCCCAGAGCTTGTCGGCCGGCAGGCCATAGACCTGGGTCAGCAGTTCCCAGGCCCACTTCAGCGATTCGCGCTTGAAGTAGTCGCCGAAGGACCAGTTGCCCAGCATTTCGAAGAAGGTATGGTGGCGCGCGGTGTAGCCGACGTTTTCCAGGTCGTTGTGCTTGCCGCCGGCGCGCAGGCAGCGCTGCACGGAGGTGGCGCGCACGTAGTTGCGTTTGTCGGTGCCCAGGAACACGTCCTTGAACTGAACCATGCCCGAATTGGTGAACAGCAGGGTCGGGTCATTGCCCGGCACCAGGCTGGAGGAACGGACGATGGTGTGTTCTTTGGATTCAAAGAATTTCAGAAACTTGTCGCGAATTTCGGCTGAGTTCATGTTCGAAGACGGATAAATGGACCTGATGCCGCCGGAAAGAGGCAGATTCGGCCCGGATGATAGTCGGTGCAAAAAACGATTGCGAACCGATGATTATACGTGATCCGGCGCCGATGGGCGGGCTTCAAGGGTCCCCTCGGGCAGCCCCTCGTGCAAGCTCATGCAGGCGCCACCAGCTCGCCGTGACGCCCCGCAACGACGGACGAAAAAAAACCCGCCGGGATGACCCCGGACGGGTTACAGGTTCGGCTGACCCGGTACTGCGCGCTACCCTGCGCTCCCCGGTCCTTAACAATGTCAGCCTGACCTTCCGGTAAAGCAGGTCACCGGCCAGGTCTTCCGGCCGGCGGCAACCGCAATCAGGCGCCCTTGTTGATGGGCACTGCCGGCGCGGCCTTCTTGGCGTGCTTCTTGTGCTTCTTCTGCTTTTTCTTGGCGTGCTTCTTGTGCTTCTTGTGAGCAGGCTTGGCGGCCGGCGCTTCGGCTGCGGGAGCCGCTGCCGGTGCGGGCTGGGCCATGACCGGCATGGCGAAGGCGGCGACGAGTACGGCGGCCAGCAGTTTGTTGATCTTCATCGTTTTCCTCTATCTCTCAGTGTTGTGTGCTCCACAAGTCCACCGGCGTGCTCACGGGCGCCGGCCTTGTGTTTCCTTAACGCAGGGCTTTTGCGGGACGTTGACAGCATCCTGACAACTTTGGCTGACACCGTCGACCGCAGGGAAATCATAGCGGGCGAGCCATGATTCAGTCCGCCGGTAAGAGCGCGATTTGCCGTTCATTTCCACGCTGCGCGATGCCCGCTAGCAAGAGCCTCCCCCGTTCACGCTGCCCAGGCATCGGCGGCGATCAGGTCGATGCGGTCGGTGCAGAAGGCATCCACGCCCCAGGCGCGGATTTCGGCGGCACGTGCCGTATCGTTGACGGTGTAGCAGAACAGGCCCACGCCAGCATCCTTGACGCTGGCCGCCAGGGCCGGGGTCAGGTGCTTGTGGTTGGTATGCAGGGCGACCGCCTGCAACTGCGCCAGGCGCTGCTGCCAGTCTTGCGGGATCACATCCACCAGGAAGCCGCGCGGCAACTGCGGCGCGGTCTCCTGCGCAGCCAGCAGGGCCTCGAACGAGAACGAGGACAGCACCGGCAAGGCGGCACCGCTGACTCCGGCAAAGCGCCGCGCCACCGCCTGCGCGGTCAGCTCGGCGGTGCGCCGCGCATGTTCCGGCGCGGCCGGCTTGATCTCGACGTTCATCCAGATGCCCTGTTCCAGGCAAAAATCCAGGCACTGCTCCAGGGTGCAAATGCGCTCGCCGGCAAAGGCGGGGTCACGCCAGGCACCGGCTTCCAGCTCGCGCAACTCGGCCCAGTCGGTCTCGGCGATGCGCCCGCTGCCGGGCAGGGTGCGCCCGCGCTGGGGATCGTGCATCAGGATCGGGACCTCATCGCGGGTGAGCATGACATCGAACTCCACTGCACGATAACCGTGCTGCAGACCGGCGCGAAAACCGGCCAGCGTGTTTTCCGGCGCCAGCGTGCCGCCGCCGCGATGAGCAAGAATCCTGGGATAGGGCCACATGAAGTTCTCCGAAGGGTGGGCCGCATAAGGTAGTGCAGATCACGCCGCGCTTCAAGCATCCGGCACCCGCGCTGCTACCGTTGGTCGCACGGCGCTGGCCCTACACCCTGCCGACGCGCATGCTGCGGGCCTGATCCATCCAACCAGCCCGACAAGGAGAGTGCCATGCGCGATACCGAGCTTCACAACGACACCACCCACCCCGACTACCTGTGCGCCGAGCGGCGCGTAGCGCGCCAGCTGGGCTTTTTCAGGCATCTGGCGATCTACCTGGTGGTCAATGCCGGGCTGATGCTGGTCAGCCTGCTCACCCCGCATCCTCACTGGTGGAGCATCGGGCCTCTCCTTGGCTGGGGAATCGGGGTACTATTCCACGCCTTGAGCGTATTCGGGCGCTTTCCCGCCGACTGGAAAAAGGCGATGATCGCGCGCGAACTGCGTCGCCGCTGAGCGGGCAGCGCGCCCCTCGGCCGCTTGTTTGCACTCTCCCAGGACCGCATGACCCCACACGATACTTCCGTCCCGCCCCGCCTGCTCCTGCTGCTGCGCGAACTGGCGCTGGCCCTGCTGCCCACGCTGGTGATCAACCTGCTGTGCGCGCTGGCCGTCACCTACCTGCTGCGCATTGGCGGCAGCTTCTATGAAAACCTGCAGGTATCGATGTGCATCGGCCTGCTCGCCATGCTGTTCATCAACGGCAGCCGCCTGCTGCTGTGGGGTAACGACGCACCCAACAAGCTGGGCATGCTGCTGGTGATCGTGGTGATGGCACCGCTGGCGGTACTGCTGGGCCGGGTGCTGGCCAGCCTCTTGATGGGCCAGCCCATCCTGAGCCTGGTGCCGGAGCACAGCGACAGCATCATCGCGGTCATCGTGCTGACCTTCCTGGTCTGTTTCGGCGCCACCCTGTTCTTCTGGAACCGCCAGAAGATGGCCGCCCTGGAAGCCCACGCCACCCAGGTCGAGAAGCAGGCCGTGCAGGCCCAGCTGCAGATGCTGCAAGCCCAGATCGAGCCGCACATGCTGTTCAATACCCTGGCCACGCTGCAGTCGCTGATCAGCACCGATCCGCTGCAGGCCGAGCTGATGCTCAACCAGCTGGTGCAATACCTGCGCACCACCCTGTCGGCCTCGCGCGCCGACAGCACCTCGCTGCAAAAGGAATTCGACCTGATCAAGGCCTATCTGGGATTGATGTCGCTGCGCATGGGCATGCGCCTGTCCTATACCCTGCAATTGCCGGAACACCTGGGCCGCCTCAGGCTGGCACCGATGCTGCTCCAGCCCCTGGTCGAAAACGCCATCAAGCACGGCCTCGAACCCAAGGTCGACGGCGGTAACTGCACCGTGCGCGCCGCCGTGCATAACGACATGCTGGTCCTGAGCGTGCTCGATACCGGTGCCGGCCTGCCCACCAGCATCAGCCTGAACCAACCGCCACCGCAGAAGGAGCCGGTGATCGGCATGCATTTCGGCCTGGACAATATCCGCGAACGTCTGGTCACGCTCTATGGCCCGCTGGCCGAACTGATCATCACCCACAACGTCCCGGCCGGCGCCATGGCGCAGATCACCATCCCGCTGAAGGCACTCAGGAGCGCCCACCGCACCACGCGCCACAACCGCGCCCTTGATGCCTGAAAAAACCTTGTCTGAAGAATCCTTCACTCTGGAGCCATCATGGCCGCCCCTACAGCGCTGATCGCCGAAGACGAACCCCTGCTGGCCCAGGCGCTCCGGCAGGCACTGGCCCAGGCCTGGCCGGCACTGCCACCCCCGCAACTGGCGGCCAATGGCATCAAGGCGCTGGAGCTGACGCTGGCGACCCTGCCCGATGTGCTGTTTCTGGATATCCGGATGCCCGGACTGAACGGGCTGGAAGTGGCGGCGCAACTGGGGGAGGAATGGCCGGCGCAGCGGCCCTTCCCGCTGCTGGTGTTCGTGACGGCCTATGACGACTATGCGGTGCAGGCCTTTGAACGCGCCGCCGTCGATTACCTGCTCAAGCCGGTCACCCGCGAACGCCTGGCGGTGACGGTCAGCCGCCTGCAAACCCTGCTGGCCCAGCGCGCCGCCAGCAGCCAGGAGGCCCACCTGGAGCACGCCCTGGCACAGTTGCGCGCGCTGGCCCTGCCCGCTCCCGGCGACAAACCACCCCGGCTGGACTTCATCCGCGCCGCCGTGGGCAGCCGGGTGAGGATGATCCCGGTACAGGACGTGTTGTACTTCGAAGCCACCGACAAATACGTCAACGTGGTCACCGCCGAGGGCGAGGCCCTGATCCGTACCAGCCTGCGGGAACTGATCCCGCAACTGGACCCGCAGCAGTTCTGGCAGGTCCATCGCGGCATCGTGGTCCAGGCCCGTCAGATACAGGCCGCGCAGCGTGACGAAGCGGGCAAGCTGTGGCTCACCCTGCATGGCCGACCTGACGGCCAGCGGCTGCCGGTGAGCCGCCTCTTCGCCCATCTGTTCAGGCAGATGTAATCCCGGCCAGTACCGGGAATATCAACGACCGATCAGCGGCCGATCAGCGCCCGTAGTAATAACCCGGGCCGTAATAAGGACGGTAATAGTGCGGTTGCGGCGGTCCGGCCGGCACCACCACGCAGGCCGAGAGGGTTGCTGCCGCCACGCTGGCGGCGACGACCAGTTTGATCAGTCGATTCATGATTGCGCTCCTTTTTCTTGTCCACCCCTGCCTGCAAGGGGCCGGGAATGTTTACCTGACCCGGCACGCTGCCAAGTCATGGGCGCAGATTGCCAGCCGCCCCTCCTGACAGGTAATTCCCACCCGTATCTTGTGTAACAAGAAAAGTGTCTCCCAAGACAATCAGCCTGATCACCAAGCTGGACCATGCGTTGTCTCCCGGCAAAAAATCTGGCCCTGGCAGCCGCAAAGCCCGTTGAAATCGGGCACGTGCGGTAAAATGCTTGCCATCTGAATAAACAGGCATTCCTCCGATTCATCTCATGAGCAACGAACTGAAAAACGGTCACACCCCTGCCCCCTCCACCAATTTCCTGCGCGGCATCATCGAATCCGATCTGGTTTCCGGCACCTACTCCGAGCGCAGCAACGGTCAGGGCGAGGCCCTGCCGCAGGTGGTGACCCGTTTTCCGCCCGAGCCCAACGGCTACCTGCACATCGGCCACGCCAAGTCGATCTGCCTGAACTTCGGCCTGGCCGCCGACTACGCCGGCCGCTGCCACATGCGTTTCGACGACACCAACCCGGAAAAGGAAGAGCAGGAGTACGTCGACACCATTCTCGACTCGGTCAAGTGGCTGGGCTTTTCCTGGGAGCATGAGGGCAAGTCGCACCTGTACTACGCCAGCAACTACTTCGACGTCATGTACGCCTGCGCCCAGGCGCTGATCCGCAAGGGCCTGGCCTATGTGGACGAGCAGAACGCCGAGCAGATGCGCGAGAACCGCGGCACCCTCACCGAACCCGGCAAGAACTCGCCCTGGCGTGACCGCCCGGCCGAGGAGTCGCTGCGCCTGTTCGATGAAATGCGCGACGGCAAGCATCCCGACGGCTCCCTGATCCTGCGCGCCAAGATCGACATGGCCAGCCCCAACATGAACCTGCGCGATCCGGCCATCTACCGCATCCGCCATGCCACCCACCACAACACCGGCGACAAGTGGCGCGTCTACCCGATGTACACCTTCGCGCATCCGATCGAGGACGCCCTGGAAAACATCTCCCACTCCATCTGCACCCTGGAGTTCGAAGACCAGCGCCCCTTCTACGACTGGCTGCTGGAGCAACTGGCCGAGGAAGGTTTCTTCAAGAAGCCGCTGCCGCACCAGTACGAATTCGCCCGCCTGAACCTGACCTACATCATCACCAGCAAGCGCAAGCTGCGCCAGCTGGTGGATGAAAAGATCGTTTCCGGCTGGGACGACCCGCGCATGCCCACCATCGTCGGCCTGCGCCGTCGCGGCTATACCCCGGAAGCGATCCGTCTGATGTGCGACCGCACCGGCGCCTCCAAGAACAACAGCTGGATCGACTTCAGCGTGCTCGAAGGCGCACTGCGCGAAGACCTCGACCCCAAGGCCCCGCGCGCGGTGGCCGTGCTGCGTCCGTTGAAGCTGATCATCGACAACTTCCCCGAAGGCGTGTCCATCGATTGCAGCGCCCCGGTCTATCCGCCGGCGCATCCGGAACACGACACCGCCCACCGTCACTTCCCCATTACCCGGGAACTGTGGATCGAACGCGAAGACTTCATGGAAGTGCCGACCAAGGGCTACTTCCGCCTCTTCCCCGGCAACAAGGTGCGCCTGCGCTACGGTTACGTGGTCGAATGCACCGGCTGCGACAAGGACGAGCACGGCAACGTCATCGCCGTCCACTGCAACTACTTCGAAGACAGCAAGAGCGGCACCGAAGGCAGCTCCAACTACAAGGTCAAGGGCAACCTGCACTGGGTCAGCGCGGACCACGCCCTGGCCACCGAAGTGCGCCTGTACGACCGCCTCTTCTCGGACCCGCATCCGGATGCCGGCGGCAAGGACTTCCTGGCAGCCTTGAATCCGAACTCCAAGGAAGTCATCACCGCCTACCTGGAGCCGACCCTGAAGAACGCCAAGCCGGGCGAGATCTACCAGTTCGAACGCCACGGCTACTTCGTGGCCGACCGCGTCGACTCGACCGAAGGCCAGCCGATCTTCAACCGCGCGGTCACGCTCAAGGACAGCTGGGGCAAGTAATCCCGGTATTCCGGGAAACCGGCCGCAAGGCCACGCGGGCGGCGCCATGCGCTACGCCGTCCGTGCACGGGAAGGCGCAGCGGCGTGGACAACTCCACGCGGACGAGCAAGGGGAAGGCTCATGTTCGAGCAGATCAAGATCCAGCGCATGTCGATGGCGTCCATCTACAAGCTGCTGGCCATCGGCACCACGTTTTCGCTGGTACCGTTTTCGACACTGATGGGGGTCTTGTCGTTATTCGGCGCGCAGACCATCACCTGGGACGGCAAGCACCTGATCGGTTATGACGGCCTGATCGCCTCACCCTTCATCGGGCTGTTCCTCTCGGGCTTCATCACCCTGTTCCTGGGCACGCTCTGCACCATCGGCCTGTGGCTGTATTCGCTGTGGCGCCCGCTGTCGTTGCGGGTGGAAGCAGTGGACAACCTGGACATCGACAAGCTGATCCGCGAGAGCGAGGAAGCCATGGCAACACGCGACTGAAACGCTGCAGGTGCCTGCCGCACCTGAAGCGCCCAAAGCGCCTCAAGCGCACAAGGCACCTCGAGCAGCTCAAGCGCCATCTGGAAGATCTTCCTCAGAAGATCTTCATCCACCGCAGGAAGGCCACGGTCGCCACCCCCAGGCCACCCATAAGCCCCATCACGATCCAGAACGAAGTCTCGTCATGCAGACCCGGCAGACCTGCCACGTTCATCCCGAAAATCCCTGACACCAGCGTGGCCGGCATCAACAATGCGGTCAGGATCGAGAGCGCCATCAGGTTGCGGTTCATCTGCTCCGACATCTGCGACGCGATCTCTTCCTGCAGCAGCTTGGCACGTTCATAGACCGCTTCCACGGTGGAATGCAGTTCATTGAGTTCGTCCAGTGCATGGGTCAGGTCTTCCAGCGCCTCGCGCGGCACCCAGGACGGGCGCAAGCGCTGGAACTGCGCCAGGATGCGGCGTTCCGGCGCGATGAAGCGCCGCAGCTCAGCCAACTGGCGGCGAATCCCGGAGAGCTCGGCCCGGTCTTCAGCCCGGCGATCCGAGAGCACCGAAAACTCGATGTCGTCCACCTTGTCGTTGAGCTTGTCCAGGCGCGCATTGAATCCGTCGGCCAGGCAGCGCAGCAGCTCGGCGAAGAGGTCCATGGGATTGTCGAAATCGCCGCCGTCCAACACCTTCTGGCGCAGCATGTTGGTGGAAATCAGCGGCTGGGTGCGCAGCGTCAGGAGGCGCGTGCGGTCCAGGTAGAAATGCAGCGCCCCCTTCTCGGTGCCGGTGTCGCCGATCTCCATCTTCATGTCGGTCAAGGTGCCGTAGACGCCGTCGGGCGTGGCATGCAGGCCCGGATGGGTGTCGCTGCTGAGCAGGAATTCGGTGATGTATTCGGGGATGCCGCTGTGGTGGGCCAGCCATTGCTGGATCTTCACGTCGGCCGTCTTCACGTGCAGCCAGCTAAAGGCCGGCGCGACCGGATGATCATCGATCACCTCGTTCCAGTTCATCTGGCGCGCACGGCCCTCCTCGAAACGGAAGGAGCAGATGAATCCGGCCGGCTCGTAGAGCAGGTGCAAGGCTTGCGGCGTATCCGGCGGATTGTGCATGAGCGGCCAGTCAGGGAAGAGGGCAATCGAAAACCCCGCATTCTAACGACCGTCTTTGACAGATTTGTGACAGCGCCGTGACGATGCCAGGCCGCGTCCGGGCCGCGTCCGGGCCGCCTCAGCCGATCAATAGTTGAAGTTGCGATTGGCCCAGGCTTCGCGGGCGGCTTCGCAGACCTTGATCTGGGACTGGTTCATGCCCGATGTGCCGTTGAGCTGGCATTGGTCGGACACCGACTTGGCCTCGTCCATATGCTGGCGGAAATAGGCGTAGTCCTTCTTGCCGGCCAGGGCGTCACAGGCCGACAGCAAAGGAAGGGCGATGCACAGCAAGGCTGGCAGGCGGATGGCGGAGTTCATGCGGTGATTCCCCTGATAAGCGAGCCCGGCAAGAGGACCTGGCCCGACGATGTGCAGCAGGCTGTCCCGGCCTCCTGCCCGGCCCCCCGGGGCCATGGCGGCGACGCTGCGCTGCAACGCGCCAAAGTATAGACAGCAAACGGAGATTGCTCAACGGAAATTTTCACTAAATCTCCGCCATATCCGAACATTCAGCACGAACAGAACATCAAGGCCGATTGCCGGGAACGGCCCGACCCGAACCGGCCTCTTCCTTCCCGCCCACACGCATTGTCAGGATGGAATCAACCCCGACGCTTGAGCAGCGCATGCAGGATGATCGCCCCGAAGGTGGCGGTACCGATGCCACCCAGCGCGAAGCCGCCCAGCTTGAGGGTGAAGTCGCCCGCGCCCAGCACCAGGGTCACGGCCGCCACGATCAGGTTGGTATTGTTGGAGAAATCGACCTTGTTCTCGACCCAGATACGGGCACCGGACACGGTAATGAGACCGAACACCACGATCGATACACCACCCAGCACCGCCCCGGGGATGGTCAGGATCACCGCGCCGAACTTGGGCGAGAAGCCCAGCAGGATGGCGATCACCGCCGCCACCACGAACACCAGGGTGGAGTAGATCTTGGTCACGGCCATCACGCCGATGTTCTCGGCATAGGTGGTCACGCCGGTGCCGCCGACGCTACCCGAAAGCATGGTCGCCAGGCCGTCACCGATGAAGGCACGGCCGATGTAGCGGTCCAGGTTCTGGCCGGTCATGGCCGAGACGGCCTTGATGTGACCCAGGTTCTCGGCCACCAGGATGATCGCTACCGGAGCCAGCAAGGCCATCGCGCCGGCCTGGAACACCGGAGTGGCAAAGTGCGGCACGCCGAACCAGGCGGCATTGGCCACGCTGGCAAAGTCGATCGGCTTGCCCAGACCCATGCCATTGGCCAGCACCGCATACAGCACATAGGCCAGCAGCAGCCCGACCAAAATCAGCAGGCGCTGCAGCATGCCACGCGTAAACACGGCGACGAAGCCCACGCACAGCACGGTGGCCAGTGCCATCCAGCTGTCGAAGCTGCTGCCCGAGACGCCCTTGACCGCGATCGGCGCCAGGTTCAGGCCGATCACCGCCACCACCGCACCGGTCACCACCGGCGGCATCAGCGACTCGATCCAGCGGGTACCGACGCCGGCCACGATCAGGCCGATCACCGCATACACCGCACCGCAGGCGATGATGCCGCCCAGCGCCACGCCCAGGTTGGCATTGGCACCGGAACCGGCATAACCGGTCACCGCAATGACCAGGCCGATGAAGGAAAAACTGGACCCCAGGTAGCTCGGCACCCGGCCGCCCACCAGCAGGAAGAACAGCAGCGTACCGACGCCGGACATCAGGATCGCCAGGTTGGGATCGAAGCCCATGAGCAGCGGCGCCAGCACGGTCGAACCGAACATGGCCACCACGTGCTGCACCCCCATGGCCAGGGTCTGTGGCGCAGGCAGCCGCTCGTCGGCGGCGATCACGGCTCCCTGGCCGTCAGTGGTGCTTTGGCGCAGCCGCCATTGGGGGAAATACGAACCCGACATGGAGATCCCTTTCGTTGTGGATTTGTTTTGATTTTGGATAGATAAAACGGGAGCTAGTGTATTGAGCGCGGCCCCAAATAACAATTGCTGCGGCGCGTGGACGCAAAATAAATCCGTAAAAGATTTCGGCATCCACACGGCTTGCCGCCAGACGGTGCAAAAAACCTGCGCGCACCATGACGACGCCCCAAAACAGGCCGCCGCAGGCCGCGCGTGAAAGCTTTTCAGCCGACCACAAATTCCATTGAACGCCGGCCTCCGGGGAAAATGTGATAATCGTGCGGCCCGCCGACGCACCACGGCGCCGGCGCTCACCCTCGACTACGCACTGCACAATGGAGAACCACATGATCCTGGAACTGGCGGACATCCGCATCCAACCCGGCAAGCAAGCCGAATTCGACGAAGCCATCCAGCGCGGCCTGGCGCAGACCATCAGCAAGGCCACCGGCTATCTCGGCCACAAGGTGCAAAAGGGCGTCGAATCGCCAGAGCGCTACCTGCTCATGGTGTACTGGGCCACCCTGGAAAACCATACCGTGGACTTCCGCGAATCGCCCGCCTTTACCGAATGGCGCGGCATCGTCGGCCCCTTCTTCGCCGGCGCCCCGCAGGTGGAACATTTCTCGCTGCTGACCGAATCGGTCTAAGCCCGCCCCCTGATCGTCGGCAGCACCAGCACCACCGCATTGCCCCCCTCTGCAGCGCCTCCAACCGGGGCGCTGCGGAACGTTTGCGACTCGTCCCGGACTAACCGGGCAGACCCAAGAGCATCAACCCTGCATCAGGCCGTAACCGGGCACAGCGCCCTCTTCGCGGCATATGCCGCCATGACACGAGCACCGGGCAAGACCCGGCGCCAGGAACACCAGGATGACCACTTTGCACCGTCCCGCCCCTCCTCCCCGCCCAGCCTCACCTTCAGCCTCACCCGCGGCCGCCCCCTCTTCCGCCCACGCATTGCGTACCGGTGCCGGCGCCGTCGCCCTGGGCATGCTGCTGACCCTGTCGGGTTGCAACAATTTCAGCGGCGAGGAGCAGCAGCAGGCCGAAGTGGTCGGCGACTTCTACCGCATCCACCTCAAGCACAACGCCCCCGGCCTGCCCTCGGCCGACGAACTCAAGCAGTTCGAACCGCTGGTCAGCCGCTCCCTCTACAACCTGCTGACCCGGGCCGAAGCCGCCGACGCCCGCTACCAGGCCGCCGCCGGCCCGCAGGCGGCCCCCATCGTCGAGGGTGATCTGTTCACCTCGCTCTTCGAGGGCGCCACTTCCTTCGCCGTCCAGTCCTGCGACAGCGAAGCGGATCGCGCCGCCTGCCAGGTGGCCTTCCGCTACCAGCAATCGGGCAGCGACGAATCCTGGAACGACAAGATCCTGCTGGTCCGCGAAAACCGCCAGTGGCGCATCGATGACATCGAATTCATCGGCAACGACCAGTCTTCCCAGCGCGAATACCTCACCGACAACCTCAGCGACGCCATCCAGCAGAGCGAGTAAGGCGTCGCCGCAACAAACGTGGTACCCGCTCCAGAGCGAGCCGGCACGCCTCGCCAGCCCGCTTTGACACAGCATTTGCAGCGAATTGGCGGCCTTTTGGCGATGTATTTCGGGCCTTCCTGCCGAGCCGGGAGGCGTAAGCTTGCCACCGGGAATGCTTGTCGATCTGCTCACGCAATCGTTCACATTCCACTGATGACAAGGTAATAACGAAATAACAGATCAACAGGCCGTCGGCCGCATGCCCCTCTACCATGCACGCGACCACGGCACAGGGAGAATCAGATTGAAGCGGATCGGTACGACACTCTTCGCCGCCGCCAGCCTCTTGCTGGCAGCGTGCACGGCCAATGAAGACGGCAAAGCCAAGGAATTGGTCACGGAGTTCTACCAGGCCCACGCCTCGGCCCGCCCCTCCGGCGCGCTGACGCTGAAGGAACTGATCACCTTCCGCAGCTTCCTGTCGGTGTCGCTGTTCGACCTGCTCAAGGATGTCTCGGTCGCCCAGGAAGCCCGCACCGCCCAGGCGGCCGCCGACCTGGCCGCCGATCCCGATGCCGAGCCGCTGCCGCCCCTGGTACAGGGCGACCTGTTCACCGGCAACCCGAATGGCGCCTCGACCTTCCGAGTGGTTCAGTGCGAAGCCCAGGAACGTGAAGCGACCTGCACGGTGGAACTGATCTTCAGCGATGCCAAGCTGCAATCCCCGGCCAAATGGAGCGACCGCCTGACCCTGACCCGCGACGCCCGCGGCTGGGTGATCGACAACATCCAGTACGCCGGCGGCAACCCGCCCCTGCGCAGCGGCACCCTGCAGGATCTGCTGCGCAAGGTGCTCAAGCGCGATACGCCGGCCTTGCAGTAACGCCGCCATCCAGGCCCTCGGCATCGATCGAGAAAGCCTCGGCAATCCCGCCGGCCTGCGCGCTGATCACGGCGCGCAGGCCACAAGGCTCTATAATCGCGCGATTCCCATAGAAGCCCGCCGCGATGTCCAATCACACCTTACTCTGGCACGACTACGAAACCTTTGGCGCCGTGCCGCGCCGTGACCGTCCTGCGCAGTTCGCCGCCGTGCGCACCGATGCCGAACTCAACGAGATCGGCGAACCCATCATGATCTATTGCAAGCCGGCGCCGGACTACCTGCCCGACCCGGTGTCCTGCCTGATCACCGGCATCACGCCGCAGCACTGCCTGGAGCACGGCATCCCCGAACATGCATTCGCCGCGCAGATCGAAGAGGCCCTGGGCGAGCCCGGCACCATCGGCGTGGGCTACAACACCATCCGCTTCGACGACGAAGTCACCCGCTTCATGTTCTGGCGCAACCTGATCGATCCGTATGCCCGCGAATGGGCCAACGGCTGCGGCCGCTGGGACCTGCTGGATGTGGTGCGCCTGACCTATGCCCTGCGCCCCGATGGCATCCAGTGGCCGACCAAGGAAGACGGCAGCGTCAGCTTCAAGCTGGAACATCTCTCCAAGGCCAATGGCCTGCTGCACGAAGCCGCCCACGACGCCCTCTCCGACGTGCGCGCCACCATCGCGCTGGCGCGCCTGATCCGCCAGCACAACCCGCGCCTGTTCGACTTCGCCCTGGCCCTGCACAAGAAGGAAAAGGCCGCCGCCGAAATCGGCCTGCCGGCGGCCAAGCCCTTCCTGCATGTCTCCGGCATGTTCCCGGTGGCGCAGGGCTGCCTGGCGCTGATGTGGCCGCTGGGCATGCACCCCACCAACAAGAACGAAGTGATCGCCTGGGACCTGGGCTACGACCCCGCCGAACTGGCCGGCCTGGACGCCGCCACCGTGCGCACACGCATGTTCACCCGGCGCGATGACCTGCCGGAGGGCGTAGAGCGCCTGCCGGTCAAGAGCATCCACCTGAACAAGTCGCCCATGGTGGTGGGCAGCCTCAAGACCCTCAGCGCCGAACGTGCCGCCGCCCTGGGCATCGACGTCGACACCGCCCTGCGCCATGCAGAACACGCGGCCGCCCTGCCCGACCTGTCTTCGCTGTGGCGCCAGGTGTACCAGCGCGAGGGCGAAGAGCGGCCTGATGTGGACGAAGACCTCTACGGCGGCTTCATCGGCAACGGTGACCGGCGCCAGCTGACGCAACTGCGCGCCCTGGCTCCAGCCGCCCTGGCCGGGGCCAGCATGTCCTTCGATGATATGCGCCTCAACGAAATCCTGTTCCGCTATCGCGCCCGCAACTTCCCCGAGACCCTGCGTCCTGATGAAGCCCAGCACTGGGAAGAGCATCGCGCTGCCCGCCTGTTCGAAGGCGCCGGTGGCGCGCGCACCATCGCCCAGTTGTTCGAACAGATCGACCAGTTGCAGGAGCAGGCAGACGACGAGCGCACCCAGGATATCCTGGGTGCGCTCTACGACTACGCTGAAATGATCGCGCCGGCCAACCAGTAAGGGCGCCGCCGGCTGGCCGCTTTATTCTGCGGCGGCCTTGCCCTGCGCCTTGAGCTTCATGATGAAGTCGCGCAGGGCCGGTTGTATTTCTTCGAACAGGGGATGCTTGCGGTTCTTCAGCATCACCTCCGAAAACAGTTTCAGCCCCAGCGCCAGCTGCGCGCTGGTGTCGCTGTCGAACTGGCCATTGCCGCGCAGGCGACCAACGATACTGAAGATATCGTCATGGTTGCCGGCCTCGAAACTGATGGGCTCATGCAGCGTCTGCCCCTCCGACGCCGTGGCCAGGTGTTCCAGGGTGATGCGGTAGCGATGTTCCTTCATGTTGCTCTCCTTGCTTGCTTCTTTGGGGCTCAGGCCCGCTCCACCGCCACGGCGGCGCGATCGATGATGTCGATGATGGCATGCAGTTCTTCCTGCTCCAGCTTGCCCTTGGCCAGGCGCGTATGCAGCGCCATGCGGAAGTTCTGGACCGCCCGGCGCAGTTCCGGCGAATCGGCATCCGGCCGTTCCTGGCGGCGCAGTTCGAACTTGCGAAGCACCTGCTGCAGTATCTCGGCGTTTTCCTTCTCTTCCAGATGCGCACGGCCCTCGGTGCTGATGGTGTAGAGCTTCTTGCCGCCCTCCTCGCCCTGCACCGAGGCATGGCCCATTTCTTCCAGCAGGGTCAGGGTCGGGTAGATCACGCCCGGGCTGGGGCTGTAGCCACCGCCCACCAGCTGCTCGATGGCCTTGATCATGTCGTAGCCGTGGCGCGGCTTTTCCTGCAACAGGTGCAGCATCACGATGCGCAATGCGCCCTGCTCGAACATGCGTGCACCGCGACCGCCCCCACCGCCACCCTCGCGGCCACGCGGCCCGTGGTGGCCGCGATGGCCCTCTTCATCAAACAGGCCGCCGCCATGGTGCGGACGGTCGTGGCGCTGATGCATGGGGCCGTGGCCCGGCTGGCCGTGGTGGCCGAATAGATGCTTGAACATGGTATTTCCTTCTTGTCGGTTTGCTAAAGGCAGCGACTGACGCACGCTGCGTGTCGATCGATATAGCCAAGATATATCTTTATTTTGAATATTTCAAGATATATCTTAATCATATTTTTCATTGCATTTGATCAACACATGAAGCAAAAGGCTTCACCGTCAGGCTGGCGACATTGAACGACCGGAAGAAGTGCTATGTTCTCTGCGGGGCAGCCACTGCCCTGCCTACCACGACAACAGGAGACCCCATGACCCCGACCGCCCCCATCGGCCGCTTTCCCATCCCAGAACTCGACGAGCTTCCCGAGGACATCCGCCAGCGCATCCTGACAGTGCAGGAGAAGTCAGGATTCATCCCCAACGTCTTCCTCGTCCTGGCGCACCGCCCGGACGAATTCCGCGCCTTCTTCGCCTATCACGATGCCTTGATGGACAAGCCCGGCAAGCTCACCAAGGCCGAGCGCGAGATGATCGTGGTCGCCACCAGCAATGCCAACCAATGCCAGTACTGCGTGGTGGCGCATGGTGCGATCCTGCGTATCCGCGCCAAGGACCCCTTGCTGGCCGACCAGGTCGCGATCAATTACCGCAAGGCCGACATCAGCCCGCGGCAAAAGGCCATGCTGGATTTCGCCATGAAGGTCTCGGCCAGCGCCTGGGCCGTCAACGAAGAGGATTTCGCCCTGCTCGGGGAACAGGGCTGGGGAGAGGAGGAAGTCTGGGACATCGCGGCCATCGCGGCCTTCTTCGGCATGTCCAACCGGCTGGCCAACGTGACCAGCATGCGTCCCAATGAAGAGTTCTATCTGATGGGGCGAGTACCCCTGCAATGATGTCGCGCAGACGGGCTCAGCGCCGTCCCGCATTCCAGCGCGCCACCTGCTCCAGGCAGGCGCGCAGGTCACCCTGCACCAGTTCGGCGGCATGCGCCAGCATGAGGTTGCGCGGCAGGCCGAAGTCCTCGATCTGCATGCCCTCGCGACAGTAACCGGGCTCGCCCTGCGGCACCTGCGCCAGCAGATCCTGCGCCGGCGTGTTGTAGCACCACACCTTCTTGCCACGCCCGACCGCGTAGCCGATCTCGAAGACCGTGCCCGAATCCGGCTCATGGCCGCGAAAGTCGCGCACGTTGGCCACCACGGCATCGGCCGACTCGATCAGGGCTACGTTGATTTCGTAGATGCGCCGGGCGATCTCGGACTTGCTCTCGCCCTGCACCTCGTCATCGCCCGGGCACAGGGCCAGCAAGCCCAGCTCGCCGCACCATTGCTTGATGCGCGTCTTGTGCGCGGCATAGTCGCGCGCGAAGACATCGGGACCGGCGAGGTAGATGCGGGGCTGTCGGGTCATGGTTCATCCTGTGGCTGTATCCGGAGCCGGCAGCTTACGCGAACTAGGAAACCTCTGCCATGTTCTCGGCCCGGTCGAAGTCGGCCGCAAAATCGTCCACCTGCACGCTGAGGTCCCCATAGTGGGCGAAGGCATCCAGCACTTCCTTCTCCTGCTGCGAGATCAGTCCGCGCTGCAGGACCAGTGCACTCCAGGCCGGCAGTTCACGCAGGCTCTGCGGCATCGGCGGCAGCCGCTCTTCCTTGATCTCCGGCTTGAGCCGCTGCTCCAGTTGCTGCACCACCGGCGCCAGTGCAAAGGCCAGTTCGCCGCAGGCCAGCGGATCACCTTCGCCGGGCACATAGGTATCGGCCACCAGCCGGTCACGGCTTGCACCCGGGGTCTGCATGGCCTTGGCCACCAGTGTGCCGAGCAGGTCCGATGGCTTGCGATAAGGCAGTCCCAGCGGGAAGATCAGCACCCGCAGCAGCAGCGCCACCGGCCGGTTGGGGAAGTTGTGCAAGGTCTCGACGATGGCTTCCTGCGCCCGGTTCAGGGCGTCCTGCACCGACCAGTCCACGTAGGCCTGGTCAGCTTCCTGACGACCTTCGTCCTCGAAGCGTTTCAACACCGCCGACACCAGGTACAACTGCGAGAGCACATCCCCCAGCCGCGCCGAGATACGTTCACGGAACTTGAGCGTACCGCCCAGCACCGCCATGCTGACATCGGTGAGCAAGGCGAAGGCCGAGGACAGGTGGACCACGGCGCGGTAGTAGCGGCGCGTGGCATGCGCCGCCTGGGACGGTGCCGGCAACAGCCAGCCGCCGCTGATGCCACCCACCAGGCTGCGCGCCGCATTGGCGGCCGCGAAGGACAGGTGCGCGAACAGCACGCGGTCGAAGGCCTGCACCGCGCGTTCGCGGTCCTCCTCCGATGCCGCAGCCAGCTCCTGCAGCACATAGGGATGGCAACGGATCGCCCCCTGGCCGAAGATGATCAGGCAGCGCGTCAGGATATTGGCGCCCTCTACCGTGATGGCGATCGGAATCTGCTGGTACACCCGCGCCAGGAAATTGCCCGGCCCCATGCAGATGCCCTTGCCACCGATCACGTCCATGCCGTCATTGACCACCATGCGCCCGCGCTCGGTGACGTGGTACTTGGAGATGGCCGAGATCACCGATGGCTTCTCGCCTGCATCCACCGCCAGTGCCGACAGGCGGCGCGTGGCATCCATCATGTAGAGATGCCCGCCCATGCGCGCCAGCGCTTCCTGCACGCCCTCGAACTTGCCGATCTCGATCTTGAACTGGCGCCGCATGGCGGCATAGGCGCTGGTACCGCGCACCGCCATCTTGGAAAAACCGACGCTGGACGAGGGCAGCGAAATCGCCCGCCCCGCGGCCAGGCATTCCATCAGCATGCGCCAGCCGCGTCCGACCTGGGCCACGCCGCCGATCACCCAATCCATCGGGATGAAGACATCGGTGCCCTCGGTCGGACCATTCTGGAACACCGCATTGAGCGGCCAGTGTCGACGACCGGTGACCACCCCAGGATGGTCGGTGGGAATCAGTGCGCAGGTGATGCCGGGCTCCATCGCATAGCCCAGCAGGCCATGCGGATCGCGCGCCCGGAAGGCCAGGCCCAGCACGGTGGCCACCGGTGCCAGGGTGATGTAGCGCTTGCTCCAGGTGACCCGGAAGCCCAGCGTCTCGCGTCCCTCATACCGGCCCTTGCAGACGATGCCGATATCCGGAATGGCCGCCGCATCCGAACCCGCATAGGGGCTGGTGAGTGCGAAGCAGGGAATCTCCTGTCCCCGTGCCAGGCGCGGCAGGTAGTGATCCTTCTGCGCCTCGGTGCCGTAATGCAGCAGCAATTCGGCCGGCCCCAGCGAATTGGGCACCATCACCGCGATGGCCGCAGCCGAACTGCGCGAGGCCAGCTTCATCACCACCTGCGAATGCATGTAGGCCGAGAACTCCTTGCCGCCGTACTGACGCGGAATGATCATGCCCAGGAAGCCGCGCTCCTTGATGAACTTCCAGGCCTGCTGCGGCAGGTCCTGGGTCTTCACGCTGGTGTCCCAGTCGCTGACCATGGCGCAAAGCTGCTCGACCTCCTGATCGAGGAAAGCCTGCTCCTCCGGTGTCAGGCGCGGCGCCGGCAGCGCGAACAGGCGATCCCAGTCCGGCTTGCCGGAGAACAGCTCGGCATCCCACCAGGTGGTGCCGGCCTCGATGGCATCGCGTTCGGTGTCGGACATGCGCGGCGCCATCATGGCGAACGTGTCAAGCGCAGGACGCGTGATCAGGGACTGCCGCACCGAGCGGATCGCCACCACCAGGGTCGGCGTAAACAACAGGATCGCCAGCAGCACCCGTATCGGCCAGTCGATATCGACCACCGCGCCGCCCAGGAAGATCAGGACCGCCTCGGCCGCCAGCCAGACCCAGGCGCTGGCACGCGCCATCATCAGCGCCAGTGCGCTTGCTATGAAAACAATGAGCCAGATGATCATGTGTCGCCTCCAGTGTTGTTGTGCTTGTTGCGCACGGGGTGCTGCCAGCAGTGCAGCCAGCAGTACAGCGGGCAATGCAGCGTTGCGTGGAGCGATGGGTGCAGCCAGGAATGCCGCTGACGATGCAGCGAGCAAGGCAGCCAGTGTGGCACCGAATGCCGAGCGCGCCAAGCGGGCGTCCCTGCATCCAGTCATCCGACATCCAGCCTGCGCCTTTTTGCACGATACCTTGCCAGCTCATCGGGCGGAATCGGACGGAACCCTCCCAGGCCCGTCAGACAACGCCTGACAAGCCGGCGCCCCATGTCATCCATTACAATCCGGGCATTGCAGACAGGCCCGCAGAGGAACGAATCATGAAATGGGAAGGCAATCGCGAAAGCGACAACGTGGAAGACCGTCGTGGTGAAGGTGGCGGCGGAGGGGGCGGCTTTGGCTTCGGCGGCCGCTCCATCGGCCTGGGCACCGTGGCCGTGGCACTGGTGGCGTCGTACTTCCTGGGCATCAACCCGCTGACCATGCTCAACCTGCTCTCCGGCGGAGGCGGCCCGGTACCGGTGCAGCAACAGGCGCCGGCCCACAAACCCTCGCCCAACGACCAGATGGCGCACTTCGTTTCCACCGTCCTGGCCGACACCGAAGACACCTGGGGCCAGATCTTCGCCGCCAACGGCAAGCAGTATGCGCGGCCCAAGCTGGTGCTGTTTTCCGGCAGCACGCCGACCGCCTGCGGCACCGGCCAGACCGCCACCGGTCCCTTCTATTGCCCGGGCGACCAGAAGGTCTACATCGACCTGTCCTTCTATGAACTGATGAAGCAGCGTTTCAAGGTCTCCGGCAACTTCGCCCAGGCCTATGTGATCGCCCATGAAGTCGGCCACCACGTGCAACACCTGATGGGCATCTCCGACAAGGTCGATGCGGCCCGCCGCAATGCCAGCGAAAAGCAGGCCAATGCCATGTCGGTGCGACTGGAACTGCAGGCCGACTGCTTCGCCGGGGTCTGGGCCTTCCACGCCAACCAGGCGCGCCACATCCTGGAAGAAGGCGATATCGAAGACGCCCTGCACGCCGCCTCCGCCATCGGCGACGACGCCCTGCAGCGTCAGGCGCGCGGCGTGGTGGTGCCGGACTCCTTCACCCACGGCAGTTCGGCCCAGCGCGTGACCTGGTTCAAGCGCGGCATCAACGAAGGCAAGGTCAGCGCCTGCAATACCTTCGCGGCCAAGGAGCTGTGAACCCATCCTGGACGCACATTAGGCGCGCCATACCCGACATCGAACGCAACATCGAACGCAACATCGAACACGACAACACAACGAGGAGACTGAACCCATGACCCTGTCCAACTGGTGCATCCTGATCGCCGGCCTGATGCCGGTGTTCACCATCGCGGTGGCCAAGCGCGGTCGCAAGGACTTCGACAACGCCGAACCGCGTGCCTGGCTGGACCAGCAGACCGGTGTGCGCCGCCGCGCCGACTACGCCCATCGCAACCACTTCGAGGCCTTCCCCTTCTTCGCCGCCGCCGTGCTGGTGGCGCAGCAGGCCGGTGCCGCCCAGGGCCAGATCGACATCGCCAGCGTGGTCTTCATCGCCGCCCGCCTGCTCTATACCCTGTTCTACCTGAACGACAAACCCTCGGCCCGCTCGGCGGTCTGGGCGGTCGGCTACCTGAGCGTGATCGCCCTGTTCGTCATCGCCGCCCGCGCCTGACCGGGAGCCCACCATGAGCCACCCCGCCGCCCAGCAACTGGCCCCCATGCGCGAGGCCCTCACCGCCCTGTGCGAGCAACGCGCCAGCATCGCCACCCTGTGCGCCACCTGGCGCGCCCGCGACGACGTGATGCAAGCCCTGCCACCCCGCTACCAGCAGGTTGCCGAAGACCTGCTGGGCCGCCTCGAAGCCGGCAGCCTCTTCACCGAGGAAAGCTGTTCCTTCAGTCAGAAGGACCTCACCGACAGCCTCGCCACCTGGCTGGACAAAGCCGAGCAGACCCTGTCAGCAAACTGACCCGGCCTGACCTGCTCCACCGGAAGAACTAGTTCTTCCGGTGGGCAGCCTGCCCTTACTGCCTCCCTCTTCTCCCTTCCCCCGCCTCTCCGTCGGACCGATGTTGCCGGCCTGCACCGATCGCTAAGCTGGACCCATCGATCAACATCCGCAGGAGGCTCCATGTCCGACCAGCGCAAGGCCTATGGCGTGCTGGGTTCCAGCACGCTCGCGTTCACCGTCTGCTTCACCATCTGGATGATGTTCGGGGTCATCGGCATCCCCATCAAGAATGCCCTGCACCTGAACGAAACCGAATTCGGCCTGCTCACCGCCACGCCGGTGCTGACCGGCTCCCTGATCCGGGTGCCGCTGGGCATCTGGACCGACCGCTACGGCGGGCGCAGCGTGTTCTTCATCCTGATGCTGTGCACGGTGGTTCCGATCTGGCTGATTTCCTACGCCACCGCCTTCTGGCACTTCCTGGTACTGGGCCTGTTCGTGGGCCTGGCCGGCGGTTCCTTCTCGGTCGGCACGCCCTATGTGGCGCGCTGGTTCAAGAAGGAACGCCAGGGCCTGGCCATGGGCGTGTTCGGCGCCGGCAACTCGGGCGCGGCGGTCAACAAGTTCGTGGCGCCGGTGCTCATCGCCGCCGGTGGCTGGATGCTGGTGCCCAAGGTCTATGCCGCCCTGATGCTGGCCGCAGCCCTGCTGTTCTGGCTGGGCTCGTCGACCGACCCGGCGCACCAGGTCAAGTCCGACACCGGCTTCATGGACCAGGTGCGCATGCTCAAGGACCCCAGGGTCTGGCGCTATTGCCAGTACTACTCGGTGGTCTTCGGCGGCTATGTCGGCCTGAGCCTGTGGATGGTCAAGTACTACGTCACCGAATACGGATTCGACATCAAGACCGCCGCCCTGCTGGCGGCCTGCTTCTCGCTGCCGGGCGGCGTGCTGCGCGCCGTGGGCGGCTGGCTCTCCGACAAGTACGGTGCCTACCAGGTCACCTGGTGGGTGATGTGGGTGTGCTGGGTGGCCTTCTTCCTGCTGTCTTATCCACAGACCGATTTCGCCATCCAGACCGTGGGCGGCACAAGGACCTTCCACATCGGCCTGAACCCGGTGCTCTTCACGGCGCTGCTGATGGTGGTCGGCGTGGCCATGGCGGTGGGCAAGGCCTCGGTCTTCAAGTTCATCTCCGACGACTACAGCGGCAACATCGGCGCGGTCTCCGGCATCGTCGGCCTGGCCGGCGGGCTGGGCGGCTTCATCCTGCCGATCCTGTTCGGCGTGGTGCTGGACCTCACGGGCGTACGCAGCTCCTGCTTCATGCTGCTCTACGGCACGGTCTGCATCTCGCTGGTGTGGATGCACTTCCAGTTCCGCCGCGAAGGCCTGCAAGCGCCACGCAAGGCCCTGGCGGCCGACTGATCCCTTCCCATTTCAAGGACACCTCATGAACCACGTACTCACGCGCTGGGAGCCGGAAAACCCGGACTTCTGGCGCAAGCAAGGCGAGCAGGTCGCCAACCGCAATCTCTGGATCTCCATCCCCTGCCTGATGCTGGCCTTCGCAGTCTGGATGCTGTGGAGTGTAGTGGCCGCCAACCTAGACAAGGCCGGCTTTCACTTCAGCAAGGACCAGTTGTTCTTCCTGACGGCCTTGCCCGCCCTCTCGGGCGCCACGCTGCGCATCTTCTATTCCTTCCTGGTGCCGGTGTTCGGCGGGCGCCGCTGGACCGCCATTTCCACCGCCAGCCTGCTGATCCCCGCCATCGGCATGGGCCTGGCCCTGCGCGACCCCGGCACCAGCTACTCCACCCTGCTGGGCCTGGCCTTGCTGTGCGGGCTGGGCGGCGGCAATTTCAGTTCCAGCATGGCCAACATCAGCTTCTTCTTCCCCAAGGCGCGCAAAGGCTACGCCACCGGCATGAATGCCGGTATCGGCAACCTGGGCGTCTCGGTGGTGCAGCTGGTTACGCCGCTGGTGATTTCCTCGGCCGTGTTCGCCACCTCCATCGCCGGCCAGGGAGTGCTCTTCCATGATCCCAAGAGCGGCCTGGACAGCAGCTACTGGCTGGCCAATGCCGGCTTCATCTGGGTCCCCTTCATCGTCGCCGCCACCCTGGCAGCCTGGTTCGGCATGAACGACATCGCCTCTGCCCAGGCGTCGCTGGCCGACCAGGCGGTGATCTTCAAGCGCAAGCACAACTGGCTGATGTGCTGGCTGTATGTCGGCACCTTCGGCTCCTTCATCGGTTTTTCGGCGGCATTTGCAATGTTGATCAAGGCCCAGTTCCCGGAGGTGGAAGTCGCCCGCTTCGCCTTCCTCGGCCCGCTGGCCGGTGCCCTGGCGCGGCCGCTGGGCGGCATGATCTCGGACCGCATCGGCGGCGCGCGCGTCACGCTGTGGGTGTTCCTGGCCATGGGGCTGACCATCCTGCTGGGCATCCTGCCGGCCCTGCATACGCACCAGTTCACGCTGTTCCTGGCCTCCTTCATCGGCATGTTCATCCTCACCGGACTGGGCAATGGCTCGACCTTCTGCATGATTCCCATCATCTTCCAGACCGATCGCGAGCGCGCTGCCGCGGGACAAGGCGAGGCAGCGCAACAGCAGGCCCGCCTGGATGCGGGCAAGGAATCGGCGGCCGTACTGGGTTTCTCCGGCGCCATCGGCGCCTATGGCGGCTTCTTCATCCCGCAGAGCTTCGGCACGTCGATCAGGATGACCGGCGCGCCGGACATGGCGATGTTCGTCTTCGTCGGCTTCTATGCCAGCTGCATGCTCATCACCTGGTGGTACTACGCCCGCAAGGGCGCGCCCATGCCCTGTTGAAATGGCCCTAGTTCTTTCGAACTAGCCCGCCTCCACCACCTGGATGGCTGCCCTGACCAAGCCGGTGAATAGGCAGGGACGGGGCGCCTGCCTACACTTTCCAACCATCAAGACTGCCCATATCGAAAACGCAGGTGGGGTACTCACCCACGCAACCGAGGATTCACGATGAGTCATTTTCTGGACCGATTGAAGTTCATGTCGCGGGTGAAGTCCACCTTCGCCGATGGCCATGGCGCCGTAGTCGACGAAGACCGCCAATGGGAAAACGCCTACCGCAGCCGCTGGCAGCACGACAAGGTGGTGCGCTCCACACACGGGGTCAACTGCACCGGGTCCTGCTCCTGGAAGGTCTACGTCAAGAATGGCCTGATCACCTGGGAAACCCAGCAGACCGACTACCCCCGCACCCGTCCCGACCTGCCCAACCACGAGCCGCGCGGCTGCCCGCGTGGCGCCTCCTATAGCTGGTACGTCTACTCCGCCCAGCGGGTGAAGTACCCGATGATCCGCGGCCGTCTCATGCAACTGTGGCAGGAGGCGCGCCGCACGCTGGGCCCGGTCGAGGCCTGGGCCGCCATCACCAGCGACCCCGCCCGTGCAAAAAGCTACAAGTCGGTGCGCGGCCAGGGTGGCTTCGTGCGGGCCGACTGGGATACTGCCAACGAAATCATCGCCGCCGCCAATGCCTACACCATCAAGCAGTACGGCCCGGACCGGGTGATCGGCTTCTCGCCCATCCCGGCCATGTCGATGGTGTCGTACGCGGCCGGCGCCCGTTACCTGAGCCTCATCGGCGGCGTGGCCCTGTCCTTCTACGACTGGTACTGCGACCTGCCGCCCGCCAGCCCGCAGATCTGGGGCGAGCAGACCGACGTGCCGGAATCGGCCGACTGGTACAACTCTACCTACCTGATGGTATGGGGCTCCAACGTGCCGCAGACCCGCACCCCCGACGCCCACTTCTACACCGAGGTGCGCTACAAGGGAACCAAGACCGTGGCGGTGTCCTCGGACTTCGGCGAGATGGTCAAGTTCGGCGACATCTGGCTGGCCCCGCGCCAGGGCACCGATGCCGCGCTGGCCATGGCCATGGGCCATGTGATCCTCAAGGAATTCCACCTGCAGCGCCCCTCGCCCTACTTCCGCCACTACGTCCGGCAATACACCGACCTGCCCATGCTGGTACGACTGGTGGAACGCGAGGGCCGCTACCTGCCGGAGCACCTGCTGCGCGCCTCGCAGATGCCCGGCCAGCTGGAAGAAGCCAACAACGCCGACTGGAAGACCCTGGCCATCGATGCCACCACCGGCCAGATCGTCGCGCCCAACGGTTCCATCGGCTACCGCTGGGGCGAAGGCCAGGTCAACGACGGCGCCAAGCTGGGCCGCTGGAACCTGGAAAGCCGGGACGGTCATTCCGGTCGCGAGATCGATCCGCTGCTCTCGCTGGTGGACCAGCACGACGAGGTGGTCGCGGTCGCCTTCAACTACTTCGGCGGGGACGATGCCGAGCAATTGCAGACGCGCCGCGTGCCGGTACGCCACGTGCGCCTGGCCAACGGCAGCACCGCACTGGTGGCCACCGTGCACGACCTGATGATGGCCAACTATGGCGTGGACCAGGGTCTGGGCGGCCAGATTGCGCAGTCCTATGACGACGACATTCCCTACACGCCGGCGTGGCAGGAGAAGCACACCGGCGTCAAGCGCGAGCTGGTGATCCAGGTGGCACGCGAGTTCGCGCAGAACGCCCACGACACCGAGGGCAAGAGCATGGTCATCGTCGGCGCCGCGCTCAATCACTGGTACCACAACGACATGATCTATCGCGGCATCATCAACCTGCTGATGATGTGCGGTTGCGTGGGCAAGTCCGGCGGTGGCTGGGCGCACTACGTGGGACAGGAAAAGCTGCGCCCGCAGTTCGGCTGGGCGCCGCTGGCCTTCGCCACCGACTGGGTGCGCCCGCCCCGGCAGATGAACGGCACCAGCTTCTTCTACGCCCACACCAGCCAGTGGCGTCACGAAAAGCTGGGCCTGGACGAGATCGTCGCCCCCACCGCCGACAAGGACAAGCTGGCCGGCATGAGCATGATCGACATGAACGCACGCTCCGAACGCATGGGCTGGCTGCCCTCGGCCCCGCAGCTGGAAACCAATCCGCTGGACGTGTGCGACGCCGCCCAGGCACTGGGCCAGACCCCGCAGGACTACCTGAAGGCAGCCCTGAAGTCCGGCACCGTCAACATGAGCTGCGACGACCCCGACAACCCGAAGAACTTCCCGCGCAACATGTTCGTCTGGCGCTCCAACATCCTGGGCAGTTCCGGCAAGGGCCACGAGTATTTCCTGAAATACCTGCTGGGGACCCAGCACGCGCTGTTCGACGACGCCGGGCAGGCCATCCGCCCGACCGAGGTCAAGTACCGGGAAGAGGCTGCCGAGGGCAAGCTGGACCTGCTGGTGACGCTGGACTTCCGCATGAGCACCACCTGCCTGTATGCCGACATCGTGCTGCCCACCGCCACCTGGTACGAGAAGGATGACCTCAACACCTCGGACATGCATCCCTTCATCCATCCGCTGTCGGAAGCGGTGCAACCGCTGTGGGAGAGCAAGACCGACTGGGAAATCTACAAGGGCATCGCCAGCAAGTTCAGCCAGATCGGTGGCGAATACCTCGGCACCCGCAGCGACATCGTGCTGCAGCCGCTGATGCACGACACCCCGGCCGAACTGGGCCAGCCCTTCGAACCGAAGGACTGGAAGAAGGGCGAATGCGACCTCATCCCCGGCAAGACCGCCCCCAGTTTCATGGTGGTGGAACGCAACTACCGCGACATCTACAAGAAGTTCACCTCGGTCGGCCCGCTGCTGGACAAGCTGGGCAACGGCGGCAAGGGCATCAACTGGAACACCGAACATGAGGTGGGCGAACTGGGCGCACTGAACAGGCGCGTCACCGAGCCCGGCGTCAGCCAGGGCCGCCCACGGCTGGACAGCGCCATCGATGCCTGCGAGATGATCCTCAGCTTCGCTCCCGAAACCAACGGCCATGTCTCGGTCAAGGCCTGGGAAGCACTGGGCAAGATCACCGGGCGCGACCATACCCACCTGGCGCGGGGCCGCGAGCATGACAAGATCCGTTTCCGCGACGTCCAGGCGCAGCCGCGCAAGATCATCTCGGCGCCGACCTGGTCGGGCCTCGAGTCAGAAGAGGTCAGCTATAACGCCGGCTATACCAATGTGCATGAACTCATTCCCTGGCGCACCCTGAGCGGCCGCCAGCAGTTCTACCAGGACCACCGCTGGATGCTGGATTTCGGTGAAGGCCTGTGCGTCTACAAACCGGCGGTCGATACCAAGACGGTAGCGCCCATGCTCGGGCGGCACCCCAATGGCGAGAAGGAGATCGTGCTCAACTTCCTCACGCCGCACCAGAAGTGGGGCATCCACTCCACCTACTCAGACAACCTGCGCATGCTCACCTTGAGTCGCGGCGGGCCGCATGTCTGGATTTCGGAAGACGACGCCAAGTCCGCAGGACTGGTGGACAACGACTGGGTCGAAGTCTTCAACAGCAACGGCACCCTGACCGCGCGCGTGGTGGTGAGCCAGCGCATCCCGGGCGGCATCTGCCTGATGTACCACGCCCAGGAAAAGATCGTGAACACCCCCGGCGCGCAGTTGAGCGGCAAGCGCGGCGGCATCCACAACTCGGTCACGCGGGCGGTGCTGAAGCCAACCCACATGATCGGCGGCTATGCGCAACTGGCCTATGGCTTCAACTACTACGGCACCGTCGGCAGCAATCGCGACGAGTTCATCATCCTGCGCAAGATGAACAAGGTCGACTGGCTCGACGGCAGCCTGCAAGAAAGGACGGCATCATGAGAATTCGCGCACAAGTGGGCATGGTGCTCAACCTGGACAAGTGCATCGGCTGCCACACCTGCTCGGTGACCTGCAAGAACGTCTGGACCAGCCGCGACGGCGTGGAATACGCCTGGTTCAACAATGTCGAGACCAAGCCCGGCATCGGCTATCCGAAGCAATGGGAGAACCAGCAGAAGTGGCAAGGCGGCTGGACCCGCACCGCCGCCGGCCAGCTGGAACCGCGCCAGGGCGGCCGCCTGCGCATCCTGGCCAACCTGTTCGCCAATCCCAACCTGCCGGCCATCGACGACTACTACGAGCCCTTCACCTACGATTACGAACACCTGCAGAAGGCGCCCCTGATGCAGACCCCGCCCACGGCACGGCCGATCTCGGTGCTGACCGGCAAGAAGATGGACAAGATCACCTGGGGGCCGAACTGGGAAGACGATCTCGGCGGCGAGTTCAGCGCCCGTAGCCAGGATGCGCTGTTCGAGGGCGTGCAGAAAGAGATGCACAGCAGCTTCGAATCGACCTTCATGATGTATCTGCCGCGCCTGTGCGAACACTGCCTGAACCCGGCCTGCGTGGCGTCCTGCCCCTCGGGCTCGATCTACAAGCGCGAGGATGACGGCATCGTGCTCGTGGACCAGGACAAGTGCCGTGGCTGGCGCATGTGCATCTCCGGTTGTCCGTACAAGAAGATCTACTACAACTGGAGCTCCGGCAAGGCCGAGAAATGCACCTTCTGCTATCCCCGCATCGAGGCCGGCCAGCCCACCGTGTGCTCGGAAACCTGCGTCGGGCGCATCCGCTACCTGGGCGTGCTGCTGTATGACGCCGACCGCATCGAGGCGGCAGCCTCGGTGGCCGACGAGCAGGCGCTCTACCAGGCCCAGCTGGACTGCTTCCTCGACCCGCACGACCCGGCCGTGATCGCCGAGGCGCGCCGCCAGGGCATCGCCGAGAGCTGGCTGGAATCGGCACGCCGCTCGCCGGTGTACAAGATGGCCATGCAATGGAAGATCGCCTTCCCCCTGCATCCGGAATACCGCACCCTGCCCATGGTCTGGTACATCCCGCCGCTGTCGCCGATCCAGAAGGCGGCCGAAGCCGGCCACATGGGGATGGACGGCATCATCCCCGACGTCAAATCGCTGCGCATCCCGCTGCGCTATCTCGCCAACCTGCTGACCGCCGGCCAGGAAGCGCCCATCCTCAACGCCCTGCAACGCCTCTTGGCCATGCGTGCCTACAAGCGCGCCCAGACGGTGCACGGCCGGCAGGAAGAAGCGCTGTTGCAGCAGGTCGGCCTGCAGGCCGACGAGGTCGAGGACATGTACCAGACCCTGGCCATCGCCAACTACGAAGACCGTTTCGTGGTGCCGTCCTCGCACAAGGAAATGGTGGAAGACAGCTTCAACGACAAGGGCAGTTGCGGCTTCAGCTTCGGCAACGGTTGTTCCGGCGGCGTCTCCGGCGGCAGCCTGTTCGGCAAGAAGCCGCAAGGCAGCGTGATCTTCGTGGACATGCCCAAGTCGCGCAAGAAGTCCCCCGTCACCGAATGAATGGAGCCCCTGTCATGACTTCCCACGTCAATCACGCGGCCGGCAGCGGCACGATCTACCGCGTCGTCTCGGCGCTGATGAGTTATCCCCAGCCCGAACTGATCGCAGCACTGCCCGAGATCGAACAGGCCCTGCAGGGCGAGGCGGCGCTAGCGGAGGCCTTGCCGGCGCTGCAACCGTTGCTGCACCACCTGCAATCCGTCCCGCTGCTCACCCTGCAGGAAAACTACGTCGATACCTTCGACCGCAGTGCCGCGCTGTCGCTGCACCTGTTCGAACACATCCACGGCGAAAGCCGCGACCGCGGCCAGGCCATGGTCGATCTGCTGGAGGAATACCGCAGCCAGGGCCTGGAGCCGGCCACCAGCGAGTTGCCGGACTATGTGCCGCTGTTCCTGGAATTCCTGAGCCTGCTGTCGCAGGACAGGGCCGCCCTGCTGCTGGGCGAGGCGATCCATGTGCTGGCCGCCATCGGCCAGCGCCTGCAGCGCCGGGACAGCCCCTACGCCGCGCCCTTGCTGTTGCTGACCCGGCTCACCGAGGTCGTGCCACGCGAACAGGACGATCCACCGGTGCGCGACATGGACGAGGCCATGGAAGTCTTCGGTCCCGGTGCCGACGGCGTGGAACCCCTGCTCAAACCCGGGCCGGGCGGCGTGCAGCCGTTGCATTTCCATCCCCGGCAGCATGCCCGCTCCGCCGTACCGTCCGCCACCCAATCCGCTCCCGGGAGACCAGCATGAGCTACCTGCATCAATTCCTCTACGGCATCTACCCCTACATCGCCCTGGCAGTGTTCCTGCTGGGGAGCCTGCTGCGCTTCGAGCGCGAGCAGTACACCTGGAAGAGTGACTCCTCGCAACTGCTGCATGCCGGTCACCTGCGACTGGGCAATATCCTGTTCCACGTCGGCGTGCTGGGACTGTTCTTCGGCCATCTGGTGGGCTTGCTCACACCGGTGGCGGTATGGGATGCCGTGGGCGTGAGCCACGCTTTCAAGCAACTGGTCGCCATGGCGGCCGGCGGCGTGTTCGGCACGCTCTGCCTGCTGGGGCTGGCGATCCTGATCCATCGCCGCCTGACGGACGCGCGCATCGCCGCCGTCACCCGCCCCTCAGACAAGCTCCTGCTGCTGTGGCTGCTGGTCACGCTGTGCCTGGGCCTGTCCACCATCGCCGAGTCGGCCCAGCACCGCGACGGCCACATGATGGTGTTGCTGATGACCTGGGCGCAGCACATCGTCACCTTCCGGGGCGACGCCGCCGGCTTCATCGAAGGCGCGCCGCTGCTGTTCAAGGCGCACCTGTTCATGGGGCTGACCCTGTTCGTGATCTTCCCCTTCACGCGGCTGGTGCATGTGTGGAGCGGCTTTGCCTCCATCACCTACCTGAGCCGGGCCTGGCAACTGGTGCGGCCGCGTTGAGCGAGGAGAACCAGGATGCCTGTCACCGTCAATGAATACGAACTGGGCGACGCCGAGATGGTCGAGGAACTGGCCGCCCGCGATGCCGATGACCAGGACCTGCAGTCGGCCATGACCACCCTGGTGCTGCGCCGGCTGCTGCTGGAGGAAGCGCAGCGCCTGCAGCTGCAGGGTGAGGACGACGATGCGCGTATCGAGCTCCTGCTGCAGCGCCAGGTCAGCGTCCCGCAGGCCGGCGAAGAAGAATGCCGACGCCAGTACCAGGCCACGCCTGAACGTTTCATCATCGGGGCGCTGGCGGAAGTGAACCATATCCTGTTCCAGGTCACCCCTGAGGTCGATCTGGCAGCCCTGCGCCTACGTGCAGAATCGGTGCTGGAGCACTTGCTGGCGCAACCGGAGGACTTCGCCACGCAGGCCGCCGCGCTCTCGAACTGCCCCTCCGGCGCACAGGGCGGCAGCCTGGGGCAGATCGCCCGGGGCGCCTGCGTGCCGGAATTCGAACGGGCCGTCTTCGCCGCCACACCACAGGGCATCATCCCGCGTCTGGTGGAGACCCGCTTCGGCCTGCACATCGTCCAGGTGGGCCGCAAGCTGGACGGCACACGCCTGCCCTTCGAGGCAGTGCGCGAAAACATCGCCCAGGCCCTGCAACGCGCCGCCCATGACCAGGCCCTGCGTCACTACCTGCAGCAACTGGTGGGCGCTGCACGCATCACTGGCGTGCAACTTCCCGGCATGACATCGCCGCTGCTGCAATAAGGAGCCTGCATGTCCTCGCCCGTCCCCTCGTCCGTCCCACCTTCCAGCCGCCCGGCCCTGCTGGACCGCTTAGGGCGGCGCATCGACTACCTGCGGCTGTCGGTCACCGACCGCTGCGACCTGCGTTGCAGCTATTGCATGCCCAAGGGCTTTTCCGGTTTCGAGGAGCCAGCCAACTGGCTCGACTTCGACGAGATCACGCGCGTGATCGCCGCCTTCGCCCGGCTCGGCGTGGGGCGCATACGACTCACCGGCGGCGAACCGCTGATGCGGCGCAAGCTGCCCACGCTGGCCGCGCAATTGTCGGCCCTGCCGGGGGTGGAGGAACTGTCGCTGTCCACCAACGCCACGCAGATGCACAAGCACGCAAGGACGCTGCGGGCGGCCGGCGTGCAGCGCATCAACGTCAGCCTGGATAGCCTGGATCGCGCCTGCGCGGCGCAGATCACCGGACGCGACAGCCTGCAGAGCGTCATGGCGGGACTGGCCGCCGCCAGGGATGCCGGATTTGCGCCCATCAAGGTCAACATGGTGGTGCTGCGCGGCGTCAATGAACACGAGGTGCCACGCATGGCGGAGTTCTGTTTCGCGCAGGGTTTCATCCTGCGCCTGATCGAAGCCATGCCCATGGGCGAGACCGGTCGCAACAGCGGTGTCGTCGCGCTTGGTCCGCTGCGCGATGCGCTGGTGGCCCGCTTCGACCTGCAGCCCTTGGCCACCGAGCTGGGCGGTGGCCCGGCGCGCTACTGGGGCAGCGCCGATGGTCGCTGCACGCTAGGTTTCATCACACCCATGAGCCAGCACTTCTGCGCCACCTGCAACCGCGTGCGGCTCTCGGTGGACGGCACGCTCTACCTCTGCCTGGGACAGGAGGCGCGCCTGGAACTGCGTCCGCTGCTGCGCGCCGGCATCGATGATGGCGGGCTGGAGGAGGCGATCCGCCTGGCCATCGAACTCAAGCCGGAACGCCATGAATTCAGTCAGGCACCGCACAGAATCATCCGCTTCATGTCGCAGACCGGCGGCTAGGGCGCCAGGACCGGCAAATCCTGCACGATCTGCACGATCTGCACAAAGATTGACCTGGACCCGGTGTTTTAGTCCGGCCGACGGCCTAGACTGCCGCTTCCCTGGCTAGCCCTGGAACCTTCCATCATGCCCGCTCCCACCCTGGCCCTGCTCCCCAACCCGCTGCCGCCCCACAAGCGCCTGACCTTCCGCATCCTGCTGATGACCCTGGTCGGTCTGGGCCTGACGATGACGGCCATCGGCTATACCCTGCTGCTGTCCTGGCAACTGGAGGGCGGCGGCACCGTCATCAACGAGGCCGGCAGCCTGCGCATGCGCTCCTACGAACTGGGCCTGGCGATGGAAACCGGCCACGAGCGTTCCGACATCCAGCATCACATCGAACGCTTCAGCCAGATACTGGCGCTGGTGCAGACCGGGCAGGCGGGTGAACCCAGCTTCGTGCCGGCCACCGGTCCCATTCACGAACAACTGCTGCACGTGCAAGATCAATGGCAGCAGCGCATGCAGGTCCATGCCCGCACCGTGCTGGAAGCGGACGACCCGGTACTGCGCCAGCAGGCGCTGGATCGCTATCTGCAGGAGCTGCCCGACTTCGTGGGCGACATCAACCTGCTGGTGGCCTATGTGGAAGCAGACCTCACCGGCAAGACCACCTGGCTGCGGCTGTGCCAGACGGCGCTGATCTTCCTGGCGCTGGCGGCGAGTATCGCGGTGCTGTATCTGCTCTACCTGTGGATCGTCGGCCCGGTGCGGCGCATGCAGGCGGGCATTGCGCGCATGTCGCAAAACGACCTGGACGTGCGGCTGGCGGTGGAGAGTGAAGACGAGTTCGGCCAGCTGGCCCAGGCCTTCAACCAGATGGCCGACCATGTGCAAGGCGTGTACCGCACGCTGGCAGAGCGCGTGGCCGAAAAGACCGCCCGCCTGCGCGAGCAGAACGAAGAAGTCGGCACGCTCTACGAGATCACCGGCTTCCTCTCGGGAGCGCATACCATCGAAGCCCTGTGCGATGGTTTCCTCAAACGCATCATGCAGCGCATGCAGGCCGATGGCGGCACGGTGCGCATCCTCGACGAGCGCGGCAATCTCTATCTCACGGTGCAGGACGGCATCTCGGACAAGATCATCGATGAGGAACGTTGCATCAAGGTCGATGACTGCCTGTGCGGCGCAGCTACCCGGCAGGGGGTGATCCTGGTACGCGATTTCCGCGAGCTCGATGCACAGCGGCGCTACCGCTGCCAGGAAGAAGGCGCGCTGTCGCTGGGCATCTTCCAGATCCTGGTGCGGGAACAGGCCATCGGCAGTTTCTCCCTGCATTTCCTGCAGGAGCGCAGCATCGACGGCGACGAGCGCCGCCTCCTGGAAACCCTGGGCCGCCACCTCGGCGCGGCCATCGAGAACCAGCGCCTGATCGCCCGCGAAAAGGAATTCGCCATCGCCCACGAACGCAACCTGATGGCCCAGGGACTGCATGACAGCATTGCCCAGGGACTGAACTTCCTCAACCTGCAGGTGCAGATGCTGGAGGATTCGCTGGCGCGCGAGAACCTGGCCGAAATCCGCGAGATCGCACCCATGCTGCGCACCGGCGTGCAGGAAAACTATGAAGACGTGCGCGAACTGCTGCTCAATTTCCGCAGCCGCCTGCAGGACAGCAGCCTCGACTCGGAAATGCGCAAGTCGCTCGACAAGCTGCAGCGCCAGACCGGCCTGCAAGGCGCCATCACCATCAGCGGCGACGGTCCGCCGCTGGCGCCGGAACAGCAGTTGCAGGTGCTGTTCATCCTGCAGGAGGCGCTGTCCAATATCCGCAAGCATGCCCACGCCAACCGGGTGGACATCGCCGTCACCAACGGCCGCGACTTCTGCCTGACGGTGCGCGACGACGGTCACGGCTTCCAGCTCGACAAGGCCAGCGCCAAGGGCGCCGACCATGTGGGTCTGCGCATCATGCAGGAACGCGCCGACCGCCTCGGCGCGCAACTGCAGATCGACAGCCGGCCCGATGAAGGTACCTGCGTCACCATCCGTCTGATGCGCCAGGAACGTCTCGTGGCCTGAAGCCATCCCAGAATCTTTGCAAGGAACCGCCCCACCATGCCCACGCCCATCCGCATCCTGCTCGTCGATGATCACACCCTGTTTCGCAGCGGCGTACGCCTGCTGCTGCAACGCCATCCCGAATTCGAGGTCGTCGGCGAAGCCGTCGATGGTCTGGACGGCGTCAAGCGCGCGCGCCAGCTGCAGCCCGATGTGGTGCTGATGGACCTGAACATGCCCGGCCTGTCGGGTCTGGAAGCGATGCAGCTGATCGTGGAAGACCTGCCCGACACGGCTGTGCTGATGCTCTCCGTCTCGGAAGAAGCCGACGATCTCAGTACCGCCCTGCACAATGGCGCCGCCGGCTATCTGCTCAAGAACATCGAGGCCGAGTATCTGGTGCAGGCCATCAAGCGCGCCGCAGCCGGCGAACCGGTAATTTCGGAGGCGATGACGGCCAAGCTGGTGATGCAGTTCCGCGCCGCCCACCAGACACCGGCCCCGGTGACGGCCGCCCGCGACAGGCTGACCGCCCGCGAACGCGAGACCATGGCCTGCGTGGCCCGTGGCGAGAGCAACAAGGAAATCGCCCGCACCCTGGACGTAGCCGAGAGCACGGTGAAGATCCATGTCCAGAACATCCTCAAGAAACTGAAGCTTTCCAGCCGGGTACAGATTGCGGTGTATGCTGTGGAACACGGTCTGGACAAAACGCCCTGAGCGGCGTACCTTACCGCTCCCTGTTTCATGCCCCTGTTCTACGCCCCTGGCCGCACGTCCGCTCCGCCCGGGGCTGCACTCCCGAAAGAAAGCATATGCAAAAGATCACCTTTCCGCTGCAGGGCCATCCCCATGTCGAACTGAACCAGCTGCTCAAACTCTGCGGCCTGTGCGACAGCGGCGGTGCCGGCAAGCAACTGGTGGCCGAAGGCCACGTGCGTGTCGATGGCAAGCCCGAAAGCCGCAAGACCTGCAAGATCACGGTCGGCCAGAAAGTCAGCCTGGGCGATGTGCAGATCACCGTGATCGCCGAATGAAGAGCGCCACGCAGGTCGGGGAAGTGCTGGACTTCTGGTTCGGCGAAGGCTGGGAGGCCATGCCGGCACATCAGGTGGCCGAACGCCAGAAGAAACTCTGGTGGAGCAAGACCCCGGACATCGACGCCCAGTGCCGCAGCCGCTTCGAGACGTTGGTGCAGCAGGCTGCAGCCAATGCGCTGGATGACTGGACCGAGGATGCGCATTCCATGCTGGCGCTGATCCTGCTGCTGGACCAGATGCCGAGGAATATCTACCGCGACACCCCACAGGCCTTCGCCTTCGATGAACTGGCACGCCAGTGCAGCCATCTGGCGCTGGCCATGGGGCTGGACCAGGAATTGCCGCCGCTGGCACGGGTATTTCTCTACCTGCCGCTGGAACATGCGGAAGACCTGGATGACCAGCAATACGTAGTGCAACTGATGTCGGCCCTGGCCAAATCCGCCAGCGGCGAGGACAAGGCGGCCTTCGACGGCTATGCCGACTATGCGCGACGCCATCTTGCGGTGATCGAGCGCTTCGGCCGCTTCCCGCATCGCAACCGCATCCTCGGGCGGGATTCCACCGCCGAGGAAGCGCAATTCCTGACGCAACCCGGCTCATCCTTCTGAAGTTTTCGATAGCGGGCCACTGAAAACGCTTCCCGGTGGAAGCACCCGGGCGTTTTCCCTACACTCGCGGCTTTCTTTTCGGATGGCCGCATGCAAACCCGTTGCGCAGGTTTCTCGATGATGGAAGTGCTGGTGGCCATGCTGGTCATCGGCACCGGCGCGCTGGCCCTGGTGATGCTGCAAATGCATGCCCTGCGCAGCAGCGCCGAGAGCGCCCAGCACGCCGCCGCCACGCTGCTGGCGCAGGAGTTGGCCGAACTGCGGGCGGCCACCCTGCCTACTTCCTTCACATCGTCCACCCCGGGCGCGACCGATCCTTACCTGTTTTCCTTCACCGCCGGCCGGGCCCCGCCAGCCCGCGCTGATTGCGACCTCGCCCCCTGTTCCCCTGCCGCCTTCGCCAACGCCGCCATCGCCGACTGGGCCGCGCGGCTGACGCGCGAACTCCCGGAAGCCCGGGCCACGGTCTGCCGCGATGCCCACCCGACGCCGCAGGACCAATGGTCCTGTGAAGAGGCCGCCACAGCGCCTGTGGTACTCAAGCTGGGCTGGCGCCGCAGCGCGGTGGCGGCCACTGCCACACCCACACCGTTACGCGCCCCCTTGCTGACGCTGGTGCTGGGGCGCTGACCATGATGACCAGGCAGGTTCGCCAGCAGCGTCATCGGCAAGATGGCCTGACCCTGATCGAACTGATGATCTCCCTGGCCGTGGGCCTGCTGGTGGTGCTGGCAGCCGGTGTGATGTTGCAGCAGGCACGCAGCGTCTACCAGGACATCGACGACCACGGACGCGTGCAGGAAACCGGCCGGCTGGCGCTGGAACACCTGCAGCAGGCCCTGCAACAGGCCGGCCACCTGCCCTGGGAAAACCTCGCCGACGACGCCATGCCCACCGGCCCAGGACTGCGCGGACTGGACGACAGCCGCCAGGCCGAGCTGCTGGACCCGGCCACCGGCAGGTTCGGCAGAAGTAGCGGTGACGGCGTCAACCATAGCGACCTGCTGATGCTGGGCTTCTTCGGTGCGCCGCATGGCAGCCGCAGCGAGGTGGTCAACTGCAGTGGCGCCGAGGCCCCGGTCGGACCGCTGCAGGAAGCGGCCCGCAGTTGGGTCATCTACTACATCGCGCCCGGCACCGGTGGTGAGGCGGAATTGCGCTGTCGCTACCAGGGCAAGAACGGCAACTGGACCTCCGACGCCATCGCTCGCGGCGTGGAGGCCATGCAACTGCGCTACGCCATCGACAGCGATGACGACGGCGCACCGGACCGCTGGCTGGATGCCTCGGCCATGCCCGCCGATGGCTGGCAACGGGTCATGCTGGTCCGCATCGCCCTGCTGGTGCGTGGCACCCAGCGCCGACCGGCGGCCGATGATGCGCCGGCGCGCAGCTTCGACCTGTTCCCGCCCGGTCGCCATACCGACCCGGGCTGGCGCGTCACCGAAGAGGACGGCGAGCAACGGCGACGAACCGTCTTCCGCACCACCGTGATGCTGCGCAACCTGAGCACCGGAGCAATGCGATGAATATCCACTGGCCCCTGATGCGCCTGCAGACCCGGCATCCACACCACCACCAGCGCGGCGCCACGCTGATGATCGCGCTCATGCTGCTGAGCCTGCTCCTGCTGCTGGGTGCGGCTACCACCTCGCTGCTGTTGCTGGACGAACGCGCCGCCCGCAATCACCGCGATCACGCCCAGGCGCGGCTGGCGGCAGAGGCCACGCTGGAAGACGCCTGCGACGACATCGCCCGGGTCCGGCGCATCGATCCCGCCACGTTCGCATCCCCGCTGGAGTGCCGCACCGATGCAGACGGGCTGGGGCTGTGCCTGGGCCGCCCCGAACGCAGTGGCTGGCTGCCGGCACAACTGGTGGGCGCCCGTGCCACGGCGGCGGCCTATGGCCAGTTCACCGGACGCCGCTTGCCCAACAGCCAGGGCAGCACCTCCCCTCGCTATCTGATCGAACGCTTGCCCGGGACCGCCGGCAGCCCTGCCCCGGGGATGCCGGCAACGGCACCGGCGCCGGTCTATCGCCTCAGCGCCGCGGGTTACGGCCGCAACGGTGCCATGGTCGCGCTGCAGGCCGTGGTGCGCCTGTCGGATGGCGAGGCATCTGCAGCATCTGCAGCATCTGCAGCATCTGCAGCCTCGGGCTGCCGCTGGCTGGCCTGGCGCACCCTTTATCTACCTTCACATGAATGACATGAAACTTCGGACTCGCCACCTCAAAACGCCGTCGTACGGCTTCACCCTGCTGGAAATCATGATCGTGCTCGCCATCGTGGTGATACTGGGCGGCATGGGCTGGAACGGCTATCGCCACATCATCCAGAAGGCAGGCCGCTCCGAAGGGCGTGCCGCCCTGCTGCAGTTGCTGCTGCAAGAGGAGCGCCACTTTTCCCACCAGCACCGTTACCAGGGCTTCACGGCGGGTAGCGGCACGGGCGGTTTCAAGTGGTATTCCGGCGCCACGCCCGAGAGCAGCGCCTATGCCCTCTCGGCCCGTGCCTGCGACGGCGAAACGCTGTCCACCTGCGTGCTGCTCAAGGCCAGCCCGGGCGCGGAAGGCGTCAATCGCAACTATCACGATACCGAGTGCGGCGCCCTCTATCTGGACAGCCGGGGCGGTCGCCGCGCCGATGGCAAGGATTGCTGGTGAGACCCGCGCATCCACATGGGCGTCACCGAGGGTTCACGCTCATCGAACTGATGGTGGTCCTGCTGATTGCCGGGCTGGTGTTGGCAGCCGGGGTACCGGCGCTGCAGAACCTGTCCAATGAACAGCAACTGGTGACGGCCGCCAACGAGTTCTTCCACAGCGTCCAGCTGACCCGCTCCGAAGCCTTGCGCCACGGTCGCCGCGCCGAGATGCGACCGGTCGCCGGCGACGACTGGCACAGCGGCTGGGAAATCATGGTCGGCGAGCACGTCGTTTCGCGCCGGCAGGCCCTGGCCAGCACCATCTCGGTGGCCTACACCACGGGCGGCGAACTGGTGGCCTACCAGCCTGGTGGCCAGCCGGTGACGCGGGGCAGCTGGTATTTCAGCCATGACGGGCAGGAGCGGGTGGTGGTGATCAATTTCCTGGGAAGAGTACGCGTCTGCACCCCGGGGCGCGATGCCCAATGCAGCAAGGCCGGCAATGAGTGAGGCCTGCGCCGGCGCAAGGACGGCTGCACAAAGCCGTGTATATTGACGGGCATCCGGCCCGCCGCACGGCGGCCTCCTCCGTTTGCCCAAGCCATGACGCCTACAGAAGACCCGCTCTACCAGTTCGACATCGAGAATGACCAGCAAGCCATGGCCCTGGCCCTGATCCAGGCCGGCTTCGGCATGCTCGACACCACCCCCAACCCCCGTGTGGGTTGCGTCATCGTCAAGGACCGCCGCGTCATCGGCGCCGGCTTCACCCAGCCGCCTGGCGGCAATCACGCCGAAATCCAGGCCATGGCCGATGCTGCCACACGCGGGGCCGATATACGCGGTGCGACCGTCTACGTCACCCTGGAACCCTGCAGCCACTTCGGCCGCACCCCACCCTGCGCCGACGCCCTGATCCGTGCCGGCGTGGGCCGCGTGGTGGCCGCCATCGCCGACCCCAACCCGCTGGTGGCCGGGCAGGGCCTGGCGCGCCTGCAGGCGGCCGGCATCGAGGTGGCCTGCGGCATGCTGGAAGAGGATGCCCGCGACATCAACATCGGTTTCCTGCACCGCATGCGCACCGGCCGCCCCTGGGTCCGCATGAAGAGCGCTGCCAGCCTGGACGGCAAGACCGCCCTGCACAATGGCGTGAGCCAGTGGATCACCAGCCAGGCCGCGCGCGACGACGGCCACATCTGGCGCGCCCGCGCCTGCGCCATCATGGCCGGCATCGGCACCATCCAGAAGGACGATGCGCAACTGAACGTGCGCGCCATCGACACCCCGCGCCAGCCGCGCCGCATCGTGGTGGACAGCAAGCTGATCGTCTCGCCCGAGGCACGCGTGATCCAGGGCGGCAACACCTGGGTCTTCACCGCCACCGACGACCGCGAAAAGCGCGCCGCGCTGGAAGCCGAAGGCGCCGAAGTGATCCTGCTGGCCAATGCCGAAGGCAAGGTCGACCTCGACGGCCTGCTGCGCGAACTGGGCCAGCGCCAGATCAACGAACTGCACGTGGAAGCCGGCGCCAAGCTCAACGGCGCCCTGATCCGCGCAGGCTGCGTGGATGAATTGCTGGTCTACCTGGCCCCCGCGCTGATCGGCGAAGGCCGCAACATGTTCGAGCTGCCACCGCTGGAAGACCTGTCGGGCAAGATCGGCATCCGCTTCCATGAGGTCAAGCAGGTCGGGCCGGATTTGCGTATCCTTGCACGTTTCGAATAATCGACTTCCCACTTTTTCTGCATCAGGACCGCACCATGTTCACAGGTATCGTCGCCGCCGTCGGCACCATCACTTCCGTCACCCCCCTGGCCACCGGCCCCGATGCCGGTGTGCGCCTCACCATCGATGCTGGCGCGCTGCCCATGAGCGACGTCGGCCTGGGTGATTCCATCGCCCTCAACGGCGCCTGCATGACCGTGGTCGAAAAGACCGCCACCGGCTTCACCGTGGATGTCTCCCGCGAAAGCCTGCGCCTGACCGCCGGCCTGGACGCCCCTGGCGAAGTCAACCTGGAAAAGGCCCTGACCCTGGCCGAGCGCCTGGGCGGCCACCTGGTTTCCGGCCATGTCGACGGCCTGGGCCAGGTGCACTCCTTCGAACCGGTGGGCGAGTCCCGCGAACTGATCGTCGATGCCCCCAAGGCGCTGGGCAAGTACCTGGCCTACAAGGGATCGATCGTGGTCAACGGCGTGTCGCTGACGGTGAACCGGGTCGAGGACCTGGCCGATGCCTGCCGTTTCTCGATCAACCTGATCCCGCACACGGTGGAAGTGACCACCCTCAAGCATCTGAAGGCGGGGAGCAAGGTCAATCTGGAGATTGACCTGATTGCGCGGTATGTGGAGCGCATGCTCTCCAGCGGCAAGGCCTGAGTTTCCAGCTTCTGTCCGAAGCCTTTATTTCCTGCTGCCCTCTTCGGGCAGCAGCGTCCCAATCAATATCTCCGCCATTTCCTTAAGCCGTTTCTCGTCCTGATAGACGCGCTCCAGCACCACCAGTCCCCGTGTCATGCAGACCACCATGCGGGCCGCTTCGCGCGGGGTCATGCTCAACTGGCTACGGGTGTCGGGCAGGTCGAAGCGCTCCAGCAGCACCGCTTCCATGTCATCCAGCAAACCCCGGATCACGGCGCGGATCTGTTCTTCCTTGCCTTCCTCGCTCAGGGCCGTCTTGGTGCTCAGGCAGCCCCGCGAGGGCTTGCCGGTGCGCATCGAGCGGAAGATGTAATGCAGAAACTGGCGCAGGGCCAGGCGCGGGTCTTCCTGCGCCAGCGCCTGACGCAACTGCGCCAGGTAACTGTCGCGGTAACGTCCGAAGACGTGCAGGAACAAGGTTTCCTTGTCGCCATAGGCGTTGTATAGGGAGCCGCGCTGCACGCCGGTGGCCGCCGCCAGGTCCTGCATGGTGGTGGCGGCGTAGCCCTTCTGCCAGAACACGGCCAGCGCTTCCTCGAATACCTCGTCCTCGTCAAACTGCCTTACGCCTGCCATCCCGGTCTCCTGTTGTTGTCGATACGATGCACACATTAAACCCATTCTTGACGCTCATGTCAATTTTGACTAGAGTGTCAATATTGACGCTAATGTCAAACATCGCACCCGACCACGGTGCCCATCGGTCAACTTGCAATCCACGTTGAATCTACTTGAACAGGCAGGCCATCATGCATTCACAAAACCCTGTGGGTGACGCCACCCACGCCACACATGCCACACATGCCACCCACGCGCCCTCCGCTACCCGCGCCGAGGTCTGGCACTATATCTTCGCCGGGCTGTCCGCCAGCCTGGTCAGCATCGGGCTGGCCAGGTTCGGCTTTACGCCGCTCATTCCCGAGCTGATCCATCAGCACTGGTTTTCCACCTCCAGCGTGATCTACCTGGGTGCCGCCAATCTGGCCGGCTATCTGATCGGCGCGCTCATCGCCCGCCCCATCGGCGGGCGGATCGGCAACCAGCGCGCGCTGCGGCTGATGATGCTGCTCATCACGCTGACCTTCCTGGCCTGTGCCTTCCCCTTGTCGCTGGCCTGGTACTTCGCCTGGCGCCTGCTCTCGGGTGTGGCCGGCGGGGTGGTGATGGTGCTGGTGGCCGGGACCATCCTGCCGCACGTGCCGCCGGCCAGCCGGGGGCGCGCCAGCGGTGCGATCTTCCTCGGGCTGGGGCTGGGCATCGCCGCGACCGGTACGCTCATTCCGCTGCTGCTGGGCATGGGGCTGCGCGTCACCTGGATCGGGCTGGCAGTGCTGTCGGCCGTGCTGAGCGCGGCGAGCTGGTTTGCCTGGCCGCCGGTACAGGGCCACAAGAGTGCAGCTGCTACAGCGCACCCGGCGCCACGACACGTGACCACGGCCAATTGGCGCATCAAGCTGCTGTTCGGGCAATACGCGCTGATGGCGGCTTCGGCGGTGGCACCGATGGTGTTCCTGGTGGATTACATCTCACGCGGGCTGGGCATGGGGACCGAATATGGGGCGCTGTTCTGGGTGCTGTACGGTGTCGGCGCTATCGTCGGTCCGCCGCTGTATGGCTGGGTGGCCGACAAGGCTGGTGCGCAGAATGGCATGGCCCTGTTCAGCGTGGTGCAGGTGGCGATGCTGGTGGGTGTGTACCAGAGCGACAATCATCTGCTGCTGGGCATGTACACGCTAGTGATCGGGATGTTTGCGCCGGGCATGGTGCCGCTGGCAGTGGCCCGGGTGCATGAGCTGTTGCCGCACCATCCGGTGCAGCAGAATCTGGTATGGAGTCGCGCCACGGTGTTTTCGGCAGCCCTGATGGCGCTGGCGGCCTATGGTTTCTCGGCGCTCTTCAACCTGGTGCATGGCCAGCATCGCCTGATGTTCCTGGGCGCGGCGGTCATGGTGCTCATCGCGCTGTTGGCCGAGTTCGCCCGGCTGGCCGATCCTGCCGGCAGCCGCCAGGCAGCCTAGCCGGTCTGGCCGCCCCCCACGATGCGCCGCTCAGGAAGCAGCGGCGGCGCGTCGTTCCAGCAGCTCGGCAATGCTGCGCTTGACCTTGTCGCTGGCCGCCGGGCCTTCGGCGATGATGTGGGTCTTGGGGGTGATGGGCTTGCCGGTGTTGGCATCCACCATCATGGGGATGGCCTGCTTGCCGGTCTCGACGTCGGTCAGGATCACGGCCGCACCTTCCGGGGCGAAATGGGTATTGCCCCATTGCAGCAGGGCCAGCAGCACCGGGCGGAAATCGCGTCCACGCGGGGTCAGGTGATATTCGTAGCGCGGCGGGCGTTCGGAATACTGCACTTTCTCCAGCAAGCCCTGTTCCACCAGTCCGGCCAGGCGGCGGGTCAGGATGTTGGGGGCGATCTCCAGGTGCTTCTGGAATTCATCGAAGCGCGACAGACCATAGAAGGCATCGCGCAGGATCAGGATGCTCCACCACTCACCCACGCGGTCCAGCGAACGGGCGATCGGGCATTGCATGTCATCAAAGCGCTTGCGCTGCATGTGGGGTTCTCCAGCTGTACTCAGGTTTTCAAGTTCTCAGGGTGGCCGCAGCAGGGCATTCCTGCGTGCGACCCGCATTGTGCCGCATTGTGACACGCCGGGCCGCCCTGCCCTCAATGCGCATCTGCCGAGGGCGCCTTGGGCGGTACCACCTTGCGCATCAGCGGCACCATCAGGGTGGCGATGATGAAGCACACCATCACGGCCAGGAAGGCGTCCGAGAAGGTCATCGTCTGCGCCTCGCGATAGGTCAGTTGCCACAACTGGCGCAAGGCGGCGGCCTGCCCTGCCAGCGCGTCGCCCAGTTGCGTGCTCAGGGCATCGCCCACTGCCCCCTGCCACTGCAGCATGGATTCGCTGGCGCCGTTGAGATGCTCGGCCAGGCGCATGAAGTGCAGGTTGGTACGGTCGTTGAGAATGGTGGCGCATAGCGCAATGCCAATGGCGCCGCCCAGGTTGCGCATCAGGTTGAACAAGCCCGAGGCGAACTTCAGCCGTGCCGGCGCCAGGCCGCCCAGAGTCAGCGTCACTGTAGGCGGCACCGCCAGTTGCTGGGCCACGCCGCGCAGTGCCTGCGGCAGCAGCAGTTGCGCCCAACCCCACTCATGCGTGATCGGCACGAACTGCCACATCGACAGCGCAAACAGACCCAGCCCGAGCATCATGATCCAGCGCAGGTCCATGCGTTTGGTCAGCCAGGCATACAGCGGGATGGACATGATCTGGAACACGCCGGTGGAAAACACCGCCAGCCCGATCTGCAAGGCACTGAAACCGCGCACCCGTCCCAGGAACAGCGGGGTCAGGTAGATCGTGGCGAAGATGCCGATGCCGGTGACGAAGGAAAAGAAACAGCCCAGCGCGAAATTGCGATCCTTCAGCGCCCGCAGGTCCACCACCGGTTCGGCGGCCGTCAGGCTGCGCCAGACGAAGAGCACACCGGCAATGCCCGCCAGCCAGGCGGTGGTGGCGATGACCGGGTCGCCCATCCAGTCCCAGCGCGGGCCTTCTTCCAGGGTGTATTCGAGACAGCCGAGGAACAGCGACATCAGGATGATCCCCGGATAGTCGGCCCGCCGCAGCAGCGACCAGTCCGGCAGGTCGATGCGCACCAGGCGCGGCACGGTCAGGGTGATGAAGATGCCCGGCAGCAGGTTGATGAAGAACAGCCAGTGCCAGCTGTAGTGATCGGTGATCCAGCCGCCCACGGTGGGGCCCAGCGTGGGCGCCAGCGAGGCGATGGCACCGATGGTGGAGGCGGCGATGACGCGCTGCTTGTTGTCGAAGAAGGCGAAGGCGGTGGTGAAGACGGTGGGGATCATCGACCCGCCCAGGAAACCCTGCATGGCGCGGAACACGATCATGCTCTGGATGTTCCAGGCCAGCCCGCACAGCAGGCTGGTCAGGGTGAAGCCGGCGGCCGAGAAGGCGAACAGCCAGCGCGTGGACATGGTGCGCGTGAGCCAGCCGGAGAGCGGGATGACGATGATCTCGGCGATCAGGTAGCTGGTCTGTACCCAGGTGGTTTCATCATTGCCGGCCGACAGGCCGCCGCCGATGTCGCGCAGCGAGGCCGAGACGATCTGGATATCCAGCAGTGCCACGAACATGCCGATGCACATCACGCCAAAGGCGAAGACCTTGGCGGAAGTCGTCATCTGCGACGGCTGGATCAGCTGCCCTGCCGCTGCCGCGCTAGCACTCATGATCCCTGGCTCCGGTGATCGACCCGGGCCACCACTGACAGGCCGGGGCGCAGCGCATCCAGCGCCGCATCGGCCTGGTCGAGGACGATGCGCACCGGTACCCGCTGCACGATCTTGGTGAAGTTGCCGGTGGCGTTTTCCGGCGGCAGCACGCTGAACTGGGCGCCGGTGGCCGGCGCCACGCTGGCCACCCGACCATGGAAGACCCGGCCCGGCACGGCATCGGCCTCAATGGTCGCGGGGTCACCGGGCTGGATGCCGGCCAGTTGGCTTTCCTTGAAATTGGCGTCGACCCACAGGCCGTGGGCCGGCACGATCACCATCAGCTGGCTGGCCGTGGCCGCATAGGCGCCGGCACGGGCGCGGCGGTTGCCGACCACGCCGTCGATGGGCGCACGCAATTCGGTATAGCCCAGGTTGAGGCTGGCTGCTTCACGCTCGGCCATGGCCTGGGCCAGGCCGGCTGCGGCCTGCTGCTGCTGGGTATCGATCACGGCCAGCTGGCGCGTGGCCACGGCCAGTCCGGCCTGGGCCTTTTGACCGTTGGCCGCCGCCTGGCGGTAATCGGCCGCAGCCTTCTGGGCCGCCTGCACCGACACCGCCGCCTTGTCCACCAGCCGCTCGAAGCGGCGGTCATCGTCCTGGCTGCGCACGATCTCGGCCTGGCTGGCGTCCACCGTAGCCTTGGCCTGCGCGATCAGCGCCGCCTGCACGGCACGGGTGGCCTCCAGGTTGGCGAGTTCGGCCTTGCGGGCGGCCACGGCGCCATCGGCGCGGGCCAGCGCGGCGCGGTAGTCGCGGTCATCCAGCCTGGCCAGCAGGTCGCCGGCATGCACCACCTGGTTGTCGCTCACCGCCACGGTAGCGATGTAGCCCGGCACCTTGGCACTGATGACGGTGATGTCGCCGCCGACATAGGCATCGTCCGTGTCTTGCTGGTAACGCCCATGCTGCCACCAGTGCCAGCCATAGAAGGCCAGCGCCAACGCGGCTACGCCGCCCACCGCCAGCCCCAGATGGGCCTTGCCCGTCATCCGTTTGCGCACAGCCGGTGGATTGCTGTCGGGTGAGAGGGGATGGGCCATGGAACAACTCCTTACAAGGATCGGTGGATGGAAAAAGAAAATGGGGAGTGACACATCAGCAACAGGCGAAAGACGGGAGCGGGATCACCACATCGGCAACAAACCAGTTGCTTTCACAATGAAAGTGACTTTACACTGGCAACTATCAATTTGCAAGTAACTCATCGAACCCCACGAAAGGCAAGCGCATGCAATCCCGCCCCCGCCCCCGCTCCCTCCCCCTGAGCCTGCTCGCTCTCCTGGTCGCCACCACGCTGAGCGCCTGCGCCGTCGGCCCCGATTACGCCAGTGGCGATGCCCCGGGCGCGGTGCTGCCGGCCCGCTATGCCCATGCCGGTGCGGCGGCGCAGGCCGATCCACAAGCCGCCCGCGAGGCGCTGCGCCAGTGGTGGTCCGGTTTCCACGACCCGGTGCTGGATCGCATCATCGATCGCGTGCTGGCCCAGAATCTGGATCTGCAGGCCGCCCTGTCCCGCGTCGAGCAGGCCCGTGCGGTGGCACAACTGGCCGAAGCCGACCTGCTGCCCAGAGCCAGCGCCAACCTGCAGGTGCAGCAGCAGCGGCAGTCGCTGCGCAGTCCGCTGGGCCAGATCGCCAGCAACTTCCCAGGTTACGAGCGCAACCACACGCAATACGACCTGGGCCTCGGCGCCAGTTGGGAAATCGATCTCTTCGGTGGCCTGCATCGCCAGCGCGAAGCCGATCTCGCCAGCGCCGAGGCCGCCGCCGCCGATGGCCTGGGTGTGCGGATATCGCTGGCCGCCGAAGCGGCCGATGCCTATTTCCGGCTGCGTGGGGCGCAAGCGCGGCTCCAGGTGCTGGAACAGCAGATCGCCGCCGAGCGCCAGTTGAGTGAACTGGTGGCGCTGCGGCTGCAGGACGGGTTTTCCAATCGTCGCGAACTGGCCCAGGCGCAGGCCCGGCTGGCCGGCGCGCGCGCCGCGGTCACACCGGTACGCGCCGAGATCGAGGTCCAGCGCAATCGGCTCGATGTCCTGATGGGGGCGGCACCCGGCAGCCTGGCGACCCAGTGGACCAGCGATGCGCCGACCATGGCCGCCGCCCCCTCCCTGGAGGCCCTGCCGGCACCGGCCCAACTGCTGCGCCGGCGTCCCGATGTGATAGCCGCCGAGCGCCGGCTGGCGGCGTCGAACGCCCGTATCGGCGTGGCCATGTCGGAGTACTACCCCAAGCTATCCTTATCGGGCTTGCTGGGTTTCGAGAGCCTGTCGCGCTTCGAACTCTCCGAGCGCACCCTGCAGCCCATGGCGGTAGCGGGCCTGCGCTGGCGCCTGTTCGATTTCGGTCGGGTGGATGCGGAAGTGGCGGCGGCCAAAGGCGCCCATGCGGAAGACCTGTCGCGCTTCCGCCAGGCCATGCTGAAAGCCACCGAGGATGTGGAAAACGCGCTGGTCAACGAGAGCGAAGTCGACCAGCGGCGCCTGGCCCTGCAACAGCAGAAGGCGGCCAGCGAGGAAGCCTTGAGAGCGGTCACCGAGGCCTTCGACCATGGTGCCGAGAGTCGCGTGGAAGTGCTGGAACAGACGCGCCAGCTGCTGGCCGCACAGGACCAGCTGATCGTGGCCGAGGCAGACTCGGCGCGCGCCAGCGTGGGCCTGTATCGGGCCCTGGGCGGTGGTTGGTAGCGTGACGAGCGGTGGGTCGCAGTCAGTGACGGGGAGCCGTCGGCCTCAGCCGAGCATTTCCCTGATCACCGCCTGGCACACCGGACTGGCCGCATCGGCCAGCGGGAACAGCACCGTGTAGTGATGGGTCTGCGGTACCACGTGATGGGCCACCACCTGCGACCAGCAGTTGGCCATCACCGCCGCCTGCAGATGGAATTGCACCGTCTCCTGCTCACCGATGATGGTGTGCACGCGGGTACTGGCCGGGCCAGCCTGCAGCACCGGGCTCAATGCGTCGGCACGGGCGACATCCAGCGTCAGGGCGCGGTTCAGCGAAGTGGGGATCAGCGGTACCAGATCGAATACGCCACTGATCGCAAACACCGCCTGCACCGCTTGTGCGCCGACCTGTGCCGCCAGTTGCGCCGCCACTAAGGCCGCCAGATGCCCGCCGGCCGAATGCCCCATCAGCGAGATGCGCGCCGGATCGATCTGCAGCTTGTGCGCCATGCCCCTGATCGACGCCAGGCAGGCATGCACCTCGTCCACCATGTCCTCGATGCGCGCCTGCGGGGCCAGCGAATAGTTGATCACCGCCACGCTGATGCCGGCCTGCACATAGGGCGCAGCGATGAAGCCGATGTCCTGCTTGTCGCCACCCTGCCAATAGCCACCGTGGATGAACACCAGCAAGGGACGCGCGCCACCATCGGCGCGGTAGAAATCGAAACGCTGCAGCGGCCCGCTGCCATAGGCGATATCGGCCTCGCTCAGCAGCGTGCCGGCAATGGCGGCGGTGGCCTGCTGCCATTGCTGCAGGACCTGCGGAAAGTCCGGGAAGGCCGCCTTGAGGTTGTAACCTGCTTCGCAGTCGGCTTCAGGGCAGAGGACGCGGCGGGTGGTAGTCAACGATTGGGGCGCGGGCATTATCTTTTCCTTAAGGCAGTTCGCAAGACCATTCAAAGCGCTTAAACGCTCAGATACTGGTCCCACAGTTCGGTCTGCACCGACAGTTGCGCAGAATCGCCCTGCCAGACCACCTTGCCCTTTTCCAGGATGGTGTGCTGGTCGGCAAAGCCGATCAGGCGCTTGATGTACTTGTCGATGACGATGATGGTCAGTCCGTATTCGCGCAGGGCTTTCAGGCAGGACCAGATTTCCTCGCGCACCAGCGGCGCCAGGCCTTCGGTGGCTTCATCCAGGATCAGCAGATGCGGATTGGTCATCAGCGCGCGACCAATGGCCAGCATCTGCTGCTCGCCGCCCGAGAGCTGGCCGCCACCGTTGCCGCGGCGCTCCTTCAGGCGCGGGAACTGCTGATAGATCTTCTCCAGCGTCCACGGATTGTCGCGTCCGTTGCGACGGGCGGCGAAGGCGGACAGGTTTTCTTCCACGCTCAGGTTCTTGAAGATCTGCCGGCCCTCGGGAACGATGGCGATCCCGCGTCGCGCAATGGCGTCGGCGCTGGCGGCATGGATGGCTTCGCCACGGAAACGCACCTGGCCGCCGGTAGGCCGGTTCAGGCCCAGGATGGTGCGCAGCGTGGTGGTCTTGCCCATGCCATTGCGGCCCAGCAGGGTGACCACTTCGCCCTCGTTGACACGCAGGTCGATCCCGAACAGCACCTGGCTGGCCCCATAGCCGCCAGTGAGACCTTCCACCTCCAGCAATGCACTCATTGTGTTTCCTCCTCGCCCAGGTAAGCCAGCTTGACCTCGGCATTGGCGCGAATCTCGTCCACGCTGCCAGTGGCCAGCACCGCGCCCTGTACCAGCACGGTGATGCGGTCGGCCAGGGCGAAGACGGCGTCCATGTCATGCTCGACCAGCACCACGGTGAGTTCCTGCTTGAGCGACTGGATCAAAGCGATCATGTCGCCCGATTCCTCATGGCCCATACCGGCCATGGGCTCATCCATCAACAGCACGCGCGGTCGGCAGGCAATGGCCAGGCCGACATCCAGGCGCCGTCGCGCCGCGTGCGACAACTGCGACGACAACTGGTGCGCCACCTTCTCCAGCCCGACCCGGCGTGCCACCTCCAGCGCGGCTTCCCGCGCCAGGCGGTCGCTGGCGCTGGCGTGGAAGAAGCCATAGCTGCGATGCTGGCCGCGCTGTACGGCCACCTGCAGGTTTTCCAGCACGCTCAGTTCATCGAAGACGCTGGTGATCTGGAAGGAGCGCACCAGCCCGGCCGCCACCCTGGCTTGCTCGGCATGACCGTGCATGGCCTGGCCGAACAGGTAGATCTCGCCGGCATCGGCCGCCAGCGCGCCCGAGAGCAGCGACAGCAGCGTGGTCTTGCCGGCACCGTTGGGGCCGATGATGGCGTGCACCTGGCCGGCCGCGATCTCCAGATGGACATCGCGGGTGGCGGCCAGTCCGCCATAGTTCTTCTTCAGGCCCCGGACCGACAGCGCCTGCGCGCCCGATGCGGCGGCGTGCTCATGCGCCATGTTGCTCTCCCTGCTTCAAGGTCTTGCCGATGGTGGCCAGCGAACTCACGCCTCGCGGCGCCACCATCACCACCAGCAACAGGATCAGGCCGACATAGATCTGCCAGTATTCGAAATGGGTGGACAGCACTTCTTCCAGCAGCAGGAAGGCCGCCGCCCCCAGCAGGCCGCCGTAGAAATATCCCACCCCGCCCAGGGCCACCATCACCAGCAGGATGCCGGACTGCGACCAGTGCAAGAGCTTGGGGCTGGCGAACAGGTTGCTCATGCCGATCAGGCTGCCGGCGATGCCGGCGATGACGGCCGCAATCACGAAGGCGGCCAGCTTGTAGCGCATGGCCGGGTAGCCGATGGCCTGGGCGCGCCGCTCGTTCTGGCGGATTGCATTGAGGGCCAGGCCGAAGCGCGAGGCCAGCAGGCGCCCCAGCAACAGGTAGGACAGCGCCAGCCAGGCCAGCACCACCCAGTAGAAACCATTGTCGCCACTGATATCCAGACCCAGGCCCAGCACCGGACGGGCATTGACCTGCAGGCCGTCATCGCCGCCGTAGAAGCGCAGGCCGACGAAGAAGTAGTAGAACAGTTGCGCCAGCGCCATGGTGATCATGATGAAATAGACCGCCCGTGTACGCAGCGCGATGGCACCGATGCCCAGGCCGACCAGCGCCGTCACCAACGCCGCCAGCAACCAGATCAGCCAGGCGCTGGTGACGCCATGGAAACTGGCGATGGCGGTCACGTAGGCACCCAGGCCGAAGAACACCGCATGGCCGAAGCTGACCATGCCGCCATAGCCGAGGATGAAGTTCAGGCTGGCCGCCACCATCGAAAAGATCAGGATGCGTGTGACCACGCCGATGTAGTACTCCATCCCGGTGGCCTGCGCCAGTATCGGCAGCAGCACTGCCAGAACCAGCAGCAGGGGAACGAACAGACGTTGCATGAGACTCCTCAGGTACGTGCCGGGAACAGACCGCTGGGGCGCCAGAACAGCACCGCGATCATCACCAGGTAGATCATCATCGAGCCCAGCGCCGGACCCACCGAAGCGGCGGCGTCGGCGCTCAGGAACAGCGCGAACAGGGACGGCAGCAGGCCGCGCCCCAGGGTATCGACCACGCCCACGATGAGCGCGCCGATGGCCGCGCCCGGCACCGAGCCGATGCCGCCGATGACCACCACCACGAAGGCCAGGATCAGCACATCGTCACCCATGCCGGCCTGCACCGCCACCAGCGGTCCCAGCATGATGCCGGCCAGTGCCGCCAGCAACAGGCCGAAGCTGAACACCAGCCGGAACAGCAGGCGGATGTTGATGCCCATGGCCGTGACCATCTCCAGGTTGTTGGCTCCGGCGCGCACCCACATGCCGATGCGGGTACGGTTGATCAGGAAGTACAGGCCGATGGCCACCGCCACACCCACCGCCATCACCAGCAGGCGATAGCTGGAGTAAGGCAGGCCCAGCAGATTGACCGGTCCGGCGAAGGCGGCCGGCATGTTCAGCGGCAGCGGTTGCGGCCCCCAGATCATGCGCACGCCATCGTTGAAGATCAGGATGAAGGCGAAGGTGGCCAGCACGTGCACCATGTGGTCCTTCTTGTAGAGCCGGCGAAACACCAGCCACTCCAGCAGGAAGCCCAGCGCAGCGGTGACCGGCAGGGCCACCAGCAGGCCCAGCCAGAACGATCCGCTGGCGCCGGCCACCACCGCCGCCACATAGGCGCCGATCATGAAGAAGCTGCCGTGCGCCAGGTTCACGAAGTTCATCACACCGAAGATCAGCGTCAATCCTGATGCGATCAGGAACAGCATGACGCCGAACTGCAGGCTGTTGAGCACCTGCTCGAAGATCAGATTACCCAAGATCGTCCGCCCTTATTGCATCTTGCATTCGCTGACGTAGGCGTCGACGTGGTCGGTCAACAGCGTCTGCGTCATGTTGTTGACGTACTTGCCGTCGGCGCCCTTGGTCACCACCCGCGCATACTGGTTCTGGATCGGGAAGTGGTTGGCCGCGAACTTGAAGCCACCGCGCACCGACTTGAAATTGGCAGCCTTCATGGCGGCGATCAGGGCCTCACGGTTGTCCACCTTGCCGCCGACGGCCTTGACGGCGCTGTCGATGAGCATGGCCGCGTCATAGGCCTGGGAGGCATACATCGAGGGCTGGCGACCGTATTCCTTGACGTAGGCGGCAACGAAGGCGCGGTTCTGCTCATTGGGCAGGTCGGCCGACCACTGGCCGGTATTGGCCACGCCGGCGATCAGGTCGCCGTTGGACAGCATCTGCTGGTCGGCGTCATAGGCCGGCATCACGCGCACGATCTTGGGGTCCATGCCGGCAGCGGCATATTGCTTGACGAAGTTCACGCCCATGCCGCCCGGCAGGAAGAAGTACACCGCGTCGATGTTGGCTGCGCGCAGCTGCGCGATCTCGGTGGCGAAATCAAGCTGGCCCAGCTTGGGGAACAGCTCCACCGCCGGTTCCTTCTTCAGGAAGCGCTTGAAGCCGGCCGAGGCATCCTTGCCCGCCGGGTAGTTGGGGGCGATGATGGCCACGCGCTGATAGCCCTTGTCGGCCATCAGCTTGCCGGCGGCTTCGTGGGTCGCATCGTTCTGGTAGCTGGCGCTGAAGAAATAGGGATTACAGCCGGCACCGGCCAGCTGGGCAGGTCCGGCATTGGCGCTGACCACCACGGTCTTGCTGGCAAAGGCAGCCGGCGCCACCGCCAGCAGGATGTTGGAATAGACGAAGCCGCTCAGGATGTCGACCTTCTCGCGCTTGATCAGGCGGTCCGCGCCCTGCTTGGCGGCATCCGGGCTGAACTGGTCATCCACCACGATGACTTCGGCGCGCACGCCGCCGAGCTTGTTGCCCAGGGTCTTCAGGGCCAGCATGAAGCCTTCGCGCTCGTCCACGCCGGGCGCGCTGGCCGGGCCGCTCAGGGTGGTCAGGAAGCCGACCTTCACCACGTCGGCCGCCTGGGCCGACAGGCTCGCGCCTGCTGCCATTGCCATCATTACTGCACCTGCCACTTTAGTCAGTCGGTTCATGCCTGGATTCCCCTCTAGGTTCTTGATGGTTTGAAATCGTCGTGATGTTGCAATGCGGTGTAGACGGTACGCCCTGCGTCGATGAAAGCCTGGTTCAACGCATGCGCCGGCCTGCCGTCCTATGTCCGCAGGTCGGCCTTCGAAAGGAAGGAGTCCGCGAAAAAGGCTGTCTCAGGCAGGCCGCAGGCGGCCGTGAAATCGCGCCGCGCTGACTCTACCACGACCGGTGCGCCACAGGCATAGACCTGATATTGCTGCATCGCAGGAACATCCTGCATCACGGCCTGGTGGACGAAGCCGGTGCGCCCCTGCCAGCCGGAAGCGGAATCCGCCTCCGACAGCACCGGCACATACTCGAACCAGGGCAGCGTCGTCGCCCAGTCGCGGCACAGCGCATCGAGGTAGAGATCAGCGGTGCGACGGCCCCCCCAGTACAAGCGCATGGGCCGGGTATTGCCGACGGCGATCGCCTCTTCCACCAGCGCCTTGACCGGAGCAAATCCTGTGCCACTGGCCAGCAGGATCACCGGCTGCGCGCCTTCACGCAGATAGAAGCTGCCGGTCGGCCCTTCCAGCGTGAGCGCCTGGCCCGGCTGCATGCCGCCGAAGACACGATCGGTGAACACGCCACCGGGCAGGTGACGCACATGCAGCTCCAGCAGGTCGCTGCCGGCACCGGCATGGGTGGCCATGGAATAGCTGCGGCGCTGGCCGTCTTCCAGCAGCAGGTCGATGTATTGTCCGGCACGCCAGGACAGGGGCGCGGCGCAACGCAGGCGCAGGATCGCCACGTCCGGCGCAGCGCGCTCCATACTCTCCACGCTGGCCTGTACCAGCTGCGGTGCGGCGTCCTGAGCAGCTGCCGCGTCTACTCCGGTCTGCGCGGCATCGCCGACGCCGACGCCGACCTCGACCCGCCCCGCCACCACCCGTACCGGGAAGCTGCGTACGGCCTCGGTCACCGGCGCACAGCGCGGTGCACCGCTGCGGATATCGAACAGGCCCTGGTGCAGCGGACATTCGACGCAACCATCCTCGACATAGCCATCGGAGAGCTTGGCATTGCCGTGGGTGCACAAGTCCTTGAGCGCAAAAATCTCTTCACCCAGGCGGAACATCGCCACTGCCTGGCTACCCGCCCTGGCCGCAGCGACCTCACCTTCGGCGAAATCATCGGCATGGCCGACATCGAACCACTCGCTCATACCGACCTCAGATGGGAGTGGCCAACAGCGTCGCCACGCGCAGCGTGTCGTAGATCACGCGGCGACGGGCGTAGCGCCAGCCGGCGTCGGTCTTGACCACGCGGTCTTCATAGCGACCAGCCTGGTAGACGAAGGACTCACCGTTCTGCAAGGTCTGCACCACCACATAGCTGGACTGCGCATCGACCGAACCGTCGGCGTTCTGGGTGAACACCAGTCCGGACGTCATGTGACGATAGGTGTGCGCCTCGTAGATGTTGGCATGGCGCAGCGAGAGCACGCGGTCATGCAGCATCTTCTTGCTGTCGCAGTAGATGATGCCGATGGGCAGGCCGGCATCGGCGTTTTCACGCGGGATGATCTCGTAGAGGCAGTCATCGGTGAAGAATTCGGGCCACTCTTCCAGGCGGTCGTTGTCGAGGGCGTGGACGTAACGCTCCTGCAATTGGTGCAGGGCGAACCACAATGTCATCTGTTCCATGTTTTCCATCTGCTGTGCCTCGTTCATGCCTTTTCGATGGACGGGAAGCCCATCAGTTTCTGGTAGCCCATCCAGAACTTGCGGATCAGGCTTTCGGTGATCAGGGTGTCTTCCTGGTCCGGGTTGTCGCGCGCCATGTCGATCACCGAGCAGTGATCCGGGTCACGCGCGGTGCCACGCTGCACCAGTTCGGTAGCCTCGGTGTCTTCCATCGAGATGTAGCCGGCCGGCCCCACCAGGTTGGCCTGCTTGATGCGCAGGGCGCGCAGTTCCGGGGTGTCGTCCTCGTAACCGAAGAAGTGGAAGATCAGCTCGAAGTTGTTGGGCCCCTTGGGCAGCAACTGGCGCGCCACCAGGGTGTTGTGGATCTGTTGCACCACCAGCTGCGGGAAGATGGGCTGGATGTGGTTGGTGGTCAGCTCCTCGTATTCCTTGATCTGGCCCAACACCGACGGGTCCTGCAGCGAGAAACCCTCGTCGAAGGAACGGATCTCCTGTTGCTTGTAGGCATCGGCGGTCTCCACCTCGTTCTTGGTGGCGGTGATGATGCTGTGCAGGCCATGATGCTTGTCAGCCAGCGAGCGCGCCTTCATGCCCACGCGGAAGATATTGAAGGTGGTGTGGAACAGGTGTAACAGACTGGCGTGGTACGGGTCCTTGACGTTTTCCAGGTAGAGCTTCCAGTTGGACTTGGAATACTGGCGGGTGCAGCCCAGGTAGACGATGGGCTTGTGGAAGATGCGGTCGATCCAGGGGCGCATCTCGGCGCCGATGTAGTCCGGCAGCGATTCCACGGTCTGGCTGAAGGTGGCGAAGACCAGGCCCTTGTAGCTGTCCACGCGCAACTGGCGCAGGCCATGGCACTTGGGATCGAAGTCCTTGGCCATGCCGGCCGCACCCTTCTGGCCGCGGCGGAACGGCACGCCCAGCAGGTTGCCACGCGAATCGAAGCTCCACTGGTGATAAGCACAGCTGTGGGAACTGGCATTGCCACGCGGGGTGCGGCAGACCACGGCGCCCCGGTGCGAACACTTGTTGACCCAGGCGGCCAGGCTGCCGTCTTCGGTACGGGTCACCACCACCGGGGTATCGCCGACGAACGTGCTCTTGAAGTCGCCATTGTTGGGAATCTCCGCCTCCAGGGCCAGGAAGCTCCAGGTCTCGCCGCGATAGATGCGCTCCTGCTCCAGGTCGTAGACCTCCTTGGAGCTGAATACCTTGTAGGGGGTACGGGCGCCGTCGGCGCGGGGAAACTGCACCAGCGGTGCATAGCCTTGCTGATCAGGCTGGGTGGATGTGTTCATGCGGCGTGTCCTCATCGTTAGACACCAGGTCTGGCCCGGTATAGGACGCATCTTAGGTAGTGCCTGCCGGCCCGGATATCCACCATTTGCAATCTTTCCGGCCTGGCTTATCCGTTTTTTGCACGGCAAGGACGTTATACCCAAAAGGTATGCAGCATGCCCGAAACGGTCTTGGACACCCGGCGCGCTTTTTTCCTATGATGCGGCAAGTCATCGCTTGCCAGCACTCATCACCACTTACCCGGATTTCATCTTGAGCTCATCCTTGCCCGCCACCTCCATCGAGACCGTCGAGGTCCTGCTGCTGGACGTTCCCACCATCCGCCCGCATCGCCTGTCGATGACCACCATGCATCGCCAGACCCTGGTCCTGGTGCGCATCACCGGCAACGACGGCGTCGCCGGCTGGGGCGAAGCCACCACCATCGGTGGACTGGCCTATGGCGAAGAAAGCCCGGAAAGCATCAAGGTCAACATCGAGACCTACATGACGCCACTGCTGCTCGGCGCCGATGCCAACCAGGTCGCCGCACGCATGCACCTGCTGGACGAGCACGTGCAGGGCAACCGCTTCGCCAAGTGCGCCATCGAGACCGCGCTGTGCGATGCGCTGGCGCGCCGCCTGGGCGTGTCCTTGTCCACCCTCTTCGGCGGCCGCGTACGCGACAGCCTGCCCATCGCCTGGACCCTGGCCAGCGGCGACACCACCCGCGACATCGAGGAAGCCGAGAAGATGCTGGCCCAGCGCCGTCACAACATCTTCAAGCTCAAGATCGGCGCCCGCACCGTGCAGCAGGATTGCGCCCACGTGGCGGCGATCAAGCGCGCCATCGGCGAGCGCGGCAGCGTGCGGGTGGACGTCAACCAGGCCTGGACCGAGACCGATGCCATGCTGGGCATGCAGTTGCTGGCCGATGCCGGCGTCGATCTGGTGGAGCAGCCCATTGCCGCCAGCAACCACGATGGACTGCGCCGCCTGCGCCAGAAGAACCGCATCGCCATCATGGCCGATGAAAGCCTGCACGGACCGCAGGACGCCTACCAGCTGGCACGCGTGGGCGCGGCCGACGTGTTTGCCGTGAAGATCAACCAGTCCGGCGGCCTGGCCGGCGCCCAGCAGGTCGCCGCCATCGCCGGCGCGGCACAGGTCGATCTGTATGGCGGCACCATGCTGGAAGGTGCCATCGGCACCATGGCCTCGGCCCAGCTGTTCGCCACCTTCAGTGCTCTGGCCTGGGGCACCGAACTGTTCGGCCCGCTGCTGCTGACCGAAGAAATCCTCGCCACGCCGCTGCGCTATCGCGACTTCGCCCTCGAATTGCCCACCGGCCCCGGCCTGGGCATCGAACTCGACCAGGATCGCGTCAACGCACTGCGCCGCGACCGCAAGACCCCGCTGGTCTCGCTGACCTGACATTCACCGGCCAGCGACGCCAGAGCAAGCCAACCACATCCAACCAGAGACAGGAGAGACAACGTGGACAAGAAAGCCATCGACGCGGTATTGCAGAAAATCGAGAGCACCGAGCTCGCGGAAGGGAACCAGCGTGTCAAGACCATCGTCAACCGCATCGTGCGCGACATGTTTTATACGATTGAAGACCTGGATGTGCAGCCGGAAGAATTTTGGGCTGCCGTGGATTATCTGACCTCGGCCGGCAAGTCCGGCGAATATGGCCTGATCGCCGCCGGCCTGGGTTTCGAGCACTTCCTCGACCTGCGCATGGACGAAGCCGAAGCGCGTCGTGGCGTACAGGGCGGCACCCCGCGCACCATCGAAGGTCCGCTGTACGTCTCGGGCGCGCCCGAACAGAAGGGCTTTGCGCGCATGGACAAGGACGAGCAACCGGGCGACACCCTCTTCATGCAAGGCCAGGTCTGCGACGAGCACGGCAAGCCGCTGGCCAATGCACTGGTGGAAGTCTGGCACGCCAACCACCTGGGCCGTTATTCCTTCTTCGATCCGGACCAGACCCCGTTCAACCTGCGCTGCTCCATCCGCACCGACGAGCAGGGCCGTTATCGCTTCCGCAGCCGCGTACCGGTCGGCTACAGCGTGCCTCCGGGCGGCGCCACCGACCGCCTGCTCAACAAGCTGGGGCGCCACGGCAGCCGTCCTGCGCACATCCACTTCTTCGTCACCGTGCCGGGCTACCGCAAGCTGACCACGCAGATCAACATCGCCGGCGATCCGTACCTGTGGGATGACTTCGCCTTCGCCACCCGCGAGGGCCTGGTGCCGGAGATGACGCATGTGACCGACCCGGCCGAACTGCGCAAGCACGAAGTCGATGCGCCCTTCTATGCCATCGAGTTCAACTTCAGCCTGCTGCCGGAACAGGGCGATCTGCCCAAGGCCGACATCAACCGTCCGCGCCTGGCTGCCTGAGCAGGCAGCGCGTCATGATGGAACGGGCCATGCCTTGCGCATGGCCCGTTGTCTTTCCGGCCAAGCTCAGGGATATTCCTCTGCATGCATGCGCGCGATGCCTGATGCCGTGGCGCGCAATTTCTCCAGCAGCACGGAGCGGTCGTTGGCCCGGAAATTCATGATCACCGGCGAATGCACACCCTTGTTGGACAAGGGCCGATAGACCACGTCCGACCGGTGCAGCCCCTGCACCGAACGCGGCACCAGGGTCACGCCGACCCCGGCCGCGACCAGGCCGATGGCGGTCTGCATTTCGTTGGCTTCCTTGACGATGGTGGGCCGCAGACCGCGACTGGAAAAGATTTCCAGCACCTGGTCCGCATAGCTGGGACGCGGACGCGCCGGATAGAGGATGAAGCGCTCCTCGGCCAGTTGCGCCAGCGTCACCTTGTTGCGCGCCAGCAGCGCGTGACCCAGCGGAAACACCGCCACCAGCGGCTCTTCCACGATGGTCTCGCAGACGATGTCGGGATCGGTGATGGGCAGGCGGCCGAAGCCGACATCGATGCGGCCGGACTTGAGTGCCTCGATCTGTTCCATGGTGACGATCTCGGAAAAGCCGATCTCGATATCCGGCAGTTCGGTCCGGAAACGCTTGATCATTTCCGGCAGCAGACCATACAGCGCCGACGGCACGAAGCCGATGTTGAACCAGTGCTGCTGTCCCTTGGCGATGAGACGGGTGCCTTCCTCGATCTGCTCCAGTCGCGCCAATACCTGCAGGGTCTGCTCGTAGAAGAACTTGCCGGCCATGGTCAGGGCGATGGGTCGCGAGGCACGGTCGATCAGTTCGGCCCCCAGCAGATCTTCCAGCTGGCGGATCTGCCGGCTCAGGGGCGGCTGGGCGATGTGCAGCAATTCGGCCGCACGGCTGAAGCTGAGGGTGCTGGCGACGGCGTTGAAATACTTGAGATGGCGAAGTTCCACTATACCTCCGGGGCATACCATGATGCTGATTTGATATTGTACGTTCTCCCGCCCTGGGCATAGAATCCAAGGCCAGCGGCCGCAGAGCCGAGCACACGACGCCTTCCACGCGTGCCGTGCGCACCACCACAGCGAGGCCAGCGCCCACGCCAGCGCAGGCCCGACCAGAAGACCGTAGAGGAGACCGACATGAACCACACCGCCCTGCCCCATCTTTGCCCCTGCCCGCCTTCCTGGCGGGCATGAAACTTGCAACCTCATTGCATTGACCGCGAGCCTCGCTGACTGAAGGGAAAGCAGACAGCGCGCCTCCCGGTCCTGCAATCCATGAAGGTGCGGCGCACTTCCGGCCATCGGCCGGCGCGCCCGCGCTGCATCACCACCCGGTACCAACGTCTCCCCCGCAACCGGCACTGCGCGGGCGGGACCGTTAAGAGGTTAACATGCTCAACACTGTCCATGCGCTCAGTCTGGAGCCGCTGTATCGTCGCCGCGTGTTCCAGTCCACCCGCAAGGTCGACTGCCACGCCCAGGTCGCCAACGAACTGTCGGAACACGATCTGTTCTGGAAGGGTGACGACGTCGACACCGTGCTCTTCAAGGCCGCCATCCAGCAGTTGCAGATCTTCATGCTGAAGTACGGCGCCGAAGTCATCGTGCGGCCACGCCTGTTCAATGGCTTCGCCCTGGTCCACATGACGCTCTCCGGCACGGCCGAGATCGAATCGGACGGCCAGAAAGTGTGCATCCCGCAGGGCAAGACCGCGCTGATCGCACCAAAACGGAATCTGCGCCTGTGGTGGCAGGCGGGTTCCGAGCAACTGATCCTGAAGGTGCCCCTGGCGCTATTCGAGGAACTGAGCGCACTGGGCCAGCCCGGACCGGCCAATATGCCCTCGCTGTTCCTGCTGCCGCAGCAGGCCGCGCCGCACTGGGACCTGCTGATCCAGTCGCTGCTGCGCGTGCTGGCCCTGCCCGGGCAGAGCGAGGGGCATGGCGAGTGGATTCGCCATTTCGAACGCAGTGCCGCGCAATTCCTGCTCTCTCAGCTGACCAGCACGGTGCAGCCGGTACTGGGTGTTCCCGGCAGCGCGCAGCTCGCGGCCAGCGAATCCGGCGACAGCCTGGTAGGCGCCGGCAAGCTGCAGCGGCTGGACATGCTGGAGCGTTACATCCGCACCCGCCTGTGCGCCCCGCTGGCCCTGGCCGATCTGGCCAGTGCCGCCGGCGTGAGCGTACGCGCGCTCAATGCGCTGTGTCACCAGCAATATGGCGTGGCGCCCATGGACCTGCTGCGCAACATCCGCCTGGACGCGGTACGCGAACGCCTGTTGACCCATCCCGGCGCCAACATCACCGACACCGCCTTCGAATTCGGCTTTGGTCACCTCGGACGTTTCTCTGCGTACTATCGGGAGCGGTTTGGTGAACTGCCCAAGCAGACGCGGGGTGGGATGCGTTAGCCTGCGATCACGCGACTGTCTGCAGGGAAGGAAAAAATGGCATCGTCACGGTGCCATTTTTTTCGTCCCTGCACCACGAAACATCATGTCCTTCCACATCTCGCACCCTGATGCAGCGCGCCGCCAACCCACGTAAAAAGTGGATAGTCGCGCGCCCGCAAGATGCAAGCGCCGGATATTTTTCATCGTTCCGATTCCCTATGATCGCCGCAGCAAGCGATGAGGTCGCGCGTCCACGCGCACGGCGTCACGGCAGGTCGGTCTGCACGCTTGCCACCTCCACATCCGGTCCACTCAATTCAATCAACATGGGGAAGAGCATGAAAAAACTGGTCGCAGGCGCCATGGCGCTCACGGCAATGACTTGTGCACAGCAGGCGCTGGCGCAAAGCCAGGTCAGCATCTACGGCATCATCGATACCGGCGTGGTCTATACCACCCACGCCAACGCTGCCGGCAACTCGGTCCTGAAGATGCCGTCGCTGACGGCCTCGTTCCCGTCACGCCTAGGCTTCAAGGGTAGCGAAGACCTCGGTGGCGGACTGCAGGCCATGTTCGTGCTGGAGTCCGGCTTCGCCGTCGATACCGGTGCCATGGGCCAGGGCAATCGCCTGTTCGGCCGGCAGTCCTACGTCGGCCTGAAGAATGGCTGGGGTAGCCTGATGCTGGGTCGGCAGGTCAACATGACCTACCTGGTCACGGCCAAGTCGGATGTGATGGGTCCCAACATCTTTTCCATCAGCAGCATCGATTCGTACATCCCCAACGCCCGCAGCGACAATGCCATCGGCTACCTGGGCAGCTTCAACGGTCTGACCGTCGGCGCCACCTACAGCTTCGGCCGCGATACCTCCAGCGCCGGCGGTGCCAGCGCCACCAACTGTGCCGGTGAAGTGGCCGGCAATGCCAAGGCCTGTCGCCAGATCACCGGTATGCTGGCCTATGACGGCAGCAGCTACGGCATCTCCAGCTCCTACGACATCCTGTACGGCAACACCGGTGCCGCCAATGGCCTCACCAGCAGCAACAATCACGATCAGCGCGTCACATTGAATGGCTACGTGATGCTGGGCCAGAGCAAGATCGGCGGCGGCGTGATCGACCGCAAGACCCGTGCGGCCACCGCCAATACCGATTCGGACCTGTACTACCTGGGCTTCTCCACGCCGCTGTCGGTCGCGCTGGTGCTGGATGCGCAGGTGGCACGGCTCAAGATCAAGGGCACGTCCAACAACTCCACACTGTCGGTGGCGCGCCTGACCTACAACCTCTCCAAGCGCACTGCGCTGTATAGCTCGGTGGGATACATGAAGAACGGCGGCAGCGCCGCGATCCCGCTGGACGTGGGCGGGACGGTCGGGGTCGGCATGAACCAGTTCGGCGTGATGACGGGTGTACGTCATACCTTCTGAGCTTGATCCCTCAGATCTCGGCGTCGACCACGGCGATCCATTGCAGGATGGCCTGCATTGCATCCGGCTCGCCGTCGGCCAATGCCGTCTGTAGCATCTGGCTGCGTTCAGCCAGATGCTCACGGCCCATGGCCAGCAGACCACCCTGCAGGCGATGCAGGATGCGTGCGGCGCGTTCGCCATCGCCGCACTGCAGGACCTGCTGCAACTTGTCCCGCTCCTGCGGCCAACTGTGCCGGAAGGCTTCCAGCAGTACCTTTTGCAGCGGGTCACCCTGGTCCTGCACCGGCGCTGCGGGGCGGCCGAAACGGGATAGCAGTTCCTGCATCTGCTGCAGCGACCCTGGTTTGTAGAGCAGGGCATCGAACAGTCCGCTGGGCAAGTGCGCCAGGCTGTCCGGGCCGGCGGCGGTAGTGGCGATGATGCATGCCTGCGCATGTTCCTGACGCACGCGTCGGGCCAGCGCGACGCCGTCCAGCCCAGGCATGTCCAGATCGGTGATGAGCAGGTCGGCGCGCTGCGCCTGCCATTGCGCCAGGGCGTCCAGGCCATCGCGTGCCAACCGCAGGCGCTGACAGCCCAACGCCTGCAGCTGTTGCTGGATCAGGGTCAGATTCACGTAGTCATCCTCCACCACCAGCACGTCCAGCATGTCCGGTGCGACGGGCAGCTGCACGGCCTGCGGCCGGCCTCGCCATGGCGGTACGATCATTCCATCCTGCTGGCTCAGGGCCATCCGCCAGGCATGGCGGTCGAAGGCACTGACCTGGCGCCAGTGCGTCACGCTGCTGCTGTGGCGAACCACATCGGCGCGGATCAGCACGGCCGTCTTCGATACACTCACAGGCGCAGCCACGAAGGCTTCTACGCTGTCCGGCGCCACCAGGTGAATGGTGGTCAGGCCCGCCGACTCCGGCTCGACCGGCTCGGCACCCCAATGTTTGAGGTAGGCGCGCAGCATGGCTGCGGTGCTCGCCTCACCGGCATGCAACGCCACCTGTCGTCCACGCAGCGGGGCGGCATGCTGCAAATCCGCCTGCGGCAAGGTCTGCAGCACAATCTCGGCGCCGAACACGCTACCCTTCCCCGGCTCGCTGGTGAGGGTGATATCGCCGCCCATCAACTCGGCCAGGCGCCGGCACAGCGACAGGCCCAGTCCGGTGCCACCGAAGCGCTGGCTGATGCTGTCGTCGGCCTGTTGCAGGGACTTGAAGATGCGCTGGCGCGCCCCGGACGAAACACCGATGCCGGTATCGGCCACCTCGAAACGCACCACGCTCACCCCCTCGGCAACGCGCAGCAGGCGCGTGGACAACGTGATGCTGCCGGTGCTGGTGAACTTGACCGCATTGCCAACCAGGTTCTGCAGGATCTGCATCAGCCGACGTGGATCGCCGCGCAGCGGACGTTCCAGCGCGACATCCGGCAGACAGCGGAACTGCAGTCCCTTGTCCAGCGCCAGCGGCGCGAACAGCTGGGCGCATTCTTCGAGCAGCTCGTTGACCTGCAACTGCTCGGAAGCCAGCGTGATGCTCTGCGACTCGATCTTGGTGATGTCGAGAATGTCATTGACCAGGCTCATGAGCATGTCGAAGGCATGCCGGATCAGCTCGATGCGCTGGCGCTGCGGCGCCGACAGGTCTTCACGCGTCAGCAACTCCAGGTGACCGATGGCCCCGTGCAAGGGGGTGCGGATTTCGTGGCTGACCTGGGCCAGGAACATGGACTTGGCCTGGTTGGCACGGTCCGCCATGCTCCTGGCGTCGCGCATCAGGGCTTCATGCGCCTTCTGCATGTTGAGGTCGATCATGCCCAGCAGTAGCACATCCTGACCAGAAAAGCGGGTGCGCGACCACACTGCCCCCAGGTGGCTCACGCCGCCGTCGCGCAAAGGCAGCTCGGCTTCGATCATGGCCTGGCGCAGATCGTCACCCACCCGCACCGCCGTGAGGATCTGGGCGTAGAAGCCGGCGCTGGGCAGTGCAGATTGCTCCAGCATCTGTGCCGCCACTGCATTACGCAGCACCACCTCGCCGGAGCCCGGCGCATAGACGGCGATACCCACCGGCAGGGTGTCAATGATGGTCTGGCTGAACTGGCGACTTTCCACCATCGCCAGCGCTTTCTTCTGTAGCGGGCCGATCACGCAACGATCAAAGTACAAGGTGGCTGCCCACACGAAAAGCAAGGAGAACAGCCCCCAGAAAGCGCCGGTGATGAAGTTGCCCTGAAGGCCGGCCAGCACGTCACGCCAGGTAAAGGTATAGACCACCACCCAATCCGGCCCCTCGATGGTCTGGGCGATGAAGAAGCTGCCATCGTCATGGAAATGGCCGACGTGATCATGCGGATCCATCTCGCGTCGCACATGCTCCTGGATGTGCTGCATCAGGCCCGGATCGACCTGGCTGTCCGGCTGGCTCAACAACTGGACGCTACCCTGTCCTTCGAAGACGAACAGTCCAGGGGTATCTTCGTTCTTCATGAAGAACTGGCGGAACTGGCTAGCCGGGACCGAGAAGACGGCCGTGGCCTCATCGCCCTTGTCCAGCTGGATACGCACGGCCAGCCTGGTCACCGCATTACGCACCAGCGGCGCGCTCAAGGCCGGACTCATCCATAGCACACGCTGTCCGGTGCTGCCCTGGGCGCGGGCGGCACGCTCTCGTTCGGCGGCGAAGGCCGCGTTGACCGGTGCCCCCAGGGCGCTGATGAAGCGCGCGATACCCTGTTGCCTCACCAGAGCGAGCTCAGCCCCCTCCAGCGGTGGCGAGACCGCCAGGAAACCGGCATCGGCCGTATAAATGAAACCGTCCAGCGTCACCCCTGGCTCGGCAGGATTGAACATCGGCAGGGCCGACGCCTGACGCAAGAGGAGCAGCAGGCTGGCCAAGCGCAGGCGGTCGGCGGCCGTATCGCTGCGGACCAGGAGCGAGAACGGTACCACCGTCAAGTTTTCCGGACTGCGGGTGATCTGCCCGCCACCGACGTTGCCGGTATAACCCTCCAGCGTCAGCAATTCCCTCTTGTAAAGATGTTGCAGGCGTGCGTACATTTCGGCGAACTGGACCACACGCGCTGTCAGCCGGTCAACCTCGGACTTGATCTGCTCGCGCTTGCTGGTGAAGGTGCCGATCTGGCGTTCACGAAACTGGGAAAAGGCGCTGTATCCAAGGAACAGGATGGCGCAGACGATGGCCGCCGACAACAGGCAGGCACAGCTGTAGAGCAGGCGCCGATAGTAGCGCTCGGAAAGGGCGAGGAGCTGGCGTGGCATGGGTCCGGTGGCGCGCTGGATCAGTCGCCCAGGCTCTGGAAGACGCGACTCAGTTCGACGTCATTGCTCACTCCCAGCTTCTTCATCGCCGCCACCTTCTGGTTGCTGATGGTCTTGGGGCTGCGGTGAAGTCGTTCGGCGATTGCGGTGATGGACATGCCCTGGCAGATCATGCGCGCCACCACCAGCTCGCGCTCGGACAGCTGGCCCAGGCCGCTTTGACGCGGGTTGACGCTGAACAGGCTGCCCAGCAGGGCCGACGACAGGGACTGCGGCAGGTAGACCTGGCCTCCCTGCACGCTGTAGATGGCCTGTGGCAGGTTGACGAAATCACAGCGATTCTTGCCGATGAATCCGGCGGCGCCCAGCTCCAGGGCGCTGGAGATGATCTGCGGCTGGGCGTGGGCGCTGAGGAAGATCACCTTCATTGCCGGATGGTGACGACGCAGCCGCTTGAGCAGGTCCAGGCCGTCGGCGTGCGGGTCGTCGTCGAAAGCATAGTCGCATAGCAGTACATCGACCGGTGTCTGCGCCAGCGCCGCCATGAGCTGGGCGATGCTCTCGGCGGAAAAGTGCAGTGCGATGTCCGTGCAGGGCGCCAGGATCGCCTCTATCCCGCGCAGAACCACCGGAAAATCATCGGCAATGCCGACCCGTATCGTTACCCCTCTAGTCGTCACGGCAACACCCCCTTTCCGAAACTGGCTTCATCGTCGATGCTTGTGTGGCGTGACCGCTTACCGGCCTCCTGACGTGATTCAACCTGGCAAAAAAATCCGGCAGCGCCATCGGCCTGGCAAAGTAATATCCCTGGAAGCGTCTCACCCCGATGCGGTGCAGGCCCTGCCACTGCGTCAGGGTCTCGACACCTTCGGCGGTGACGGAGGCACCGAATACCGCGGCCAGTGCCACGATCTTTTCGATCAGGCGACTGTACATGGAATTTCCGTGCATGGCAGCAACAAATGAACGGTCGAGCTTGAGGCAACTGATGCGGCCGCAGGCCAGTTGGTGCAGGCGAGCGTCACCGACGCCGAAATCATCGAGCGCTATGGCGATATCGGCATGCTCGCACTGGGCGAACAGGCGACGGCAATGCACCGGCCCGAGATCGCCGCCGCGTTCGGGCATCTCGATCATCAAGCGTAGCTGCCCCTCCTGCAAGTCTTGCAACAGGGCCTGACATTGCGCCACCAGGGTATCGTCGTGCAATTGCTGGCCACATGCGTTGAAGGAGAGAAAGAAGGGCTGCAACAGACGCACCTGCGCCCGCTTCCAGCCGATGCTGAGCTGTCTGAGCATCTGCCGCGTGGCCGCCGCCAACAGTCCCTCCTCCTCCAGCCTCTGCAGAAAACTGCCCGGCGGCAGCATCCCGGCTTGCGGATGCTGCCATCGCATCAGGATCTCGGCACCCTGCCATTGGCCATCGGTACCGACGATGGCTTGCAGGAAGGGCAGGAACTGCCGTCGACGCAGCGCCTGCAACAGCTGCGCGCGCGTCATCGCGGGCATCCTGTCACTCCTGGTGCTGTGGTAAGTGAGGCCAAGCATAAGTACTCCGTTCAGGGGTGGGAGGGCGGTGTCAGCGCAACTTCGTGTTCGCTGAGACGGCCGTCGTCATTGATGGTCTGGTACCGCAGGTACGGTGCTTGCCAGGCGGCGGGCATCCCGGTCCGGGCATTTCCATCCTGCTGCAACACATAGCGCTGCTGGCCATAGGGTGGGACCATCTGGTCGGGCGCCAGACGTGCGGAGAACCCATGTGCGCCATCGCCAAGCTGCAAGGCGGCGAAGGAGACGAAGTAGGGGCTGTCGTTGCGGCATACCAGCATCCATGCGCCTTCTTCCCCGGAGTCGCGTTCCAGATGGAAGTGCAGTGCGCGGTGCCACTGCGGACCGGGGGCAGGCAGGCCAGGTGGGCGGTAAAACAGCTTGATCTGCGTGTTGATCCCCAGCAGTAACCGTGATGCATCCTGCTGCGGGGCCTTGGCCGACAACAGCGCTATCTCATAGAGATTGAGCCAGAACACCGACTCGCGCCCGGCCGGCAGGGGATCACCGGTGTACAACACCCGCACCTGGCTGACGGCGTGCGGCTGCAGTCGTTGCACCGCCGGCATGACGAACATCGAAGACAGCACCGTGTCCGGCGCCTGGCTGCCTTCCCCCTGATCGACCCAGCTCTGCAGCATCACCGGGTAATCGTTGGTATTGGCCAGGCGCAGGCTGATCTCGCCAACGCCCTGGCTGAAGATCAGACGCGTGCGTTCCGGCATGATCCCGGCCTCTCCGGTGCTGCATATTGTCAGGCTCAGCCACAGGAAGGCACAGCGCCACATGGACCACTGCCTCATTGCGTAGCTCCACTTGCCGCGGGCGGGCCGGCGTCGGCGGGGAGGAAGGCTTCGCGCCGGGGCGCGGCGATGCAAGCGGCATCCAGGCGCAGGAGGGCGGCCTTGAGATCCTGGCCGTGCAAGTCGTAACGGACCGCGCAGCGCTCCTGCTGGCCATCCCCCCAGCGTACCAGCAGGTTGCCGCGCAACGGGGCGATGCGCATATAGGCCTGGCTACCCTGCCCCACCATGCCCACCAGCTCGCCCTGCGGGTCCAGCACATCGGCCCCCATGGGCAGGGGCTGACCATCGTCCCGCCGCAGCCGGATCAACAAGGCATGGCCGGAGCGGGTCCGGAAGTTCAGCTTCAGGGTGGCGCCGGCGTAGGGGATCACGGTGCGCTGGCTCTCAAGGATCTCGCTCTTGCTGCTCATCCCGGCGTCCGCCAGTTCCACGACATTGCGCTGGTAGGGTGACAAGGACGGCAGCAGCGCAAAGCCGTTGCTGTCGATCACCGCACCTTGACCGTTGAAGAGCCGGGCTCCCTCGGCCCCCTTGGCTTCGACCAGCGCAAAGGTATCTCCCAGATAGGGGCCAAAGGTGATGCCGCCACCATGCAAGGCCAGCGCGCCACGGGCATTGGCCGCAGCCTGCCAGTAGTCATGGCCACGCGCCAGGTTGAGATTGAGGTTGACCTTCGGCAGGCGCATGCCGACATTGCCATTGAGGCTGTCCTGTCCTCCGCCCGGTGCGTGGCTGGCACCCAGGCTGTAGCTGATGTGGCGCTCGCCCGGCACCATGGCGGAGAGCTGCGACTGGTACAGATCCTGTCCAGCCGCCTTGACCACCGAGCTGCTCAGGACCGGTCGATCACCGCCGGCTTGCCCCAATGGAATGGAAAGCGACAGCATGACCGAGGCACCTGGTCGACCCGCTTGCGGCAGGCGAGGGTCCAGGCCCGACTGTACGCTGGAGGCGGCACTGACCTGCTGCCGCTGGAATGCCAGATTGATGCTCATGCCATTGCTCCACATGGTTGAATAACCGAACTGCAACTGGGTGATGCGGCTGCGGTTGTGATAGAAGGTCTGGGTCAGCCCGGAGAGGTAGAGTGACCCCACGCTGCCCAGTTGCTGACTGAGCGAGACGTCGAACCGCGAATGCTGCTGATAGCTGCTGGAATTGGCCAGCGCCCACTGGTTGCCGCGCCCGGCATGGCGTTCGCTGAGCACATCGGCCAGCTCACGGTAGCCGGCCGTCGAATAGCGATAGCTGGCAATGGAAAAATTGGTGCCGGTGGCCTCGAAGGCGTGCGAATACGACAAGCCCAGCATCCAGCCAGCGCGGGCCCCACGCCCGGTATCTGCGTGAGAATGATTCAGCGCCAGTCCGACCGACCCTGCCGGCCCTGCCAAGGTAGTTCCGATCAGCACCGACCGGTAAGCCCGGGCCAGTCGCATCCCGACGTTGCCGGTCAAGGCATTGCTCAGACCACGTTGATAAAGCGCGTCCATGAACAGCGCCGGCGTGTCGGTATCACGCGTGCGCCCGGCGGTCAGGCTGTAGCGCGAGCGACCCGGGCGCATCGATTCCGGCAGTGCGGAAAATGGCACGCTGAAGCCGGAACGCGTGCCGTCAGCCTCGATCACGGTGACGTCGAGGTCGCCGTTGTAACTGGTCGGATACAGATCGTCAATGACAAAGCTGCCTGGTGCCACCGTGGTGCGATAGATCTCGCGCCCCTTCTGGCTGACGATGACCTGGGCATTGCTGCGGGCACTGCCGCGAATGACCGGCGCGTAGCCGCGTTGCGAGTCAGGCAGCATGCGGTCATCCGAACTGAGTTCCAGCCCCTGGTAGGCCAGACCAGAGAGCAGCTTTCCGGAAGTGAAGCTCTGGCCCACCGTCAGTTCGCTGGTCCAGCCTGGCAAGGCGCGCCTGGCGTAGGTGCGTACCGGATTCCAGGCCAGCCCGGCATGGTTGTCATAGCCCAGGCTGCCCTGCTGGCGCAGGCGCCAAAGACCGAGATTGACGCCGCTGTCGGTAAAGCCGTAGGTCGCGCTATGGCTGACCTGTGCCGTGCGAACGTAGTACTGGCTGATGCTGTAGTTGACGAAGCCGATACTTTCGCCGGCGTCGTAGTGTTCGGGGTCGACATAGCCCCGCGCCACATGCTTGAGCTGTGCCTGTGGCAAGGTGAGGTTCAGGCGCAGATTGGCCAGATCGAACACCGCGTTTGCGCCTGGCGCAAGTTCTTCGATGCGCGCACACTCGCGCTGCCCCAGTTGCGCCAGCAGATCTGGACGCAGGTTCAACATGGCAGCATCCTGCGCCTTGAAGCAGGCTGCGACGCCCTGCCCTTCGAACAAGTCGAAACGCAGCGACCGCCGGTGACTGAAACTGCCATTGACGAACACATCCACGCTGTAGGTGCCGGGCTCCACATTACCGACCCGGTTGAAGCGCGACAGGCTACCCTTGTTGACAGGCGAGGCCATCTCCAGCGCCTCCAGGAAGCGATAGCTCTGCTCCGGTTGCCCGGCCACCGGCGGGGCCATGACCAACAGACTGGCGCCCAACGACAGCGCTGTCCAGCCGGCTCCCGCCCGTAGCATTGATCTGCATGGTTTCACTACCGGTCTCGTCAGTGCAGTGGGTAGTCGCGCACGACTTCCGCCCCGAAATCATTGACGATGCGCAGTTGCATGCGCAGGTCCGTGCGTTCCACCGGCACACGTGTCAGCGGCCAGCGCAACTGCTGGAACGGACTGATCACCGTGGCCCGCGCCAGCGCTTGTTGCTGCTCTCCCTGCAGCAGCGTCGCCTGCTGCACCACGACGTGGTAGGCACTGGAATTATCGACAACGACGGTGGCAGCACTGCCCGTACTATCGATGGAAAATGCCAGGCCATCCGGCGCCCGCGCAGCATCGGCCTCGCTGGCCAGTGCCGTCGGTCGGTAGAACAGTTTCATGCGGCTGCGTACGGTGAGCACCAGCTGGTTTTCCCCGACGGAATCAGCCTTCAGGGCCGGCACCTGGAGAAAATTGAGGAAGAACAGGGACTCCCGATCCTGTGGCAACGCTGCACCCACATACGACAATCGCACCATCTGCCCCCCATGCGGCTCTACCCGAAACACCGGCGGAATCACCAGGAACGGCGAGGACAAGGCATGGGCATCGCCGCTGCGACCATCGTCGAGCCACACCTGGACCAGATTGGGGTGATCGTCCGGATTACTGAAACGCAGCGCCTGTTCGCTGGCATCGGCCGGATAGATGATGCGCGTACCAAGCATGGTCACGCTGGCCTGGGCGCTTGCGATGAATACCAACACCATGATGAGCCCTGCGAGCAAGCTTGCTTTTTTCATGTTCAAAACGGAAAAGGCACCGCGGCGGCGATCCAGCGGCGGCGAAGGTGAAGCGACAAAGCTGGCGCCGGTTCACATTCAATCTGCGAGACGCGTGGATTGAATCTGCACCGGGCCTGAAGGTAGCGAAGGAGATGATCAACAAGCGGCGACGCTGCAAGGCAGCCGCCCCGAAGGGCGGCCCGGCCCGCAGGTCAGAGGTAGTCCAGCGCGTACTGCACCGATCCGATGACCGAACCGGCTCCCGCCGAGCCAGCCTCTGAGATGTAGCGCACGGAGAAGGTATGCGACGCACTGGTGGCGCCCGTGGCGATCTCCAGGCCATCAACCGAGACGGCACTTCCGCCGACCAGCTTGATGGCTTCTCCGCCCATGCCGGCACGCAATTGCAGTGCCACGTTCTTGGCACTGCCGAGGTTGGGGATGTTGTTACCACCGGTGGCGGAACTGGCCAGGAACTGGGTCTTGATCTTCAGTGAATCCGAAGCCGATGCCGTACAACCGCTCACGCTGACCACGAAGGGGGTCTCACCGGCGGCGCTGCCAGCGGCCACCAGGTCGCCGGCAGCCACCGTGGGCAGCAGCACCACCGGATTGGTGGCGCCATCGACCATCACCTGGCAGGTCTGCTTGCTGACCTGGCCACGGAAGCTGATGGTATTGCCGGCCGCCAGCACCAGGGATGGCGAGACCAACATCAGGATTGCAAGATACTTTTTCATGTTTACCCCCAAAAGGATTCGGCCGACCGAAAGAAAATGCAGACGCCGACCGAAGCGCCCTGCACCGATCGCATCTTAGGCAAGAGCGGGCATCCAGAGGATCGGCGCACGCCCATCGACGGGCTGGCGAAGTCTGATTGCGGCATGGGCGAAATCCCATATGCTGCGCTAGGCATCGGCCCATGCGCATTGCGGGTCAGGCCCATTCACCGACGCAGCGCGGGGAGCGATGATGGTTGGGGTCTCCTTCCCACCCTTTCCCTTTCCCCATTCCCCACCCGATCGCCCATGTCCCTCTTTCCTCACTATCCCCATCGCGCGCGCACGATGCAGCTTTTGCTGATGACGCTTTCCCTGTGGCTGCTACTGGCACCGACGGCAGAAGCAATCTGCAAGCGCAACAACCGCGCCGCCTATCCGTTCGCGCCGCTCAGTGACGGCGGCTCTGCCCAGTTCTGGTTCGGCCGTATCAATCTGGCCAGTACGGCGATCCAGCCACCAGGCAGCATACTGGGCAGCGCGGTGGCCAGCGCCGCTGAAGCGGCCGGCATCAACGGCGATACCCTGCTCTGGACCTGCGACCTGGCCGATGCCGACCAGATCTATGAAGTCTTTTCCACCAACGGTGATGACAGGGTCGGTGGCTATGCCGAAATAGGTATCAAGGATGGCCTCCATGGTTTCTATCGCACATGGTTTCCCGGGGTTGCGATCCGCCTCACGCATCTGCGCTCGGGCAAGATCCTTTCCCGCTATTACCAGTCCAGCAAGCTCGATACCTATGATGTCGATCAGGCCACCAGGAAGATCCTGATCCGCGCCCGTCACCTCAGTCCAATCAAGGCCGAGGTGGCGAGGGTATCGGACCTGACACCGGGCACCGGAACCAGCAACTGGTGCAGTGGCGCACCGGACAACACGCGCTGGGCCGCCGTCGCGTATGAGTGCACCCAGCCCAATGGCTACCTGATGCTGCGCGGTCCCGGCTATAACCGTGCCAGCGGCGACATGGATGACGATGGTGAAGACCATGCCTATCGCTACCTGTTCTTTGGCGCGGCCAATGGCATTGCATTCGGCATGCGCATGGGCGCAACACTGAGCGTGCTGCCCTCTTGCGTGGTCCAGAATGTGACACCGGAAGTGGTGTTCCCGCCGATCTCGGAAACCGAGCTCAATCTGGGGCAGACGCGCCAGGTGGAATTCACGCTCTCATTCCGCTGCGACGAGGGCATCGGTAGCAAGCCGCCTTTCGCCGCCGGCACGGATGACAACCAGACCGCCTTCGGCCTCCAGGTTTCACCGGGGGCGCTGGCGGCTGCCCGTTTGCTGGGCTACGTGAATCAGAGTCAGGGGGTACGCTATCTGCTTTCGGACAACTACGGCACCGACCCGTCGCTGGCCAAGGGAGTGGGGATAGGCCTGAGCGATGCAGACAATCAACAGGAGATGCAGTTCCTGAGTTCATCGGTGACCGGCCAGTGGCTGTCGCAGTCCTTCCCGTCCGGCCGCAATGCCGGCTGGTATCGGCTGAGGGCAACCGAGGAACGATGTCCTCCCAGCCCGTCGTCGCCCGCTGCAGCCGTCGAACAATTTACGATCAACAAGCGCCTGACGGCGACGCTGCAGAAACTGCCGGGGCAGACCGTCACACCGGGAAGAGTGTTCTCGACCGCCTATGTCATCGTAAAGGTGCAGTGAAGGTCTCGGTCCTAAGCGGCCTTCAGTCGCCCGGGCTGGCCATCATCGATGGGAAAATGCAGCAGCGCCGCGACGATTCCCACCACGAAGGTGGCCATCCACAGCAAGGAATACGATCCACTCAGTTCCAGCATCCAGCCCCCCAGCCAGGCGCCGAGGAAGGAACCGATCTGGTGGCTCAGGAAGCACACGCCGAACAAGCTGCCCATGTGGGTCGGACCGAACAGGCGTGCCACCAGCGCCGTGGTCAGCGGGACCGTGCCCAACCAGGTCAGCCCCATGACTGCGGCAAACAGGGTCACCGACAGACTGCTCTTGGGGGCGATGAAGAACAATCCGATCGCGGTGCTACGCACCAGGTACAGCCAGCCCAGCACCTGCTGCGGACGATAGCGACCGCCCAGCCAGCCGCAGGTCCAGCTGCCGGCCATGTTGAACAGGCCGATCAGCGCCAGCGCCGTCGCCGCCAGGCCGGTGGGCATGTGGCACAGCTCCAGATAGCCCGGCAGGTGGGTGGCGATGAAGGCCAGCTGGAATCCACAGGCGAAGAATCCCAGGGTCAGCAACTGGAAGCCACGGTGCCGCAGTGACTGCACCATCACCCGCCGCAAACCGCCCTCCTGGCGCGGCATGACCGGCGTACGGATCGCTGGGGAGCGCAACACCAGCCCCAGCGGCGCCACCATCAGGACCAGCGCGGCCAGCACCAGCAGCGCCAGACTGATCCCCGAGGCAGCGCGCAAAGCCTGCACCAGCGGCAACATCAGTACCTGGCCCAGTGAGCCACCGGCACTGACCAGCCCCATGGCGCTGCTGCGCCGTTCCGGCGGTACGCTGCGTCCCACCGCCGGTAGCACCACGCCGAAGCTGGTGCAACTGATACCCACGCCGATGAAGACCCCCATGCCCAAGACCAGCAAGGCGCCGTTGGGGGCGAGTGCCGTCAACGCCAGGCCGATGGCATAGCAAACCGCGCCGAATGCCACCACGGGCGCTGGGCCATGACGATCGGTCATGGCCCCGGCCAGCGGCTGCGCCGCACCCCATACCAGGTTGTGCAAGGCGATGGCGAAGGCGACCAGGGTCACCGGCAGGCCATGATCGTAGGACAAGGGACTGATGAACAGGCCGAAGGTCTGGCGCGATCCGAGCGCCATGCTCATGATGGCGGCACCGGCCAGCACGGCCCAGAGACGTTTGTGGCTCACAGAAGCATGGCTCATGGCAAGAGGCGATCCTGGATAGATGAATGATGCAATTTGACTCTGAAAAGAGAGCGCATTCAAATGACTTCGGCACGACTACCCATTCCAAAATGGAATGCGAAATGATGGACACCGGATGCCCACGAGGATGCACGACTATGCTTCAATAGCGTATCCGACCTGCTCCCCTTGCCGACCGCCATGACACTCCCTCTCGCCAAGCTGCCGCCGCTGGACCTGATCCGTGGCTTTGTCGCCGTGGGCCGCCGCATGAGCTTCACGCTGGCGGCACAAGACCTGTTCCTGACCCAGTCGGCGGTGAGCCGTCAGGTCCATCTGCTGGAAGAATTCATGGGAACCGCCCTGCTGCACCGCCACCACCGCGCAATCTCCTTCACGACCGCCGGTGAGCGGCTGTTCCGCAGCTGTGATGCGATGCTGCTGCAACTGCAGGACAGTATCGGCGAACTGCGCGCCGCCCAGGCAAGCCGTCCGGTGACCATCACCGCCAGCATCGGCATGACCGGGCTATGGCTGTTGCCGCGCCTGTCGCGACTGCAGCAGCAGGTGCCGGGGATAGACGTACGGGTGGCGGCCAGTGACAGCGTGATCGACCTGCGCCACGAAGGCATCGATCTGGCCCTGCGCTACACCACGCGCGCCCAGACGCCGCCGGAAGCGATCCGCCTGTTCGGGGAATCGGTGGCACCGGTGGCGCACCCCCTGCTGCTCAAGCAAGGCAAGCTGCCGGCCGATACCACCCTGATCGAATTCGAACAAGCCAACCCGCGCCTGCGCTGGAAGGATTGGCTGGACCATGGCGAATGGAAGAAGAAGCACCGCATGCTGCGCTTCAACCAGTACGACATGGTGATCCAGGCGGCACTGGCCGGACAGGGCGTGGCGCTGGGCCGCATCGAACTGATCGGACCGCAACTGGCCAGCGGCCAGCTGGTGCTGCTGGGCGAAGCACGGGCGCAGGACGAGGATGGCTACGCCTACTGGATGATCCAGGCCACCCCTGCAGCCCGCCGCGAAGTACAGCAGGTCGCCGCCTGGATACGCAACGAGGCCGGGACCAGCCTCACGGGCTGAAGCTGGCTGGTTCCCTGCAGGCGGCCAATGCGTCGTCCAGCCGGTCGTTGCCCCAGAACATCTCCTTGCCGACGAAGAAGGTAGGCGCGCCGAAGATGCCTCGCGCACGGGCCAGCACGGTCTGCTCGCGCAGGCGGGCGCGATTGTCTGCGGACTGCGCCCCCTCCAGGAGGGACGCCACGGGCAGGTCCATCGCCGTCAACACTTCAGCGACCGTCCCGGCGCTGTCGATGTCGCGGTCCTCGGCGAAGTTCAGATGCATCATCAGACGGCAAAAGCCACCCACCCAGTGCGTCTCGGACCCCGCCAGGGCAACCAGCGTGGGCAGCACGGCCGGTCGCGGAAAGAGGCTGGGACGCCGCCACGGCAGACCATACTTGCGACACTGGCGGGCCATGTCCTGCCAGGTGTACTCGCCCTTCTCCTTCTGCAACACGAAGGGAGACGTGCTCCATCCCAGTTCGCGAAACACCGGCCCCAGCAGGAAGGGCCGCCACTGCACGGATACGCCGGCCAGTTGCGCCGCCTGCTCGATGCGCAGCGTGCTCAGGTAACTGTAGTTGCTGCCGAAGTCGAACCAGTATTCGATCACGGGAGTTGACACGCTCATGCATGCACCACCAGACAGCGGATTTCCAGGCTCTGACGCAAGGGAGCCCCGGGCCGGATGTCGGGCAGGTCGAAAGCGGTATGCGGGGTGAAGCGTGCCACCCCGCTGGTGCGCGAATCGAACTGCTTGAACACCAGGGCCTGGTGACGATCCATCTGCGGGAAATAGCACCAGCGATGCGCGGGGTTGTGGCGCATCAGATAGATTTCGCCCGTGCGATGCGGATAGCGTACTTCGCCCCGCACCAGATCCTCGCGTGCCACGCTGCGCGCATCGACCACGGCCAACGGCGTGTCCTCGATCACGCCGCGCAGGCTGCGCCAGATGTTGATGATGGAAAAGTGCCGGGCAAAGGGAATCAGGTCCGAATCATGCAAGACCATGGACAGGCGCCTGCGCCCCGATACCTCGGTGTAATCGTTGTGGATGCGACCGTTGGCTGCCGGCGTGGCACCACGGGCGGCGCGCCCGAAATCCAGCGTCGCGCGTGCAGGGTCGCGCTCGCGCACCAGGTGATCGAAGACATAGGCATGGGTGCCACCGGTCACCTCCAATGCCAGCTCCACCGCCTCGGCATAACAGATCGCCTCGATCTCGTCGGCATCGCCCGGATTGCGCAAGGCCGTGGGGGCGTCACGCAATTCGAACCCGTTGATATCGATATCCAGATCGCGCCAGGCGCCGACATCAGCGATGAAGGTGTCGTGCACGGTGTAGTCGGCGCTCTCCCAGGGAACGCCAGGGGGCGGCGTACAGGCATAGCTGACCGGGTCACGGGCATGACTGGCGAGATAGCTCAGGCGTGCCCGCACGCCGCGCCTGGCATCAGCGTGACTCATGTCGGCGGGCAGGTGGGAAGTAGTCGTTTCCATACTGGCTCCTGATTCAAGAATGGCTGTTGGTAAAGCCATTGAAGCAGTGCAGCAAAACCTGTTCAAACGACTAATTTGATCTTACGCATGCGCGATGGGAATGCGAAACGGCATGATGACCAAGATCGCACGCTGTTGCGACCGGCATCATCCGTCGCCGCATATGCATATGACGAATCATTTCTTGGCGCCCCGCCCGCCGTCGCGCTAGGGTCTCGGTGTGGTATCCCTTCCGGCATCCCCGTTCAACGATAAGAGAGAGACAACATGGCAGACAACCCACAATGGAAATTCGAGACCGTGTCCGTACACGGTGGCTACGACCCTGATCCGACCACGCGCGCCGTGGCCGTGCCGATCTACCAGACGGTGGCATTCGCCTTCGATGATACCCAGCATGGCGCCGACCTGTTCGACCTGAAGGTCCAGGGCAATATCTACTCGCGCATCATGAACCCCACCCAGGACGTGCTGGAAAAGCGCCTGGCGGCCCTGGAAGGCGGCATCGCCGCGCTGGCACTGGCCTCCGGCCAGGCGGCTGTGACCTATGCGATCCAGACCATCGCCGAGGCGGGCGACAACATCGTCTCGGCCTCCACGCTCTACGGCGGCACCTACAACCTGTTCGCCCATACCCTGCCGCAGTTCGGCATCACCACGCGCTTTGCCGATCCACGCCAGCCGGCTTCCTTCGAACCCCTGATCGACGACCGTACCAAGGCCATCTTCATCGAATCCATCGGCAATCCGCTGGGCAACATCACCGACATCGCGGCCGTGGCCGCCATCGCGCATCGACATGGCGTCCCGCTGATCGTGGATAACACGGTGGCCACGCCCTACCTGCTGCGTCCCTTCGAACACGGCGCCGACATCGTGGTGCACTCCCTGACCAAATACCTGGGCGGCCACGGCACCACGCTGGGCGGTGCCATCGTGGATTCCGGCAAGTTCCCCTGGGCACAGCACAAGGAACGCTTCAAGCGACTCAACGAGCCCGATGTCAGCTATCACGGCGTGGTCTATACCGAAGCACTGGGCGAGGCCGCCTACATCGGTCGCGCACGCGTGGTGCCGCTGCGCAATACCGGAGCGGCGCTGTCGCCGTTCAATGCCTTCCAGATCCTGCAAGGCATCGAGACCCTGGCCCTGCGCCTGGACCGCATCACCGCCAACACCCTGGCCGTGGCGCAATACCTGAAACGCCATCCCAAGGTGCGCTGGGTCAACTATGCCGGGCTGGAAGGCCATCCCGATCATCAACTGGCGCAGAAATACTTCAAGGGTCGCGCTTCGGGCGTGCTGACCTTTGGCGTGGCCAACGGTCGCGAAGGTGGCGCACGCTTCCAGGATGCGCTGCAGCTCTTCACGCGGCTGGTCAACATCGGCGACGCCAAGTCGCTGGCCACGCATCCGGCGTCCACCACACACCGCCAGCTGTCGCCGGCGGAACTGGACAAGGCCGGCGTAACCGTGGATACGGTGCGCCTGTCCATCGGCATCGAGCATATCGATGACCTGCTGGCCGATCTGGAACAGGCTTTGCAGTCGGCCTGACGACAGGCATTTCATCTCCGCAAAAAAACAGTGGCTCCGCAATGCGGAGCCACTGTCACGTTGCGGCCGGAACAATCAGGCGGCCTGCTTTTGCTGCTTTTGCTGTTTCTCCAGTTTCTGGCGCACGCGTTCTGCCACCAGTTCGCGGGTGCGCGGGATCAGTTCGCGACCGTAGTCGAGGGCATCTTCCAACGGATCGAAGCCGCGGATCAGGAAGGTCGTTACGCCCAGGTCGTAGTAATCCAGCAGCGCCTCGGCCACCTGCCCGGGCGTACCGACCAGGGCCGTGGAGTTGTAGCGGGCACCAGTTTCGCGGGCGATGGCGGTCCACAGGCGACGATCGACCCGATCCCCCTTTTCTGCGGCGGCCAGCAGGCGGCGTGCGCCCACGCTTTCCTGGGGCCCGGTCTGGGCCGGATGACGGCTGCCATTGCCGGAGCGCAGGCGGCGTGTCTCGGACAGGATACGTTCGGCACGCTCCCAGGCAGCGTCTTCGGTGGCCGCCAGGATGGGACGGAAGGAAACCGAGAAACTGATCTCCCTCCCATGCCGAGCCGCTTCGGTTCGCACACGCCCGGTCAGCTCGCGCACCTGGTCCAGTGACTCGCCCCACAAGGCATAGATGTCGGCATGCCGTCCTGCCACCGGAATGGCGGCCTCGGAGGCGCCACCGAAGAAGATCGGGATATGCGGCTGCTGCACCGGCTTGACCTCGGAAAAGGCTTGCTCGACGCGATAGAACTCGCCGTGATGATCGAAGGGCTCGCCGGCAGTCCACACCTTGCGCAGGACTTCCAGGTACTCATCGGTACGGGCATAACGCCGGTCGTGGTCGAGGAAGTCACCGTCACGTCGCTGCTCGACGTCGGAACCGCCGGAGATGATGTGCACCCCCAGCCGCCCACCGCTGAACTGGTCCAGCGTGGCCAACTGGCGGGCCGCCAGCGTGGGCGCCACGAACCCGGGCCGGTGTGCCAGCATCAGCTTGATGTGTCGCGTGGCGGCAGCCACCTGGGCAATGGTCAGGATGGCGTCCGGCCCGTTGGAGTGATACGGCACCAGCACCCGGTCGAAACCTGCCTCTTCGTGGGCACGCGCGAAACGCTGCAGGTAATCGATATCGATGGCGGGCCCCACCGGAGCATGAATCTCCGAATTCTTGTTGGTGGTGACCATGCCGATGAAGTTGACGCTCATGCTTCTCTCCTTGAAATGAATCAGACCTTGACGATGTAATCGCTCACCTGCACTTTCTGCGGCAGGATCTTGCGTGCGGCCAACCAATCGGCCGCTCCCTGGAAGGTGGCGATGAACTTCGCGTCATCGGCGCCATGGAATTCCCAGCGCCGCGCCAGCTTGATGAGCGAATCGCGTACCGCGTCCGAATAACCGGCATCCTTCTGCACCAGGATCTCGGCCTCGCGCGGATTCATGCTGATCCACTCGCCCTCGGCGCGATAGGCGGCATTGACGGCGCGCACGATGTCGGCGTTTTGCTGCGCGAACTTGCGATGGGTGACGTAGGAGTTGAAGTCGATCAGGAAATCCAGATCGCGGCCTTCGAAGAAGACGTCATGCGCCTTGTATTCGACCCGCGCAATGTCCACGCCCGGGCTCCACATCGACCAGGCATCGACCTTGCCCTGGGAAAAGGCCGGACCGGCATCCGGCGGATTGAGATAGACGAACTGCACCTTGTCGCGGGCGATGCCATGCTTTTCCAGCGCCGCCACCAGCAGGAACTCGCCCAGGCCCGAGCGGTTTACCGCCACGGTCTTGCCGACCAGATCGCTGACCTTGGTGATGCCCGAACCATCCTTGGCGATGATGGCGGTGCTGCGTGGCTCGACCACGGCAAACTGGGTGAATACCAGCGGCGAGCCGGCGATCATGGCCGCCAGCGCGGGCGTGGTGCTGCCGCCGAAACCAAAGTCGGCGCTACCGCCGGTGACCGCCTGCAGCGAAGGCGCGTGATTGGGGAAAGGCCCCACCCATTGCACCTTGATGCCATCGCGGGCCAGGGTCTTTTCGAATTCGCCACGGGTGCGGGCGATACCGGGCAGACCGCCCTTGCCCCAGGCCAGGCGCACGGTATCGGTATTGCGAGAGGAACCGGCGGCCAGCGCCACGGTGGGAGCACCGACGGCACCCAGGGCGGCGGCGCCTGCGGCCGCCTGCAACAGAAGACGACGATGGCGATGATGGTGATGGGCGGACTTGGCGTCTTGGGTCATGAGCATTCAGTGATGGTGAAGGGAAATCAGATCGGCATTAGATCGCTATTAATGCAGCGCATCGGCAGCCGCCACGCCCAGCTCGGCCAGCAATTGCGTGCGCAGGGCTTCGGCCGCCGGGTGGGCGCGATGGTGGGCGGCTTCCGGCGCGACGCGGTGATCGCTGGCAATGGCACCATCGCGCATGACCAGGATGCGGTCAGCCAGGACGATGGCTTCATCGACATCGTGCGTGACCAGCAGCACGCCGGGTCGATGGCGCGCCAACAGTTGGCGCACCAGGGCATGCATGCGGATGCGGGTCAGGGCGTCCAGGGCGGCAAAGGGTTCATCCAGCAGCAGCAGACGAGGCTCGCGCACCAGGGCGCGTGCCAGCGCCACGCGCTGGGCCTGGCCGCCGGAGAGATTGCGGGGCCAATCCTCACTGCGGCCACCCAGGCCGACTTCTTCCAGCGCCGCCTGTGCGAGCGGCTTGCCGCTCTTGTCATCGAGCCCCAGGGAAACGTTGCGCCACAAGGGGTCCCACGGGATCAGGCGCGGTTCCTGGAACACCACGGCCGGTTGCGCCGGACCGTCGATGCGGCCACCATCGATGGCGTCCAGCCCCGCCAGGGCGCGCAGCAGGGTGGTCTTGCCGCAACCGCTCTCACCCAGCAGGGCCACGAACTCACCGCGATGGATGCGCAGGTTCAAGCCCTGGATGACGGTGCGCTGGCCATAGCGGCGCTTGAGACCGGCGACCTGCACGGCAATCTCATCGATGCCGGCCGGATGCATGGGTTGGGTGGTGGTGCTCATCATTTCCCCTTGGCGGCGTAGTTGGGATGCCAGGCCAGCAACCGGCGCTCCAGCAGGCGGGCGATGGCATCCGAGACCACACCGATGCCGGCATAGATGACGATGGTCAGCACGATCACGTCGGTCTGCAGGAATTCACGCGCATCCATGGCAAGTGAGCCGATGCCGGTATTGGCGGCAATGGTTTCGGCAATCACCAATGCCAGCCAGGCCACTGCCAGCGCATAGCGCACCCCGGCCAGGATCGAGGGCAAGGCACCGGGCAGCACGATGCGACGGATCAGGGTCCAGTTGGAGAGCCCGGTCACGCGGCCCAGTTCGAGCAGCTTGGGATCGACCTGGCGGATGCCCAGCACGGTATTGATATAGATCGGGAACAGCACGCCCAGCGACACCAGGAACACCTTGCCGCCCTCGCCCACACCGAACCACACGATCACCAGCGGTAACGCCGCCAGGAAGGGGACGGCGCGCACCATCTGCACGCTACGGTCGAACAGGGCTTCAGCCAGCCGCGAGAAGCCGACCAGGGTGCCCAGCACGAAGCCGAGGCTACCGCCGATGACGAAGCCGGCGGCAGCCCGCAGAAGACTGGCGCCGAGGTCGGAGAGCAGGCGGCCCTGACCGATCAGGTTCCAGGCGGTCTGCAATACCTTGCTGGGCGCCGGCAGCACTTGCGGCGAGAGCACACCGGCACGGGCGAAGGCTTCCCAGAGCAGCAGCAGGAGCAGCGGTGCGGCCCAGGAGAGCAGGAACAGACTGCGGTTGCCGAGTTCTTGCAAGGGACGCAGTCGCCTCGATCGGCGCACGGGGGAGGACTCGGCAGCTGCCGGCAGGGGGAAATGATTCACCGCTTCGGACATGGGGATTTCCTTCTCTGACGTTTCAGGATGCGCAACCAGAGTGGCGCAGGAAGGAAATGCTAATCAGCTTCGCGGTGAGCGAATACGAATGATTTTATGCTTGGATAGTTGGTAAACGGATTTGGACTTCGTCGCGCAGCTTCAGCGGAGCTCGTCTTCGCCCACCCCCGGCACGCCACGCCGGATCAGCTTGCTGTAGTCGTCCCCCGGGCCGCTTTGCAAAGCCCGTCCGGTGATCCGGCCGGCCTCGCGCAGTTGCTCGAAGCGGTAGCCGGGCGTCATTACCCCGTGGTCGTACACGTACCGGGCGAAATAACCGGAGAGCAGCAGGCGATAGTCCAGCGGCAAGGTGGGAGAAAGACGGCGCGCCAACTCGAAGACGATGGTGGTGCAGTTGCTGGTGAGGGTGTTGTAGAAGCGCGGTGTGGCGCGCACCTGCGCGGCGCGTTCCAGGTATCCGAGGAAGACCTTGCGCAACTGGTCGGGGCGCAGTTGCAGGCGATACAGGTAGACGTCCTCGCCACGGGCGTTGGTGCGGGTACGGACGATGTCGCGCTCGTCGGCGGCGACGATCACGGTCTCGAACTTGCGGAAGAAGCCGCCCAGGGCCGAGAAGGATTCGCCGCGTTCGCGCCGGATCTCCAGCGAAAACACCAGGCGCCGGCCATCGGCAAACCCGAAGGAAACCAGGGTGTGCGCAATCGCCGGCCCCATCCAGTAGGACAGCAGCAGGTCGCCCGAGACCAGTTGCGACAGATCGTAGTCACGCGACTCCCAGCGCACATCGTAATCGGTCTCGCTGCGCCATTCGAAGTTGCGTACATTGTCCAGTCTGACGCGATCACCCGTGACCTGCGAGACCAGCATGCAGGCCACATCGTCGGCCCAGACCCGATCATGGGAAGCACGGATGCCGCGCCACCAGCACAGCAACACCACCAGCGCCAGCACGAAGGCCAGCGGCCCCCAGGGCGATGCGCCACCTGGCCCGGCCCATGCTCCCAGGCTTGCCAGGGTGACCAGCGCTGGCAGACTCCATGTCGCCATCACCAGCAGACGCGCCCAGCGCGGTCCAGGGCACTGGTACCAGAGCGCAAACCCACCCCAGGCCGCCAGCCCCAGCACCAGGCAGGCCAGCACGATCAGCAATACGATAAAAAGAAGGCTCATTGACGTCACGCACGCTTGTTATTGATCTGGCGTCGGGGTCCCTCCCCCTCGCTCCCGGGCATTGTAGCCGTCCCGCGCGCATATGTTTATGCGGATATATTCGTGGCTGCCGCCGGGGTGGCCGGCACAGAATCGTCGGGTTTCCCATCATCAGGAATGCCTCCATGGAGCGCGACCGGTCGGTCTTACTTGCGTATGGCCTGAGCCTGTGCACGTGTCACGAGTCGTTCCCCTCCCCGGAGCCCCCATGAGCCAGCCCCCAAGGCAATTGCATCTGAACGTCAATATCCTGCATTCCGGCTTCATCCCGTCGGCGTGGCGCCTGCCGCACGCCGATCCGCTGGCCTTCATCGATGCCGCGCATTACGTCAAGGTGGCGCGCATCGCCGAGGCGGCCAAATTCGATGCGGTGTTCCTGGCCGATAACGCGGCCATCATCGAGCAGATCGACTTTCGTCCCATCACGGCGCTGGAGCCTACGGTGCTGCTGGCCACGGTGGCGGCCGCGACCACCCATATCGGCGTCATCGGTACGGCCTCCACCAGCTATAACGAGCCGTACAACATCGCACGCCGCTTCGCGACACTGGACCATGTCAGCGGCGGCCGCGCCGGCTGGAACATCGTCACCACCGCCGATGTCGCATCGGCCCGCAATTTCGGGCTGGAGAAGGTTCCTGACCATGCAGCGCGTTATGCGCGTGCAGATGAATTCACCCAGGTCGTGAAGTCGCTATGGAACAGCTGGGAAGACGAGGCGCTGGTGGCCGACAAGCTCAGCGGTCGTTTCATCGATGACAGCCGGGTGCATCCCATCGCCCATCGCGGCAGCCACTTCCAGGTGCACGGCCCGCTGAACCTGCCGCGCACGCCGCAAGGCCAGCCGGTACTGGTACAGGCCGGCGGATCGGGGGATGGCCAGGAGCTGGCCGCACGTCACGCGGAGGCGGTCTTCTCGGCGGCCCATACCGTGGAAGAATCGCTGGCCTACAGCCGCGCCATCAATACCCGCGCCGCACAGCTCGGACGCGGCCCCCATGCGGTCAAGATCCTGCCGGGGCTGGCCACCATCATCGGGGCCACCGAAGCCGAGGCCCTGCGCCGACGCGACGAACTGATCGACAACATTCCCTGGAGCTATAGCCTGAAGCGCCTGGCCGGCATCCTCGGGGTGCCAGTGGACAGCCTGGACCTGGATCGGCCACTGCCGGACAAGCTGGCCCTGCCCGGTGGCGGCAATGGCAACCACACCTTCTTCCATGCCACGCTGTCGCTGGTGAAGGGGCGGCCACACACGGTGCGCGATGTCATCCGTGCCCTGTGCGGTGGCGGCGGTCACCGGGTACTGGTCGGCACGCCCGAGCAGATTGCCGATGACATCGAACGGTGGTTCAAGGCCGGCGCCGCCGACGGTTTCAACCTGATGCCCGATGCCCTGCCGGATGGCCTGCAGCACTTCGTCGATGGCGTGGTGCCGCTGCTGCAACAACGCGGACTGTTCCGTCGCGACTACGAGGGCAAGACCCTGCGTTCCCATTTCGGACTCGTACATCCTGCCAGCACCGGTGGCCAGGCCAGGGCGGCCTGAGCCTCCGGATCAAGCACAATAGAGCAAAGGCTCGCCCTGGAACGACCGGGAGCGAGCCTTTTGTTTGATGGCAGCCGGGTGGCAACGGCGGGACAATGCGCCGATCAGTTCTTGCCCAATTTGAGGTTTTTGTCGTCCTGGTCCTTGCTGCTGAAATAATCCGGCAGGGTGAAACCGTCATAGAAGCGGTCGCTGCGGATGGCCTTCTGGAAATAGTCGGAACGGTAGGCCTGGACGATATCGCGGGCATAGGTCTCGTCCTGGCGGGTCTTCCTGACGGCCACCACGTTGATGTAGGGCGGCTTCATGTCTTCCAGGATGAAGGCCTCGGACAGCTTGAGCTTGGCGAAGATGGCGAAGTTGCCCTGGACGGCGGCGAAATCGGCGTCATCCAGCGCGCGTGGACCCTGGGCATTCTCCAGCAGCACCAGTTTCAGGCCGACCTTGTTTTCCACCACGTCCAGTTCGGTGACGTCGACCGGCTTGTTCTCGCGGATGCGGATCCAGCCCAGCCTTTGCAGTATCCACAGGGCGCGCTGCAGATTGACCGGGTCGTTGGGTACGGCGACGGTGAAGCCCTTCTTCAGGTTGTTCAGGTCCTTGTGCTTGCGCGAATACAGGCCCATGGGGGGCGTAGGCACCTGCACGATGCCCACCAGGTCGGTCTTGTTGCGCTCATTGTAGGAAGCCAGAAATACCGAGTGCTGCATCACGTTGGCATCGATGTCGCCCTTGAAGACGGCGCTGTTGGCTTCCAGTCCTGTGGAAAACTCATAGTAGCGGATCTTGTAGCCCTTCTTCTGCAGCTCGGGTTGCACGCCCAGCTTGAATTCGTCGATGTAGGGGCCGGGGACGAAGCCGATCTTCAGTTCGCGTTCGGGCGTGGCAGGGGGCGCGGCGTGGGCGCCGGCAATCACGGCAGCGCCGATGAGCAGCAGGCCGGCAAGTTGCTTGAGCATGATGGACTTCCTTCAGTGGATCGCGGAAATACCCGCCGCCAACTTGCATCACATTGGCGTGGAAATGTGGCGGGTGGCGTATGCGGATGATTTCCTTGGGAGGTGAAACCGACCAAGGATTATGTGGCCGCGAACCGGTCCGAATGAACGAAGGAAAACGGATAAGAATATACAAAGCCAGTGTCCTGGCCGGAACTCATGTCGTCATCAGTTGCGAGATGTGTTCAAGGGCCCGTGAACCTGCAGCGGCTTGCTGGTGCGGATCGCCGCGATCATGTTGCGCACCGCCGGCGCGCGTTCGTGACGACGGAATACGGCTGCCACCTCGGAAACGATAGCGCTGCCCGCCAGCGGCCGATAGCAGACATTGGGCAGTTGCACCACCGAGGTCAATACCCCCGGCACCACCGCCACGCCCGCGCCCACCGATACCTCGGCCAGCACCGCCAGCAGTCCACCTGGACGACTCATGCTGCGCGGCTCGAAACCGCCGCGGCGCCAGACCTCGCGACTGCCCAGCTCCTGCTCGGGCAGGATGAAGGATTCTCCGGCCAGGGCCCGTGAACGCACGGCAGCGTCCGGGCTTGCCAGTGCATGATCAGCGGGCAGGGCCAGACAGAAGCGGTCGCGCAACAGGACTTGCGACTGCAGGGTGCCGCCCAGCGGCACCGGCATGCGCAGGAAGGCGATGTCGACCTTGCCCTCCTCCAGCGCGTCGGAAAGTTGCGCCATCGGCCACTCGCGGGCATGTACCGTGGCTTGTGGCCACTGACGGCGGAAGGCGCTGATCTGCTGCTGCAGGATGCCGCCGAATACCGCCGATCCCACATAGCCGATTTCGACCCGGCCCAGCTCGCCGCGCCCGGCACGGCGACCTACGTCGATGGCCTGGTCGAAGCGTGCCAGTACCGCGCGTGCCTGCTCGACGAAATCACGACCGGCCGAGGTCAGCGATACGGAGCGCTTGGTGCGGGCGAACAACTGGACCTGCAGTTGGCGTTCCAGCTCCTGGATCTGCACCGACAGCGTGGGTGGCGCAATGCCCAGCAGTTCGGCAGCACGGGCGAAGTGCAGTTCTTCGGCGACGGTCAGGAAGTAACGCAGGTGTCGTAGGTCCACGGGCTTGCTCCGGCATGAGGGATGGCGGCGATGTCTTGAATTAGTTTAAAACTAATTAAGTCGCGGTTGATGATTATTGAAGTGAATTATAGAGACTGGTTCAATGAACCCTCTCCCCTCTCGCATTTCAGAAAAGGAATTCCATGATCATCAAGACCCGACTTCTCGCCCTGGCCCTCTCCAGCCTGTTGGCTGCCAATGTAGCGGCTGCCGCCACCCTGCCGACCCAGCCGGTGCTGACGCTGGCCGCTGCACAACAGGTGCTGCAGGCTGCCCAGGCCAAGGCGCAGGCGGAAAACTGGCCCTGCGTGATCTCGGTGGTGGATGCCGCCGGTCTGCCCGTGGCGCTGGTGCGCATGGACAACGCGGCCGTACCGGCCGGAGTCGAGATCGCGCCGGGCAAGGCGCGTACTGCAGCACTGTTTCGCCGTCCCAGCGGCGCGCTGGAAGATGCGATCAACGGCAACCGCCCGGCGGCCGCCACGGCACGCGGCTTTGTCCTGATGCGCGGCGGCCTGCCGTTGGTGGCCGACGGTCAGGTGGTGGGGGCCATCGGCGTGTCGGCCGACACCCCGCAGCATGATGAAGACATCGCCAAGGCCGGCGTGGCGGCGTTGAAGTAAGCCCCTCTCGCCCGCGCCGCCATGCGTTCGCCCTTCTCCTCCACCGCTGGCCGCATCCTGCTGACCGGTTCGCTGGGATGTGCCATGACGGTACTGGACACCAACGTGGTCGGGATCATCCTGCCCACGGTGGCGCGTGAGCTGCAGGCGTCCTTCAGCGAGGTGGAATGGGTGGTCAGCAGCTATGTGCTGTGCTTTGCCGCGCTGCTGCTGCCGGCCGGTGCCCTGGCGGACCGCTATGGCCGCAAGCGCGTGCTGCGGGGCGGGCTGGCGCTGTTCGCGCTGGCCTCGCTGCTTTGTGCCTTGGCTCCCACGGCACAGGCCCTGTATGCGGCCCGCGCGCTGCAGGGGGTGGGTGCAGCCTTTTTGCTGGCGCCTTCGCTGGCGGTGATCGGCCATGCCTTCCATGACGAGAGCGAGCGCGCACGCGCCTGGGCGGTGTGGGGCGTCATCATGGGCCTGACCATGGTGCTGGCGCCGCTGATCGGCGCCGTCATCAATACCCTGCTGGGCTGGCGCTGGGCGTTCGGGATCAACCTGCCGGTCTGCCTGTTGCTGGGCATGGCGGTAGGACGGCAGGTACCGGAGTCACGCAATCCGCTGCCGCGTCCGCTGGATCCGCTGGGCATCCTGTCTTTCTCCAGCGCGGTCTTCCTCCTGACCTGGGCCCTGATCACGGGTCCGGAACAGGGGTGGACCAGCGTTGTTTGCGTCGCCCGTGGTCTGGGTGGCGCATTTTTATTCCTGCTCTTCATCGCCTGGGAGCGCCGCTGCGCGCATCCGATGCTGGAGCTGTCGCTGTTCCGTCATGCCGGTTTCGTGGCGGCAGTGGCGGCCATGTTCGCCTATGCGGCCTCGGCCCAGGTGATGGCGTCGCTGCTGCCGCTGTTCCTGCAAAATGCACGCGGCCTGAACACGCTGCAGACCGGCCTGGGCATGCTGCCCTTCGCACTGGCGATGCTGCTGTTGCCGCAGCTGGGGCGACGACTGGGTCATTACCTGTCCTCGGCGCGGGTGCTGGCGCTGGGACTGGGCGTGACGGCGCTGGGCAACCTGCTGATGATGTGGGCGGCCGGATCGGGATCGCAGATGCTGGTGATCCTCGGCATGGCAGTGCTGGGAAGCGGCGGTGGCCTGCTCAATGGCGAGACGCAAAAGGCCATCATGGGCAATGTGCCGCGAGAACGCGCGGGCATGGCCTCCGGCATCAGTACCACCTCGCGCTTCACGGGTGTGCTGGCCGGCTTTGCGGGCCTGGGTGCAGTACTGGCCGAGGCAGCGCGTGGCCGCATGCTGACGGGGATGGCGGGCATGCAAGAGGCGCCCGGACACGCGGCCCAGTTCGTGGCGCGGGCGATGGCCGGCGACATGGTGCAGGCAGCGCAGGGCTATGGCGAACGGCAGGCGGCGGTGCTGGCCTTGGCGCGAAATGCCTATGCCCAGGGCTTTGCGCATGCCTTTGCTGCGGCCGCGCTGCTGGCGCTGATGGCAGCGGCCATCGTACTGTGGTCGATCAGGAAAGCGGCTGTGACAGCAGTCGTGCCGCCAGACGCGGCAACACCGACTCGGCATCCTCCTGCAGCTTGAAGGCCAGCAGTTCGTCGGCACGGGTACGACCGCGATTGATGGCCGCCACCGGCTTGCCTGCGGCGGCCGCCATGCGCGCAAAGCGAAAACCCGACAACACCATCAGCGAAGAACCCACCACCAGCATGGCATCGCAGTCACGGGCGAGTGCTTCGGCCTGGGCGCTGCGCGCAGCCGGCACGCCATCGCCGAAGAACACCACGTCCGGTTGCAGCATGCCGCCACAGGCAGTACAGGCGGGAACGTGGAAGGCGGCGTCGTCGGCATCGGGCTCCAGCTGGGCATCGCCATCGGGCAGGACTTCTGCCTGCAGCTGGGCAAAGGCGGGGTTGCTGCGTTCCAGCTGCGCCTGGATCCCGGCACGACCATAGGGAGTGCCACAGGCCAGACAGCGCACCGCATGAATGCTGCCGTGCAGTTCCAGCACATCGCGGCTGCCGGCCTGCTGATGCAGGCCATCGACGTTCTGGGTCAGGATTGCGCCCAGGTGGCCGGCTGCCTGCAACTGCGCCAGTGCCTGGTGGGCCGCATTGGGCAGGGCCTGGGCCAGGCGTGGCCAGCCGAGCATGCTGCGAGCCCAGTAGCGCTTGCGGGCGGCTTCGGACTGGCGGAATTCGCTGCCCTGGATGGGTAGGCGGCCACGTCGCACGCCTGCGTCATCGCGATAATCGGGAATGCCGGATGCAGTGCTGATACCGGCGCCGGTCAGTACCAATACCTTGCGATGGGAGAGCAGCCACTGCGCCAGCGCCGACAAGGGGTCGGCATGGGGAGCGACGGTAGCAGTGACGGTAGCGATGACGGTGGGCGCCCCGTCCTCGGGCAGGCTCAGACTCTGGCTCATGGGAAACTCGCTGGACAATGACAACCGGCAGCGTACGCGAAATCGGTCCGGCGCGTCGGCCGCCGGGGCATTTCCAATTCCCGATCAGGCGCGACGTGGCACCTCATGGGGCGGCACCGCCTGCGCCAGCTCACCCAGGGCGCTCAGCAGCGCCGGTCGGCCGAACAGATAGCCCTGCCCTTCCTGGCAGCCCTCCTGCTCAAGGATGGCGCGCTGGGCTTCGGTTTCTACACCTTCGGCCAGCACCGCCACATTCAGGCTGTGGCCCAGTGCCAGGATGGCACGCACAAAGGCCTTGGCCTGCTGGCTGGTTTCCAGCTCGCTGATGAAGCTGCGGTCCAGCTTGATCTTGTCGAAGGGGAAGGAACGCAGGGTCTCCAGCGAGGAATAGCCGCTGCCGAAATCGTCCATGGCAATGGTCACGCCCATGGCCTTGAGCTGCTGCAGCAGGTAGAGGGCGCGTTCGCGGTCGGCGATGATGGCGGTTTCGGTGACTTCCAGTTCCAGCCGCTGCGCTGGCAGGCCGGTGGCGGCCAGCACCGAGCGTACCTTTTCCACCAGGCCGGCATTGGACAATTGCAGGGCCGACAGGTTGACGGCGATGCGCGGCTGCAGATTCCATTGCGCCGCCTCGCGACAGGCGTGCTCCAGCACCCAGTCGCCGATGGCGCCGATGGCGCCGCACTCTTCGGCCACCGGGATGAATACGGCCGGCGGGATCAGTCCCTGTACCGGATGTTGCCAGCGCAGGAGAACCTCATAGCCGGTGATCTCGTCGCAGCTGACGGCGCGCTGTATCTGGTAGTTCAGGAAGAACTCCCCGCGTTCCAGTGCAGTCCAGATATCGCGTGCCATGGCACGACGGGCGCGCGAAGCCTCGTCCATGCTGGCTTCGTAGAAGCAGATCTTTTCGTCCATGCTCTTCTTGGCGCGATACATGGCGAGATCGGCATTGTTGAGCAATTGTCCGCGGTCACCCGCGTCGCCGGGAAACATCGCCACCCCCAGGCTGGCGCCGGGGACGATGTCGGTCTGCGCCAGGTGCAGCATGGTGGTCAGGGCGCGCTGCAGACGGCTGATGAAGTCCGCCAGATGGCGCTGCTGACGGAATACCTTGAAGGCGACGAATTCGTCACCGCCGAAGCGCGCCACGGTCTCGCCCTCGCCCACGGTGTTCTTGAGACGCTTCCCCAGTTCGGAGAGCAGCTGGTCGCCCACGCCATGACCGAAGGCATCGTTGATTTCCTTGAAGCCATCCAGGTCGATGCTGACCACGGCCACTTGTTGCTGGCCGGCATGCAGGGTGGACATGGCTTCGTCCAGGCGTTCCAGGAAATGGACACGGTTGGGCAGGCCGGTCATGGCATCGTGCCGGGCCATGAAGAGGATTTTTTCGTTGGTTTCCAGTTGCTCGGTGCGGTCGCGGGTGATCTTGGCGAACCCCAGCAGGCGTCCATTTTCCTGGTAGATCGGATCGATCACCACGTGCGCCCAGAAACGTGAACCATCCTTGCGCACGCGCCAGCCCTCGTCCTCGAACTTGCCCTCGCGCAGGGCCAGGGCCAGGTTGGTGGCGGGCAGGCCAGCGAGACGATCAGGCTCTTCATAGAAGACCGAATAATGCTGGCCGATGATTTCGTCGGCGGTATAGCCCTTGAAGCGCTGGGCGCCGGCATTCCAGCTGGCGACCACACCATCCGGACGCAGCATGTAGATGGCGTAGTCCTTGATCCGCTGCACCAGCAGCCGATAGGCGTTTTCCGAACCGAATTCGATCAAGTCATTCTGCTGGCTCATCGCCCTTGCCCCCACTCCCCGATTTGCATGCCGTCCTGCCGGATAACCCTCATGGGCCACGGGCGGCGCGCTGTTCAAGCCGTCATTGTACGCTGGCCCACCGTCAGTACCGTGGCGTTGGCGCTACGCACGCTGGCGGGCATCAAGCCGGAAGGTCGAGACCAGGCTGGCCAGGGTGGCCGCCTGCTCCATCATCGAATTGGCGGCGGCAGCGGCCTCCTCGACCAGCGCCGAGTTCTGCTGCGTGGCCTCATCCATGTGGGTGATGGCCAGGTTGACCTGGGTGATGCCGTGACTCTGCTCCTGACTGGCGTGCGAGATCTCGGCGACCACATCGGTCACCCGCTTCACGCTGTTGACCACGTTTTCCATCGTCGCGCCAGCCTGCTGGACCAGGTTGCTGCCCTGGCCGATCTGCCCCACCGAGTCATTGATGAGTTCGGTGATTTCCTTGGCAGCGGTGGCGCTGCGTTGCGCCAGGTTGCGCACCTCCGACGCCACGACTGCGAAGCCGCGGCCCTGTTCACCGGCCCGGGCAGCTTCCACTGCCGCGTTCAAGGCCAGGATATTGGTCTGGAACGCGATACCGTCAATGACGCTGATGATGTCGACGATCTTGCGTGAGGAGGCATTGATGCCTTCCATGGTACTCACCACCTGGCCCACGGCGACGCCGCCCTGTCTGGCCACTTCAGAGGCCGATACCGCAAGCTGGCTTGCCTGCCTGGCGTTGTCGGCGTTCTGTTTTACGGTGGACATCAGTTCTTCCATGGCGGAGGCGGTCTGCTCCAGGGCACCGGCCTGTTGCTCCGTGCGGGAAGACAGGTCCAGGTTACCGGTGGCAATCTCGGAGGAAGCCTGTTCGATGGTCTGGGTGCCTTCACGCACCTTGCCGACAATGGCGACCAGACTGTCTCGCATCTTCTTGATGGCCAGCAGCAGACTGGCGTTATCGCCGGGCCGCGTCACCACTTCAGAGGTCAGGTCACCGGCAGCGATCTGCTGGGCGATGTCGGCAGCATAGGCGGGTTCACCGCCAAGTTGCTTGAGCAGGCTGCGGGTGATCAGTACGGCCACGATGATCGAGATGAACGTCACCAGCAAGGTGAGCGCGGCGACCACCATGGAACCGTGGGTCGCCATTTCCAGCGTGGAGTGATGCGCGCGGTCGTTTTCGGCGTCCACTTCCGCAATGACCTTGTTGATGTCCTGCACGATCTGGCGCCGCAGGGGGCTGCATTCATTGACCAGGAAGTCGCGGAATTCCTCGTTCTTCCCGCTTTCGCGATAGATGCGTGGACGCTTGAGTTCCTCGGCCATCTGCAGCAGCCCGGTCCGTACCTTGTCGAAACTCTTGTTGCCGGCCATTTCCGGTTCGAGTTCGGCCAGTGCCTTGAGATAGATATTCTTCTGTTCATCGACGATGGCCAGTTCCTTGGCAGCATCGGCGTCGCTACGGAATACATAGGCATTGCGCGCCGCAAGGCCGGTCTGGTCCAGCGCCTCGCGCGCCAGATAGAGCGGCACCAGGCGCCGGTCCTGGACGGCATCTGCGGCCTTGATGGAGGTCGTCAGTGACTGGATGCTGACCAGTGCAACGGCAGCCAGGATCACCGTCAGTACCAGCAGGACGGCAAACCCCAGCGATAACTTGGTGCCGATTTTCATATTCTTGAACACACTCATTGTTCCCCCTCGGGATGTGATTGTTGGACATCGACCGATCCGGAGTGAATCAATCCATGTAGTGACTCACTATAGACAAAGGCGGGGTTGGGGGATCTAGGGCATTTCCCGATACGGATGAACTCCAGGACGGCGAGCAACAAAAAGGCGCCGGTGTTGCCACTGGCGCCTCTCCGATATCCGGTTCCGGTCTGACACGACCCTATCGATGTTCCGGTTGCTTTACTTGTTGTTTTTTCAATCCGCTGTGTCCTCCCGGCCAAGCATTCAGAGCTTTTCAGTCTCTCCGCTCTTGGGCTGCCACTTCATGAGCCGCTTCTCGATCACGCCCACGGCCAGGTCCAGCACCAGCGCGAAGACGGTCAGCACGACGATGCCGGCAAAGACGGTGTTGATGTCGAAGGTCCCTTCGGCTTGCAGGATCAGGTAACCGACGCCGCGCGCCGAGCCCAGGTACTCACCCACCACCGCGCCGACGAAGGCCAGACCGATGGAGGTGTGCAGGCTGGAGAACACCCACGAGGTGGCCGAGGGCAGGTAGACCGTACGCAGCAGCTGGCGCGCGTTGGCGCCCAGCATGCGGGCATTGGCCAACACCACCGGGCTGACTTCCTTGACGCCCTGGTAGACGTTGAAGAAGACAATGAAGAACACCAGCGTGACCGCCAGGGCCACCTTGGACCAGATGCCCAGGCCGAACCACATGGCGAAGATCGGGGCCAGGATCACGCGGGGCATGGAATTGGCGGCCTTCACGTAGGGATCGAGAATGGCCGAGGCGGTCGGCGACAGCGCCAGCCACAGGCCGATGCCCAGGCCGAAGACGGTGCCGATGACGAAGGCCAGCACGGTCTCGGTCAGCGTGATGAGCAGGTGTGAATAGATCTCGGCGGGGAAAGTGAGTGTGAAGAAGGTGGTATCGCCTATGCCCACTTCCAGCGAGCCGCTGCCCACCGTGAACCACTCCCAGATGCGCTGGGCCACCTTCAGCGGTTCACCGAAGAAGAAGGCGGTCTGCGGATTGCGGGTGGCCACATGCCACACCAGCAGGACGATGGCCAATACCATCAGTTGCCAGAAACGGATGTTCTTGTGATTCGGTTTCAGTAATTTCCACATGGTGCTGATTCTCTTCCCTGATCTTTTCCGGTACGGCTTACGCTGCGCGCTTCTGTTGTTGATATCCCTTGAGGACTTCGTCGCGCAGCACGTCCCAGATCTGCTGGTGCAGTTCGACGAAGCGGGGATGCATGCGGATTTCGGCCACATCGCGCGGGCGCGGCAGGTCGATCCTGAATTCGCCGATGGGGTGGGTGCCAGGGCCCGCGGCCAGCACGATCACGCGATCGGACATGGCGATGGCTTCGTCGAGGTCGTGGGTGATGAAGAGCACGGCCTTCTTCTTGGCGTTCCACAGGTCCAGCACCTCGTTTTCCATCAGCTGGCGGGTCTGGATATCGAGGGCCGAGAAGGGTTCATCCATGAGGATGATGTCGGGGTCCAGGATCAGGGTCTGCGCCAGGGCCACACGCTTGCGCATGCCGCCGGAGAGCTGGTGCGGGTAACGGTCGCCGAAGCCTTGCAGACCCACGCGGGCCAGCCATTGTTCGCCCAGTTCGGCAGCCGCCTTCTCGTCCTGGCCGCGATACTGCAGGCCGGCGATCACGTTCTGCAGCGCGCTGCGCCAGGGCATCAGCGCCTCGGCCTGGAACATATAGCCGGCGCGGCGATTGATGCCGGTGAGCTCTTCGCCGAATACCTTGACGCTGCCCGAGGAGGGTTGCAGCAGGCCGGCACCGACGTTGAGCAGGGTGGACTTGCCACAGCCGGTGGGGCCGACCACGGAGACGAATTCGCCCGGTGCGATGGACAGGTCGGTATTGGCCACGGCGGTGTAGCGCTGGGAACGATCGTCCTTGGAGACGAAGGTGCAGGTGATGTTGTCGAACTGGAGGGCTGGCGTCATGGCGTCTGGGCTTCAGGGATTCAGGACTTCACTGCATTACGGGCCGGCACGGCCGCGCTGGATGAGACACAGGCAAGCGCCCCGTTCAGATGCGCAAATGCCCGTTGCCGGGCATTTGCTGTGCATTCGCATCGGGTGGGAGCCTTGCTTCTTACTTGTACTTGGCGTTGGCCTTCTGCACGAAGGAATTGGTGAAGGTCTTGGAGAGGTCGATCTGCTTGTCGGCCAGCGAGGGCTCGAAGGCCTTCAGCGTACGCAGGGCGGTATCCGGACCACCTGGCGGGAAGTAGCCATCCGGCGAAATGGCCTGGCGCACCTTCATGAAGGCATCGATGTAGAGCGAACGGTCGCCCAGCAGGTAGCTCTCCGGCACGGCCTTGATGATGTCCGAGGGGCCAGCCTTCTGGATCCACTTCAGCGCGCGCACCATGGCGTTGGTCAGGGCTTGCGTGGTGTTGGGATACTTCTGGACGAAGGCCGCCGGGGCGTACAGGGTGGCGGCCGGCATCGGGCCACCGAAGACGTCGTTGGTGTCCTTCAGGGTGCGGGTGTCGGCGATGGTCTTGATCTCGTTGTGCTGTTCCAGCATGGAGATCACCGGGTCCAGGTTGGCGATGGCATCGATCTGGCCGGAGCGGATGGCCGAGATCGCACCGGCCGAGGCACCCACGCCGATGAAGGAGACGTCGGTGGGCTTCAGGCCGGCCTTGGCCAGCACATAGCTGGCCATGATGCTGGTGGATGAACCGGGTGCGGTCACGCCGATCTTCTTGCCCTTGAGGTCGGCCACGCTCTTGTAGTTGGGCATGGTCTTGTTGTTGGCGGCCAGCACGATCTGCGGCGCACGGCCTTGCAGCACGAAGGCGACGATGGCCTGGCCCTTGGCCTGCATGTTGATGGTGTGCTCGTAGGCGCCCGAGACCACGTCGGCGCTGCCGCCCACCATCGCCTGCAAGGCCTTGGCACCGCCGGCGAAGTCGGAAATCTCGACCTGCAGGCCTTCATCCTTGAAATAACCGAGCTGTTCGGCCACCGTCAGCGGGAGGTAATAGAACAGGTTCTTGCCACCGACGGCGATGGACACCTTGGGCTTCTCCAGTGCCTGCGCACCGGCACTGCCGTTGAAGGAAAAGTAGCCGGCCAGGAACAGGCCCGCGGCGATCAGCAATTGCTTCCAGCTCAATTTCATTATGTCTCCTCCGTGTGTGGATGGGGGTGCTGCGTTTTTGCTGCGTTTTTGCTGCTTTATTGTCTGCAGCCAGTGCAGTGTTGGTCCGCAATCCCGTGCAGATTGCGCTACCGTTGCGTGCCGCTCAGACCACGCCGTGGTCGCGCAGCATCTTGATGTGGGCCTCATCATACCCCAGCGATTGCAGGATTTCATCGCTGTGGGCGCCCAGCTCGGGACCGAGCCACTTGGTCTGGCCGGGTGTCTCGGACATCTTGGGCGTGATGCCGGGCAGCTTGACCGGCGTGCCGTCGGCAAACTGGTGCTGCTCGAACATGTCACGCGCCAGGAACTGGGCGTCGCTCATCATGTCCTTGACCGAGTAGATCTTGCCGACCGGGACGTCGGCCTCCTGCAGCGTGGTCAGGGCATTGTCGATGGTCTGCGTGCTGCACCACTGCTGGATGGCCGCGTCGATCTCGGCGGTACGCGGGACACGTCCGTCGTTGCGTGCCAGACCGGGGTCGCTGGCCATGTCGTCGCGACCGATGGCAGTCATCAGGCGCTTGAAGATGGCGTCGCCATTGCCGGCGATGACGATGTTCATGCCGTCGCCCGTGGTGTAGGTGTTGGAGGGCACGATGCCGGGCAGCGCGCCACCGGTGCGCTCGCGCACCACGCCGGCAAAGTCGAACTCGGGGACCATCGATTCCATCATGTTGAAGACGGCCTCGTACAAGGCCACATCCACCATCTGACCCTGGCCGGCGACGCAGTCGTCACCCTGCTTGCCGTTCCAGCGGCCGCCTGTGACGTCGCGGTGGCGCAGCGCCATCATGGCGCCGATGACGCCGTGCAGGGCGGCGATGGAGTCGCCGATGGAAATGCCGATGCGCACCGGTGGACGATCCGGGTGGCCGGAAACGTAGCGGATACCGCCCATCGATTCGCCGATGGCGCCGAAGCCCGGCAGGTCGCGCAAGGGGCCGGTCTGGCCGTAGCCGGACAGGCGCACCATGATGGTGGCAGGGTTGATCTGCCTGAGGTCTTCATAGCCGAGCTTCCACTTCTCCAGCACGCCGGGACGGTAGTTCTCGATGATGACGTCGGCCTCCAGGGCGAGCTTGCGGGCGATTTCCTGGGCCCGCTCGTCCTTCATGTTGAGGGTGATGCTCTTCTTGTTGCGGGCCTGGACCGACCACCACAGCGAGGTGCCATCCTTGAGCACGCGCCATTGGCGCAGCGGGTCGCCGTTGCCGGGGGCTTCGACCTTGATCACATCGGCGCCGAATTCGGCCAGCATGCGCGAGCAGAACGGGCCTGCAATCAGCGTACCGAGTTCCAGTACCTTGATGCCGGCCAGCGGGCCGGGCTTGGATGTGCCAGTGCTCATCGTACTTGCACCGGATGGCTGACGCGCTGCGGCGCGGCCGATCCGGTGATCTCCTCCTGATCGTGATGCCGGACCTGGCTCTTGTCGGGTAGTGGCCAGTGTCCTGAAATGCGTGGGTTGGTGTGCAGTCCGGTGCGCAGTGTTGCTGCGCTGTCGCCTGCGGCAGCCTCCCGGGGGTAGCGGGCGGCTGGCAGTCGTCATTCTATTGCAGCATGGACTGGATGTCGCGCATTTTGACCTTCATCGTCGACCTCATGCCTGCAAGTTTTTCATCTGAAAACCTGCCCGGCCTCACGTCGTGCGGCGGTCCAGCATGGCGCGGGCGATGGTGCCGGCATCGACGTATTCCAGCTCGCCGCCGACCGGGACACCCCGTGCCAGGCGGCTGACCTTGAGGCCACGGGCCTTGAGGGTTTCGCTGATGTAGTGGGCGGTGGCTTCGCCTTCGTTGGTGAAGTTGGTGGCCAGCACCACTTCGGTGACCACGCCATCGGTGGCGCGGGTGATCAGCTTTTCGAGATGGATGTCACGCGGGCCGATGCCGTCCAGCGGCGAGAGGCGCCCCATGAGGACGAAATACAGGCCCTTGAAGGTCAGCGTCTGCTCGATCATGACCTGGTCGGAGGGCGACTCCACCACGCAGAGCTGGGTATGGTCGCGCTGGCTGTCCTGGCAGGTCTCGCAGATGACCTGCTCGGTGAAGGTGTTGCACAACGCGCAATGACGGATGGTATCGAGCGCCTGCGCCAGCGACTTGCTGAGTTCGGCAGCGGCGTCGCGATCATGCTGCAGCAGGTGGTAGGCCATGCGCTGCGCGGTCTTGGGCCCGATGCCGGGAAGCCGGCGCAGCGATTCGGTGAGGACGGTGAGACTGGAGGGCGTTTTCAATTGCGGTCTACGGAATAGCGGAAGGCTTCCAGCGCCTCGGCGGTCATCGAAGGCACGAATTCGATGATCTCGTATTCGGCCACGCCCCCGATGAAGAAGGGATCAGACTCCATGATGGCTTCGATCTCGGCACGATCGGCGCAATCGGCAATGATGATGCCGCCGGTGCGCGGGACCTTGCGGCCCGACATCAGGAACACGCCGTCGGCATATTGCTGGTTCAGGAATTTCTTGTGCGCGGTCAGCAGGGAGTCGATGTCGCCTGCCGGCTTGGTGTACGTGATCGAGACGATGAACATGGTGCATCCCCTAAACAATCGTGCATTCCGTCAACATCATGGATGTCTTGCTTTACCGCAGCGATCGTGGCGGCCCGGCATGCATGCGCGGGCCGCACCGACCTCAGAACGGCATCTTGAAGCCCGGGGGCATCGGCATGCCGGCAGTGACGCCGGACATCTTTTCCTGGGCGGTGGCTTCAGCCTTGCGCACGGCGTCGTTGAAGGCGGCAGCGACCAGGTCTTCCAGCATGTCCTTGTCGTCAGCCAGCAGCGACGGATCGATGGAGACACGCTTGACATCGTTCTTGCAGGTCATCACGACCTTCACCAGGCCGGCGCCGGACTGGCCTTCCACCTCGATGTTGGCCAGTTGTTCCTGGGCCTTCTTCATGTTGTCCTGCATGGCCTGTGCTTGCTTCATCAGACCTGCGAGTTGACCTTTCATCATGCTCATGCTCCTTGTTTCAATTTCACGGGATTCTATCGCGTTTGCGGAAGCGCCCGGCAATCCGGTCGGTCCTTCCGTTCCTGCTTCACAACGCCTGGATCGACCCCGGCACGATGGTGGCGCCAAATTCGCGCATCATGGTCATCACGAAGGGGTCGCTGGTCATCTTCTGTTCAGCCTTGCGCTGGCGCTCGGCGCGTTCGGCTTCGGCCACCGCGTTGGCCGTGTCGGCGACGGCGCCGAGTTCGGTTTCCACGCGGATTTCCTTGCCGAAGCGTTCTGACAGGGCGGCCACCAGTTTTTCCACGCTGCCCGAGGAACGCAGGGTATCGAGGGGGATGCGCAGGTGGAAGCAGACATTGCCGCCATTGAGCGCTTCGCAGCGCACCAGTTCGCTCTGGAACGCCATCTGATGGGCCACACCGCGCAGTGCCAGGCTGGCGGCCAGGCTGGGCCAATGGCCGTCCCAGCCCAGTTCAGCGGCGATGCGGGCGGTTTCCTGTTGCTGTGCGGGTGTGGCGGCCGGACGCTGGGGTGCGACGGGCGCGGCCGGTGCGACGGCGACAGCGGGCTCAGTTTTTTTTTCAGCCGCGAAGCCAGCGGGCGGCATCGTGTCGCCGCGTGCATCCTCTTCCCAGGGCGGAATGGCGTCGAAGGGCGGTGGTTCGGGCATGTCCGGCACGTCCGACGCAAGCGGCGCGGCGGCACGGGGAGCCGAAGCAGCCGGGGCGGAAGCCGCCTGCGCAGCGACCTCTGCAGGCGCCGATGCCGGTGTCGGCGCGGGTGTCGGACGAGCAGCGGGAGCCTTGCCGTTCTTGCCGACGCGGGCTGCCATCAGCGCCGCCTCGCGGGCTGAAGCAGGGGCTGCCGGGGCTCCCGATGCAGCACGCATAGCCGGTGCTGCAGGTGCTGCGGATGCGCTTGCTGCGGCCGGTGCATTCAGTGCAGTCGGCACGGTCGGCGCTGGCGCTGCTGCCGGGGCCTGCACGCGGGTGACCGGGGCGCTGGTCACGGCCGCTTGCGGCGCCATCAACGGGGCCGCTTGGCGCGGTGCGGCCGGGCGGGCCGCAGTCGGTGCTGCAGCGCCGGGCACCGGGCCGGAGCCAGTGGCGCTGACCGGGCGGAAAGCCAGCATGCGCAAGAGCGTCATGCTGAAGCCGGCGTATTCGTCCGGGGCCAGGCCCAGTTCATTGCGGCCGTGCACGGCAATCTGGTAGAACAGCTGCACGTGCTCGGGACTGAACTGGGTCGCCAGGCGCAGGATATCTTCGCGGTTGGGCAGGTCCTCGGCCAGTGCAGCCGGTACGGCCTGCGCCAGCGCGATCTGGTGCAGCAGCGTCCCCAGGTCTTGCAGTGCCGCATTGTAGGACAGGCTGCGGGTCGCCATGTCGTCGGCCACACCCAGCAGTGCGGCGCCATCCTGCACGGCCAGGGCGTCGAGGACGCGGATCAGGTAGGACTGGTCCAGCGCGCCCAGCATGCCCTGCACGGCTTCCAGGGTGACCCGGCCGGCGGCATAGGCGATGGCCTGGTCGGTCAGCGACAGCGCATCGCGCATGGAGCCCGAGGCCCCCTGCGCCAGCAGGCGCAGCGCGGGGGGATCGAACGCGATGCCTTCCTGGTTCAGGATATTGTCGAGATGGCTGATGATGTGGCCGGGCGGCATCTGCTTCAGGTTGAACTGCAGGCAGCGCGACAGCACGGTCACGGGAATCTTTTGTGGATCTGTGGTGGCGAGGATGAACTTGATGTGCTCGGGCGGCTCTTCCAGCGTCTTCAGCATGGCGTTGAAGGCGTGGTTGGTGAGCATGTGCACTTCATCGATCATGTAGACCTTGAAGCGGGCGTTGGACGGCGCGTAGATGGCCTGTTCCAGCAACTGCGCCATCTCGTCCACACCGCGGTTGGAGGCGGCGTCCATCTCGATGTAGTCGACGAAGCGGCCGGCATCGATGGCCACGCAGGCTTCGCACACGCCACAGGGAGCCGCGGTGATGCCGCCGTTGCCATCCGGGCCGACGCAATTGAGTGACTTGGCCAGGATGCGCGAGAGCGTGGTCTTGCCTACACCCCGGGTACCGGTGAACAGGTAGGCGTGGTGCAGCCGCTGCTGTTCCAGCGCGTGCGTCAACGCGCGCACGACGTGTTCCTGGCCTACCAGGGTGTCGAAGCTGCGGGGACGATATTTACGGGCGAGAACTTGATAGGACATGAGGTGGCTGCAGTCGGCTTTTTGGCTCAGGGGGGCATTTTAAGCTATTTCGCCGCCCGTATCGCCTTTGCCTGCATGCACTGCCGCCGCCAGCCCCCGCTGACTGGATCAGGGCGCGGCGCGGCGCGCCTTCTTGCGCTCGTACATGGCTGCATCGGCGTCGCGCTGCAGGGCAGCCAGGTCAGGGTGCCGCGCTGCATCGTACTGCACCGCACCGACGCAGTAGTCCAGTTGATACTGGCGCTGGCCGCTCTGGTTGAAGGCTTGCACCGCCTGCTGCAGATGCTGCAGGACGACGACCGAATCGTCCAGGGAAGTATTGGTCAGGAAAACCGCGAATTCATCACCGCCCAGGCGCCCGATGACATCGGATTCGCGCAGGTTGGCCATGAGCAGGCCGGCGAAATCGGTCAGGGCCTGATCGCCTTCGGAATGCCCGAAGCGGTCGTTTATCTGCTTGAAATGATTCAGGTCGAAGTTGAGCACGCAGGCGGCATGGCCGATGCGCCGGGCGTTGGCCAGGGCATGCCGGGCCAGCGCCTCGAAGCCGCGCCGGTTCGAGACCCCGGTAAGGTCGTCGATGGTGGCCAGTTTCACGGCAGCCAGTTCCTGTTCGACCATGGCAGCCAGGTCCTTGAGCAGGGATTGCTCATCGACATCGAAATTGCGGGGGACCGTATCGACCAGGCACAAGGTACCCAGGGTAAAGCCGCTTTCACTCTTGATGGGACATCCTGCGTAGAACCGGATGAAGGGTTCGCCGGTGACCTGGGGATTGGTGGCGAAACGCGCATCGAGCCGGGCGTCGGGAACGATGGTCAGGTCTTCGCTCAGGATGGCATGGGCGCAGAAGGAAACGTCACGCGAGGTCTCGGTGGCATCGCCCAGTCCTACGCAGGACTTGAACCATTGGCGATGGACATCGACCAGCGACACCACCGCCATCGGCACATCGAACAGACGCCGCGCCAGGCGGGTCAGGCGGTCGAAGCGCTCTTCCCTGGGCGTATCGAGGATGCGCAGCGAATGCAGGGCGTCGATGCGGGCAGCTTCATTGACGGGGAGCTCGGCAATTATCATGATTCATCAACGCAGATGGACGTGGTTGCCCAGGTTAACGGCAGGCTGCGGCTCACTTTAACCCCAAATTTTTCGAGAAACAAGATTTAGTTATGCACAAGAAGCGCGGACATCGCTCTCGCCCGCTTCCCATTGCCTGACATCGAACAGCAGGCCTCCCCTACCTCGGCCCGCCGTCAGGCGCCAGATCCATCGACGCTGTCGTGCCACCCTGCGGATGCCCTTGCTACGAAGGCTTTCCTCAGATCAGCAACTTTTAGCCGTCACTTCTTGGCGGCCGCCGGCTCTTCAGCCATCTTGTCAGCCTTGGCGGCGGGCTCCTTGCCCTTGTTCTCAGCGCGCGGGGATTTGGCAGCCTTACCCGAGCGGGCCGCCGCGTCGCCGGGCGCTCCGGACTTAGGCTGACCGTTCACCGTCAGGCCATTGGCAGACAGCTTCGCGGCGGCCTTGTCCTTGATGCCCTTGACCCTGGCCTGCAGGTCGCTCCAGTCCTTGAAGCTACCGCCCTTCTGGCGTTCATCCAGGATGCGCCTGGACATGGAGGGACCGATTCCGCGTACGCCGTCGAGGGCGGCCTGATCGGCCTTGTTGACGTCCACCTCGGCCAGGGCGAGACCGGTAGCGACGAAAAAGCTCAGTACGAACAACAGGGTTTTCTTCAACATGATGCGTCCTTTCGACTTTCTGGATTGAGGGAAAAAACAAAGGGCAGCGCATCCGGAAATGCGCTGCCCATCCTCAACGAAAGTCACAGCAGCCTGTTGACAGTAATCCAGCTAGAAAACCGCTCTCAAATCACCCTGCCAGCAATTCCTCGCGGGTCACGGTGGCGGTACCGAGCTTGCCGACCACAATGCCTCCGGCACGATTGGCCATGGTGACGGCATCCACCAGCGAAGCACCTGCGCCCAGCATCACGGCGAGAGTACCGATGACGGTATCGCCTGCGCCAGATACGTCGAACACTTCACGCGCCATGGTGGGGAAGTGAGTAACTTCGCCGTCGCGGTACAGGCTCATGCCTTCTTCCGAACGGGTCAGCAGCAAGGCTTCGAGGCCCAGTTCGGTACGCAGTTTCTGGGCACGTGCGGTGAGGTCTTCCTCGTTCTTCCACTGGCCGACGATGCGCACCATCTCCGACTTGTTGGGCGTGAGGATGGAGGCGCCGGCGTAACGCGTGAAATCATCGCCCTTGGGGTCGACCAGGATGCGCTTGCCCAGCTTCTTCGCGGTGGCGATCATCTCAGCGACGTTGACCAGCCCGCCCTTGGCGTAGTCGGAAAAGACGATGACGTCGTAATCGGCCACCAGCGAGTTGAACTGGGTCAGCTTGTCGCGCAATACGGTATCGGTAGGCGCCTCTTCGAAGTCGATGCGCACCAGCTGCTGCTGGCGCCCGATCACACGCAGCTTGACGATGGTGGCGATGCTGGGGTCGCGGTTCAGGTGGCTGTCGATGCCCATTTCGCGCAGCATGTTCTCCATCACGCGCGCCGGCTCGTCGTCGCCGGTGACGCCCAGCAGCGCCGTCCTGGCTCCCAGGCTGGCCGTATTGCGTGCCACGTTGGCGGCACCACCCAGGCGCTCCTCTCGGCGTTCCACGCGCACCACCGGAACCGGGGCTTCGGGAGAGATGCGATTGACTTCGCCGAACCAGTAGCGGTCCAGCATGACATCGCCCACGATGAGGATGCGGGCGGAATCCCAGGCGGAAGAGAGGTCCTTGTTCACGTTATTGTCCACGCGCTTGAAGAGTGCGGCCGATGCCGTAGTATTCGATGCCGCTGTCGGCCATGAGCTGCGGATCGAACAGGTTGCGGCCATCGAAGATGACCGGGGTCTTCAGTACCGCCTTGACGCGCTCGAAATCAGGACTGCGGAAAGCCTTCCATTCGGTGACGATGGCCAGGGCGTCGGCACCTTGCAAGGTGTCATTGGGCGACGCGGCGAAACGGATCTTCTGCAGCAACTGCGTATCGTCGGCAAAGTCCAGTTCCAGCACGCGGCCGGCTTCCTTCATGGCCACCGGATCGTAGACGGCCACGCTGGCGCCGCGTCGTACCAGTTCGCCGATCAGCACCCGCGACGACGCTTCGCGCATGTCGTCGGTATTGGGCTTGAAGGCCAGCCCCCAGATCGCGAAGTGCTTTCCAGCCAGGTCTTCGCCGAAGCGGGTGACGATCTTCTTGCCCAGCACGTGCTTCTGGCGATCGTTGACACGCTCGACGGCCTGCAGGATCAGCAGTTCCTGGTCGTAGTCGCGGGCGGTGCGCTCCAGCGCCTGCACATCCTTGGGGAAGCAGGAGCCGCCATAGCCGCAGCCGGCATACAGGAAGCTGTGACCGATACGCGGGTCGGAACCGATGCCGTGACGCACGGACTCGATGTCGGCGCCTACCCGATCGGCCAGGTTGGCCAGCTCGTTCATGAAGGAAATGCGCGTGGCCAGCATGGCGTTGGCGGCGTATTTGGTGAATTCGGCCGAGCGCACGTCCATCCAGTAGGTACGCTCATGGTTGCGGTTGAAGGGCGCGTAGAGCTTCTTCATCAGCTTCTGTGCGCGCTGGCCATCGGCGCTCTGATCGTGACCGATCACGATGCGGTCGGGGCGCATGAAGTCTTCTACCGCTGCGCCTTCCTTGAGGAATTCCGGATTGGAGACCACCGAGAAGCTGGCATCGGTCTTGCCGCGCTGTGCCAGTTCCTCGGCGATGGCGGCCTTGACGCGGTCAGCCGTACCCACCGGCACGGTAGACTTGTCGACCACCACCTTGAAGCCTTCCATGTGACGGCCGATGTTGCGGGCGGCGGCCAGCACGTATTGCAGGTCGGCCGAGCCGTCTTCGTCGGGCGGAGTACCCACCGCGATGAACTGGATATCCCCGTGGGCCACGCTGGCGGCCACGTCGGTGGAAAACTGCAGGCGGCCGGCAGCACGGTTGCGCGCCACCACTTCTTCCAGGCCGGGTTCGTGGATGGGGATGCCGCCGTTGTTGAGAATGTCGACCTTGCGCTGGTCGAGGTCCAGGCAGAACACATCGTTGCCGAGTTCGGCCAGGCAGGCGCCGGTCACCAGGCCAACGTAGCCGGTGCCGATGATGGTGATTTTCATGGTAGATCCAGAGTGTCAGGTACGGCCATGCGGCCTTGATTCATCACGTTCAGTTCATCACGTTCAGTTCTTCGGTGCGGCGCGGCGGATAGGTCTCCCACTGGCTGCAGCCCGGGCATTGCCAATAGAACTGGCGGGCCTTGAAACCGCAGTGGCTGCACTGGTAGCGTGCCAGCTTCTGGGTATAGCCATGCACCAGGGTCTTGACTACCGCCAGCTCGGGACGCACGGTCTGGGGCGCACTCATCATGCGGGCTTCCAGGAACTTGTCCAGGCCCAGCAGCGTGGGCGTACGACGCAGTTCGTCGCTGACCAGGACGTTGGCGGCGTCGATGCCATCGGCGTCGAGGACGGCCTTGAAGACCACTTCCAGCAAGTCGATCGACGGCGCTTCGGCCAGGTAGGCGCGCAGCAGGTTGATACCCTCCTGCGGGCGGCCCACGGCGATATAGCCATCCATCAGGCGCTGCGCCACCAGGGCAGTATGCGGCACGCTCTGGTGCTCCACACGTCGCCAGGTTTCCAGCGCGCCCTCGATGTCGCCACGGGCGCGCAGCGCGTCGCCCATCAGCATGGTGGCGCGTACGCTCTTGCGGTCAGCGGCCAGGGCCTTGTCCAGCAGGGACATGGCGGCATCGGTATTGGTGCGCACCAGTTCGTCGGCAGCCAGTTCGCAATAGAACTGGGCGATCTCGCGCTGGCGGCCACCGGCGCCGGTGGCCTGCAGGATCTCGGCCGCGGCGATGGCGCGGGTCCACTCCTTCTCGCGCTGGTAGATTTCCAGCAGGGCGCGACCGGCCTGGGCGCTGTAGGGGGTGTCGATGAGCTTGTTGAAGGTTTCCTCGGCGCGGTCCAGCAGGCCAGCCTTCAGATAATCCTGGCCCAGTTCATACAGGGCATGTCCGTGGTGCTCGGCCGGCAGGTCCGGGCGCGCCAGCAGGTTCTGGTGCACGCGGATGGCGCGTTCGGTCTCGCCGCGGCGGCGGAACAGGTTGCCCAGGGCAAAGTGCAGTTCTACCGTTTCCGGGTCCAGCTTGACGATTTCGATGAAGGCGTCGATGGCCTTGTCGGGTTGCTCGTTGAGCAGGAAGTTGAGGCCCTTGAAATAGCCGCGTGGCAGGGTACGCGATTCGGACAGCAACTGGTTGATGTCAACCCGCGCGGCAATCCATCCGAGTCCGAAGAAGACCGGGATGCCGAGCAACCACCAAAATTCAAATTCCATAAAGAGAGAGGAGCAATTAGAGGATGTGCTGCGCTGTTATCACGCTGTCTGGCTGTGGCGGCTGGGCCTGTGCCTGGACCAGGTCTTCCTGGGCCTTCTGGATCTGGGCCAGGGTCTTCTTGTAGCGCGAGGCTTCACGGCGATGGCGCAAGACCAGCGGCACCATGGCCAGCACGCCCAGGACCGCGCCGATCACGAAGAAGGCCAGCAGGACCAGCACCAGCGGGTCGCTGCGCTCATAGCCGAGGAAGAAGTGCATGGTTACTTCCTGGGTGTTGCGCAGGGCGAAGAAAAAGAAGAACACGAACAGGATGGCCGCGATCAATCGGGAGAGTATTTTCATGGCGTAATCCTTTCTGGCGGGTCAGTGTGCTGCCCGGAAGGCCGCCTGCGCACCTCGCGGCGGGGCGTGCCGGATCGCAATTATTGCGCTGGCCGGAAAAATCGGGCCTGTTTCGCTCGCTTTCCAGGTCAATCCAGGTCAAATGCGGATTGTACGTGAAAAAAAACGGCATCCAAAGATGCCGTTCATTTTGTTGATCTGCCTTTACACCCGCTCAGCGTGCGCTGGGCAGGTGCAAGGCGTCAACGATTACTGCAGCCTGACATCGCCATCAATGAAGCTGGCGACAAGAACTGCCTGGTCACAGGCCAAGCCGGTTCAATCCTCGCGGATTGGCTGGCCGACCATCGCATCGACGCGTTCGCGCAATTCCTTGCCGGGCTTGAAGTGCGGCACCCGTTTTTCGGGAACCATCACCTTGTCGCCAGACTTGGGATTGCGGCCGATACGCGGCGGACGGCGGTTGAGCGCGAAGCTGCCAAAACCACGGATCTCGATACGCTGGCCGGTCGCGAGTGCGTCGACCATGGCATCGAGGATGGTCTTGACCGCGTAATCCGCATCCTTGGCGACAAGTTGCGGATAACGCTCAGCCAGACGGGCGATCAGCTCCGACTTCGTCATCGTGACCGGAAGATCAGTTCTTGTTGTCGAGCTTGGCCTTCAGCAGCGCGCCCAGGCTGGTGGTGCCCGAAGCAGCGTTGGAGTCAGCCGACATCTTCTGCATGGCTTCCTGGGTCTCGGCGTTGTCCTTGGCCTTGATCGACAGCTGGATGCTGCGCGCCTTGCGGTCGATGTTGATGACCAGGGCTTCGACGGAATCGCCAACCTTCAGGTGGGTACCGGCATCTTCCACGCGGTCGCGGGAGATTTCGGATGCACGCAGGTAGCCTTCGACTTCGTCGTTCAGCTGGATCACAGCACCCTTGGGCTCAACCGACTTGACGGTACCGGTCACCAACGCACCCTTGTCGTTCAGGGCGGCGAAGTTGTTGAACGGGTCGCCTTCCAGTTGCTTCACGCCCAGGGAGACGCGCTCGCGTTCCACGTCGATGGCCAGAACAACGGCTTCCAGCTCGTCGCCCTTCTTGAACTTGCGCACGGCTTCTTCGCCAGCTTCGGTCCAGGACAGGTCGGACAGGTGCACCAGACCGTCGATGTTGCCCGGCAGGCCGATGAACACGCCGAAGTCGGTGATCGACTTGATGGAACCCTTGACCTTGTCGCCCTTCTTGTGGCTCATGGCGAAGTCGTCCCATGGATTCGGCTTGCACTGCTTCATGCCCAGGGAGATACGACGACGCTCTTCGTCGATTTCCAGAACCATGACTTCGACTTCGTCGCCCAGCTGGACAACCTTGTTCGGGGCCACGTTCTTGTTGGTCCAGTCCATTTCGGAGACGTGCACCAGGCCTTCGATGCCTTGTTCGACTTCCACGAATGCACCGTAGTCGGTCAGGTTGGTGACCTTGCCGAACAGGCGGGTGCCTTGCGGGTAGCGACGCGACAGACCGGTCCACGGATCGTCGCCCAGTTGCTTCACGCCCAGGGAGACGCGGTTCTTCTCTTGATCGTACTTGAGGACCTTGGCGGTGATCTCTTGGCCAACCGACAGCACTTCCGACGGGTGACGCACGCGACGCCATGCCAGGTCGGTGATGTGCAGCAGGCCGTCGATGCCACCCAGGTCAACGAACGCACCGTAGTCGGTGATGTTCTTGACGATACCGGTGACGACGGTGCCTTCCTTCAGGGTTTCCATCAGCTTGGCGCGCTCTTCGCCCATGGAGGCTTCGATCACGGCACGGCGCGACAGAACGACGTTGTTGCGCTTGCGATCCAGCTTGATGACCTTGAATTCCAGGGTCTTGCCTTCGAACGGGGTGGTGTCCTTGACCGGACGGGTGTCGACCAGCGAACCCGGCAGGAAGGCACGGATGCCGTTGGTCAGAACGGTCAGGCCGCCCTTGACCTTGCCATTGACGGTACCGGTGACGATCTCGCCGGACTCCATCGCCTTTTCCAGCGAGAGCCACGATGCCAGACGCTTGGCCTTGTCGCGCGACAGGATGGTGTCGCCGAAGCCGTTTTCCAGCGATTCGATCGCAACGGAGATGAAGTCGCCGACGTTGACTTCGACTTCGCCGTTGTCGTTCTTGAATTCTTCAACAGGGATGAATGCTTCCGACTTCAGGCCGGCGTTGACGATCACGAAGTTGTGATCCAGGCGCACGACTTCTGCCGAGATGACTTCACCCGAACGCATGTCCTGACGCGACAGCGATTCTTCAAACAGAGCAGCAAATTCGCTGGAGGTATCAACACCTGCAGCGATAACGGTAGTGGTAGACATAAAAGAAAGTAAGAAAGATTGGCCGGTATCCGTACGATGCAATCGTCCCGACTTGCACTGCCGCCTGCGTTGCCGCCGACGGCATGGATACTGGGTTAGGTTTATCAACACCCGTCAGACTTTGCATCTGCCGGGCACCAATGGCACTACGGGTACAACAAGGACTTGCCCATGATGGCAGCGAAAGGCGCTTTTTCAAGCAGATTCAGGCGCTTTCAATGCCCCAGGGCAGCGTACCAGCTGAGTACCTGCTGCACCGCTTCGTCAGCGGTCATGTCGGATGTATCCAGGTGATATGCGCCCTCCGCAGGCTTCAAGGGGGCCGACGAGCGACTCATGTCGCGTTCGTCACGTTCCTTCAAATCTCTGGAGAGGTCTTCGATATTAGCAGAAAAACCCTTGTCAATCAATTGCTTATAGCGTCTTGTGGCGCGCGCTTCCACACTGGCGGTCAAAAACACCTTCAGACGGGCGTTGGGGAAGATGACGGTACCCATGTCGCGACCATCGGCCACCAGGCCGGGGGATTTCCTGAATGACAACTGCAGGCCGTACAAGGCCTGGCGCACGGTGATCAGGGCGGCGATGCGGGAAGCGGTATTGCCAACCTCTTCGGCACGGATGGCCTGGGTCACGTCTTCATTGGCCAGGAAGATGTGGGCACCATCGAAATGGCAGTGCAGGTGCTCGGCCGCCTTGGCCAGCGCATGCTCGTCGTCCAGGGCGATGCCGCGCCGCAGCACGGACAGCGCCGTCAGGCGGTACAGCGCGCCCGAATCCAGGTAATGGAAACCCAGTTGCTGGGCCACCTTCTGGGCCACGGTGCCCTTGCCCGAGGCGGTGGGACCATCAATGGCGATGACCGGTATCTTTGCTTTTTCCATGGCCTGAACCCTTTATCAGTGAATAATTTAGTGCAATTTCTCGTTACTACAGGGTTTATCAGATCAAGGTTTGCTCGGCAATCTTTTTGAAGACGTCGAAGTAATCCGGGAAGGTCTTGGCCACGCATTTGGGGTCATTGATGCGCACCCGGTTGCCACGCCGCAATGCACCATCCAGCGATGCCAGGGAGAAACACATGGCCATGCGATGGTCGTCATAGGTGTCAATGGCGGCGCTGCCGATCTCGGCCGGCGGCGTCACCTTCAGGTAGTCGGCGCCCTCCTCCACCTCGGCGCCGAGCTTGCGCAGCTCAGTGGCCATGGCAGCCAGGCGGTCGGTTTCCTTGACACGCCAGCTGGCGATATTGCGCAAGGTGCTGGGGCCGTCGGCATAGAGCGCGGCCACGGCGATGGTCATGGCGGCGTCGGGAATATGGTTGAAATCGGCTTCGATGGCCTTCAAGGGGCCATTGGACGAGGCCTCGATCCAGTTCTCACCCATGGTGATGGTGGCCCCCATCTGCTGCAGCGCCTCGACGAAGCGCACATCGCCCTGGATGCTGTCGCGACCCACCCCTTCGACCCGAATCGGGCCGCCGGTGATGGCGCCGGCCGCCAGGAAGTAGGAGGCCGAGGACGCATCGCCCTCCACGTGGATGCTGCCCGGGCTGCGGTAGTGCTGGCCGGGCTGGATGATGAACTGTTGCCAGCCATCACGCTCGACCTCGACGCCGAAGCGGCGCATCAGGTTCAGCGTGATCTCGATATAGGGCTTGGAAATGAGCTCGCCGACCACGTCGATCTGCATCGCCTCTTCGCGCGCCATCAAGGGCGCCGCCATCAGCAAGGCGGTCAGGAACTGGCTGGACACATTGCCACGCACCTTCATGCGCGAGGAGCTCAGCTGGCCACGACGGATGTGCAGCGGTGGATAACCCGGGTTGCCGGTGTAGTCGATGCGCATGCCGACCGCATTGAGGGCATCGACCAGGTCGCCGATGGGGCGCTCATGCATGCGCGGCACGCCGTGCAGCGTGTAGTCGCCACCCAGCACGGCCAGCGCGGCGGTGAGCGGGCGGATGGCGGTGCCGGCATTGCCCATGAAGAGATCGGCCTGGTGCACCGGCAGCACGCCGTTGACGCCATGCACGATGTAATCCTGGGTGCCTTCGATCTGCTCCCACTTCACGCCCAGGGTCTGCAAGGCCATCAGCATGACCAGGGTATCGTCGGAGGCCAGCAGGTCGAAGATGCGGGTGGTGCCGCCGGACAGCGCCGCCAGCAGCAGGATGCGGTTGGAGATGCTCTTGGAGCCGGGCAGCTTGACCGTGCCTTGCACGTGGTGCACTGGAGCCAGGTCGATATGACGGGGGTAGGAAGGCTGTTTCATCGTGATTCGTTTTCGGTGGATGAATCGGGCCGCCGCAGCGGCACGCAAAGTTTCATTATTCTGCCGGCCAGGCTGGCTCAGCCGTTCTTGCGTTCGGCAGCCTCGATGGCGGCGGCCCATTGCTGGCGCGCATCGCGGGCACTGGCATAGACCCGTTCCAGCGCGGGGCCATCGCTATTGGCGATCATCTCGCGGATGGACTGCAATTGCACCAGATAGGCATCGACTTCGGTCAACAGGGCATCGCGGTTGGCAAGTGTGATGTCGCGCCACATCTCGGGCGAAGAAGCGGCGATGCGGGTGAAATCGCGAAAACCACTGGCCGCATACTGGAACAGCGTGTCCGCATGCGGCTTGGCGGCGATATCGTCCACCAGCGCAAATGCCAGCACATGCGGCAGATGGCTGACCGAGGCGAACACCGCATCATGCTCCTGCGGCGAAAGACGGTGAATGACGGCACCACAGGCGCGCCAGGCGGCGGCGACCGTTTCCACGTCCTGCGCGGCGTTCTCGGGCAAGGCGGTGATGACCACCTTCTTGCCTTCGTAGAGGTCGGCCAGGGCGGCTTCCGGACCATGCTGCTCACGCCCGGCGATCGGATGGGCGGGGACGAACTGGCTGATGCGCGCACCCAGCGCCTTGCGGGCTGCGGCGACCACGTCGCCCTTGGTGCTGCCAGCGTCGGTAACGATGGCCCGCGGTGCCAGGTAGGGCGCGATGGAGGCCAGGATGGCTTCGGTCTGGGCCACCGGGGCGGCCAGCAGGATCAGGTCGGCCCCATCGACTGCAGCCGCCGGGTCGGTGGCAACGCTATCGATGAGACCCAGTTCGCAGGCGCGCTCCAGGCTGGCCGGGGAGCGACCGACGCCGACGATGTGGGCGGCCTGGCCGGCACGGCGCAGCGCCAGGGCAAACGAGCCGCCGATGAGGCCCACGCCGAAGATGACGACTTTCTTGAACACGGTGGACTCGGACGGTAAAGGTGTCAGGACAGCCGGCACTTACAGGCCCAGCGGATAGGAACCCAGCAGCTTGAAGAAGGCGGCATTCTGGCGCAGTTCCTCCAGCGCCTGGGCGACCTTCTCGTCCTGCTCGTGACCTTCCAGGTCGACGTAGAAATAGTATTCCCACGCGCCCATGCGGGCCGGCCGCGACTCGAAGCGCGTCATCGACACGCCATGACGCGCCAGTGGCGCCAGCAGGTTGTAGACCGCCCCCGCCTTGTTGGGCACCGACAGCACGATGGAGGTCTGGTCGCGACCGGAGGGCGCCGTGCGCAGACGACCGATGATGGCGAAGCGGGTGCGGTTGTGCGGGTCGTCCTGGATGTGGGCATTGACGGTCTGCAGGTTGTACTTCTGGCCAGCGATCTCGCCGGCGATGGCCGCCACGCTCTTGTCTTCACCTGCCATGCGCGCCGCCTCGGCGTTGGAGGCCACCGCCTGGCGTTCGATGGAAGGATAGTTCATATTCAGCCACGCATTGCACTGGGCCAGAGCCTGCGAGTGTGCACAAATGCGGGTGATGCCATCCATCTTGCCGTCGGCGGTCATGAGGCTGTGATGCACCGGGATGGAGACTTCGCCGCTGATGGTCAGGGTGGTCTGCAGCAACAGATCGAGAGTGCGGTTGATGACGCCTTCGGAAGAATTCTCGATGGGCACCACGCCGAAATCGGCGGTGCCGGCTTCGGCGTCGCGGAACACTTCATCGATGGACACGCAGGGCAGGCCTTCGATGGCGTGGCCGAACTGCTGGTACACCGCCTGTTCGCTGAAGGTGCCCTCGGGGCCGAGATAGGCGACGACCACGCGCTTTTCCAGCGCGCGGCAGGCCGACATCACTTCGCGGAAGATGGTCTGGATATCGGTCCCCAGCAAGGGACCGGGATTGCGGTCGGCGGCGCGGCGCAGCACCTGGGCTTCGCGCTCGGGGCGAAACACGGGGGCATTGGTCTCGGCCTTGACGTGGCCCACTTCCTGCGCGACGCGGGCGCGCTGGTTCAGCAGGTCGAGGATTTGCGCATCGATGGCATCGATCTTCTGGCGCAGGGGCAGCAACTTGTCGTCACTCATCTTGCTCTTTCAGTGTCTGCAGCCGCATTCCGGCGCGAAGACCGGCCTGCGGCGCTCTTGGCATGGCATTGGCATGGCGCACGACCGAAGGCCGGCACCGCTCGGGCTGGATGCCCGGTCAGGTGCGGCTCAGCCGTGCTGCTTTTCGAAGTCTTTCAGATAATCGACCAGGGCCTGTACGCCCTCGATCGGCATCGCGTTATAGATCGATGCACGCATGCCGCCGACCGACTTGTGGCCTTTCAGCTGCAGCAGGCCGCGCTCTTTGGCGCCGGCCAGGAAAGTGTCATTGAGCGACTCGTCGCGCAGGAAGAACGGCACGTTCATGCGGGAACGGCAATCGGCTGCGATACGGTTGCTGTAGAAATCGGTGCTATCCAGGTAACCGTAGAGCAGCCCGGCCTTGGCGATGTTGCGCGCTTCCAGCGCGGCCACGCCACCCTGGCGCTTGATCCACTGGAACACCAGGCCGGCGATGTAGATCGCGTAGGTCGGCGGAGTGTTGTACATGGAGTCGTTGTCGGCCACGATCTTCCAGTCGAAGGCCGAGGGGCAGAACGGCAGCGCGTGACCCAGCAGGTCTTCGCGGACGATGACGATGGTCACGCCGGCCGGGCCGATGTTCTTCTGGGCACCACCATAGATGACGCCGTATTTCGAGACATCGACCTCGCGCGAAAGGATGTGCGAGGACATGTCGGCCACCAACGGCGCGCCATCGGTATCGGCTGCAACCTCAGGAGTGTATTGGTATTCGACGCCGTCGATGGTCTCGTTGCTGCAGATGTGGACGTAGGCGGCATTGCGCGAGAGCTTCCATTCGCTGCGTGCCGGAATGCTGGCGAACTTGCGGTCGGCCGAGGAAGCCGCCACGTTCACTGTGCAATAGCGCCCTGCCTCCTTGATCGACTTGGCCGACCAGGAACCGGTGTTGATGTAGTCGGCCACGCCCACTTCATGCTTGCCGGCCGGTGAACGCAGGGCCGCCAGGTTCATGGGGATGATGGCGTTTTCTGCAATCGCCCCGCCCTGCAGGAACAGCACCTTGTAGTTGGCGGGGATGTTCATCAGCGCGCGCACGTCGGCCAGCGCGGCTTCGATGATGGACATGTACTCCTTGCCGCGATGGCTCATCTCCATGACCGACATGCCGCTGCCATGCCAGTCCAGCATCTCGTCGGCCGCCTGTTGCAGCACTTCCTTGGGCAATACCGCCGGTCCGGCGGAAAAGTTATAGACCATTTCTGCGTTCGCCATCAAAAAAGGCGGCCGGCATGTCGCCAGCCGCCCGGGACTTGCTTTACTCGCCAGCGGCAGGAGCTTCGCTGCCGGCACCCTCGGCGTTCTCGCCGTCAATCACGTCTTCCACATCGGACTCGACCACGCGTTGCAGGCCGGACAGCTTGGTGCCGTCCTCCACCGCGATCAGGGTCACGCCCTGGGTGGCACGACCCATCTCGCGGATCTCCGAGACGCGGGTGCGAATCAGCACGCCACCGGTGGTGATCAGCATGATCTCGTCGCTGGAATCGACCAGGGTCGCAGCCACTACCTTGCCGTTACGCTCGCTGGTCTGGATCGCGATCATGCCCTTGGTGCCACGGCCATGGCGGGTGTACTCGGTGATCGGGGTACGCTTGCCGAAGCCGTTCTCGGTGGCGGTGAGCACCGACTGCTGCTCGTTCTCTGCCACCAGCAGGGCGATGACCTGCTGCGTTTCTTCCAGGTTCATGCCGCGCACGCCACGGGCGGTACGGCCCATCGGACGGACATCGTTTTCATCGAAGCGCACGGCCTTGCCGGCATCCGAGAACAGCATCACATCATGGGCGCCATCGGTCAGCGCGGCACCGATCAGGAAGTCGCCTTCATCGAGGTCCACGGCGATGATGCCGGCCTTGCGCGGGTTGGAGAAGTCCGACAGCGGGGTCTTCTTGACCGTGCCCAGGCTGGTGGCCATGAAGACGTAGCGGTCATCCGGGAAGCTGCGGTTGGCGCCCGACACCGGCAGGATCACGGTGATCTTCTCGCCATCCTGCAGCGGGAACATGTTGACGATGGGCTTGCCGCGCGAGTTGCGCGAGCCCTGCGGCACTTCCCAGACCTTCAGCCAGTACAGGCGGCCACGGTTGGAGAAGCACAGGATGTAGTCATGCGTGTTGGCGATGAAGAGCTGGTCGATCCAGTCGTCATCCTTGGTCGCCATGGCCTGCTTGCCGCGACCGCCGCGCTTTTGCGCACGGTATTCGGAGACCGGCTGCGACTTCATGTAGCCGGTGTGCGAAAGCGTGACCACCATGTCCTGCGGCGTGATCAGGTCTTCGGTGGCCAGGTCGGTGGCATTGTGCTCGATGGTGGAGCGACGCTCGTCCTTGGCGCCGATGCCGTAGTCGTTGCGGGCGGCGTTGAGCTCGTCGGTGATGATGGCGGTCACGCGGGCCGGCTTGGACAGGATGTCCAGCAGGTCGGCGATCTGCGCCATGACGTCCTTGTATTCGTTGACGATCTTGTCCTGCTCCAGGCCGGTCAGGCGTTGCAGACGCATCTGCAGGATTTCCTGGGCCTGCTCGTCGGAGAGCTTGTACAGGCCATCGGACTGGATGCCGTAGTGGGACGGCAGGCTTTCCGGACGGAAGGCTTCGATACCGCCTTCGTTGGCTTCGCCGGCGCGGGCCAGCATCTCGCGCACCATGGACGAATCCCAGGCACGCGTCATCAGCTCGGCCTTGGCGATCGGCGGCGTCGGTGCGGCACGGATGATGGCGATGAAGTCGTCGATGTTGGCCAGTGCCACGGCCAGACCTTCCAGCACGTGGCCACGTTCGCGCGCCTTGCGCAGTTCGAACACGGTGCGGCGGGTGACCACTTCACGACGGTGCGACAGGAAGCATTCCAGCAACTGCTTCAGGTTCAGCAGGCGGGGCTGACCATCGACCAGCGCCACCATGTTCATGCCGAAGGTGTCCTGCAGCTGGGTCTGCTTGTAGAGGTTGTTCAGGACCACCTCGGGCACTTCGCCGCGCTTCAATTCAATGACCACGCGCATGCCCGACTTGTCGGACTCGTCGCGCAGGTCGGAAATGCCTTCGAGCTTCTTGTCGCGCACCAGCTCGGCGATACGTTCCAGCAAGGCCTTCTTGTTGACCTGGTAGGGCAGCTCATCGACGATGATGGCGATACGACCTTCGCGGCCATACTCTTCGAAGTGGGTCTTTGCGCGCATGACCACACGGCCGCGACCGGTACGATAACCGTCACGCACGCCGGAGACGCCATAGATGATGCCGCCGGTCGGGAAGTCCGGTGCCGGCACCAGTTCGATCAGTTCATCGATGGTGCAATGCTCGTTGGCCAGCAGATGCAGCGCGCCGTTGATCACCTCGGTGATGTTGTGCGGCGGGATGTTGGTGGCCATGCCCACGGCGATGCCGGAGGAGCCGTTGACCAGCAGGTTGGGGATACGGGTCGGCAGGACCGAAGGTTCCTTTTCCTTGCCGTCGTAGTTGGGCACGAAATCGACGGTTTCCTTCTCGATGTCGGCCAGCAATTCGTTGGAGATCTTGTCCAGGCGGCACTCGGTGTAACGCATCGCCGCAGCGCCGTCGCCGTCGATGGAACCGAAGTTGCCCTGGCCGTCGACCAGGGTATAGCGCAGCGAGAAGTCCTGGGCCATACGCACCAGGGTGTCATAGATGGAAGCGTCACCGTGCGGGTGATACTTGCCCATCACTTCACCGACCACGCGCGCGCACTTCACGAAGGGACGGTTCCAGACGTTGTTCATCTCGTGCATCGCGTACAGCACGCGGCGGTGCACCGGCTTCAAGCCATCGCGCACGTCCGGCAGTGCCCGACCCACGATCACGCTCATGGCGTAATCGAGGTAACTCTTGCGCATCTCTTCTTCGAGGGAAATGGGGATGGTTTCTTTAGCGAATTGATCCATTGGAGAGTCGAAAGATGTTTCCCGGCCAGAAAATCCTGCCGGGCGGGCGTGGCCCTTGGACTGATCAGAACAGTGGATTCTAGCACGCCAGGAGGGTCAAAAGCCCTTCAACCGCCCTCAAAACGCCTCCAACGGCGCGCTTCACCGCCCGCCAGGGAAGTGACGCAAATTTCAGATGCCCGCCGCACAGCCGCTCCCAGCCTGCGAGAGCGGCTGGCCTTGTGGTCGCACTCGCTATATATATTAGTGGCGGCATCCGGCAGCCAGGCCGTTGACGCACCAGATTGGGGAGATGGATACGGAAGCATTACCAGAAGGCATTGTTTTCCTTGCGCTGGCCTACCTGATGCCAAAATAACAAGCGCCAAAAACTTTCTCGGGATCATTCCCGTGCCCCGGCTCCGAAAAATGATCCACATCGCCGCCGACAATGCCTCGGAGAAAATGACAACTACTTGCCGAGACGAAAATGCGCGAACTGTATGAAAAATAAGGATTTTCTAGAAAAAATCGGGGTTTTTCAGGCTCAGATGGAACAAAAATGGCTCAAAAATATCCCGTTGCGAAGAAACAACACAGTCCCAAAAACGTTGTCTGGACCAATTGGCAAGCATCGCTCAAGGGCAATCCGTGTGGCAGAATGGCGGCTAAGTTCATTACTAGCCCCATGGAACAAGGGCCTGTGACGACCTGAACACATGATATTATTCATTTTTTGATGTCGTAATCTTGTAGCGCAGTTTATCTGCGGATATCTCACCCGAGAGGAGAAACATGAACAAATTAGCAAAACTCGTCTTCGCTGCTGCGTCCGCAGCCATCGCACTGTCTGCCACCGCTCAGGAAACCAAGGACATCAAGGTTCGTCCCGGCAGCCTGTACCTGCAAGATGGCCGTGACGTCGTGACCCGCAGCGGTTACGGTCTGTGCTGGCAAACCGCTTACGTGAACGGTCCGTGCGAAGAACCGCCGGCACCGGCTCCGGTTGCCGCTGCTGCTCCTGCTCCGGCTCCGGCTCCTGTCGCTGCTCCGACCTCGGAAAAGGTCACCTACGCTGCTGACGCATTCTTCGACTTCGACAAGGCAACCCTGAAGCCGGCTGGCAAGGCCAAGCTGGACGAACTGGTTGGTAACCTGAAGGCCATCAACCTGGAAGTCATCATCGCCGTCGGCCACACCGACTCGATCGGCTCCGTCGCCTACAACCAGAAGCTGTCGGTTCGCCGCGCTGAGTCCGTCAAGGCCTACCTGGTTTCGAAGGGCGTTGAAGCCAACCGCGTCTACACCGAAGGTAAGGGCAAGTCGCAACCGGTCGCTGACAACAAGACCGCTGCTGGCCGCGCCAAGAACCGTCGTGTGGAAATCGAAGTTGTGGGTACCCGCAAGTAATCGATTGACGCTACAAGGCTCAATGAACCCCGCTTCGGCGGGGTTTTTTTATTGCTGCGGCATTTGCGCGTCAGCCCCTTTTTGCCGCATCACTTGATCTGCCGCCGCCAACCGGGACTGTCCGTTTGGGCTATCATTAGGCCCATGAACACGACCAATGCGACCAACGCGACCATGAACGCCGATCCCCAAGAGATCCAGAAATTCAGTGAACTGGCCCATCGCTGGTGGGACCCGGGTTCCGAATTCCGTCCCCTGCACGAAATCAACCCGCTGCGCCTGGAGTGGATCAATGCCCGCGCTCCGCTGGCCGGCAAGAAAGTCATCGACATCGGCTGTGGTGGCGGCATCCTGGCCGAATCCATGGCCATCAAGGGCGCCGACGTCACCGGCATCGACCTCTCCGACAAGGCCTTGAAAGTGGCCGACCTGCACAGCATGGAATCAGGCGTACAGGTGCGCTACGAGAAAATCGCCGCCGAAGACATGGCCGCACGCGAAGCCGGCCGGTACGACGTGGTGACCTGCATGGAAATGCTGGAACACGTACCCGATCCGGCCGCCATCGTGCGCGCCGCCGCCACCCTGGCCAAGCCGGGCGGCAAGCTGTTCTTCTCCACGCTCAACCGCAACATGAAGTCCTACCTGATGGCCATCATCGGCGCCGAATACGTCCTGCGCCTGCTCCCCAAGGGCACGCACGATTACGCCAAGTTCATCACCCCGGCCGAACTGGCCCGCTACACCCGCGAGGCCGACCTGCAGATCGACGCCTTCAAGGGCATGGGCTACAACCCGTTGACCAAGATCTACTCCCTCAACGAAGACACCAGCGTCAACTACCTGGTCGCCTGTACCAAGCTGGCCTGATCCGCCATCGCGCCGCAGCGCCCTGCTGCGGCCGCTCCTCTCCACCGCCATCACAGACAAGACCCCATGCCATTACGCCCCCCGCGCGCAATCCTGTTCGACCTTGACGGCACCCTCGCCGATACCGCGCCCGACCTTGCGGCGGCCGCCAATTTCCTGCGCCAGGAGCGCGGCCTGGACGATGCGCCCTATGAGCAGCTTCGCCCGGTCGCCTCGGCCGGTGCACGCGGCCTGATCGGGGCAGCGCTCGGCATCCATCCCGAGCACGACGAATATGAAGCGCTGCGCGTGCGCTTCCTGGATCGCTACGAAGCCAACATGAGCCAGCACAGCCGCCTGTTTGACGGCATCCCCGAACTGCTGGCACAGCTGGAATCGCGCCAGATCGCCTGGGGCATCGTCACCAACAAGGCTGCGCGCTTCACCGACGTGCTAGCCCCGCAGATCGGCCTGGGCCACGCTGCCTGCATCGTCTCCGGCGATACCACCCCGCACCCCAAGCCCCACCCCGCACCGCTGCTGGAAGCCGCACGGCGCCTGCAACTGGCGCCCGAGGATTGCTGGTACGTCGGCGACGACCTGCGCGACATCCAGGCCGGCCGTGCCGCCAGCATGCCCACCATCGCTGCGGCCTGGGGCTACTGCGGTCACAGCGAGCCCACCGGATGGGATGCCGACGTCCTGCTGCACGCCCCACTGCAGATCCTCACCCTCCTCTCCTGATTTCCCAGCGGCGCCCAGCGGAAACTTTGGCGCCGCTTTCCCCTCCTAGCCTGCGCCAGCCTCACGTGTCACAGTGACGACGCCTCGCATTAGAATGACGGCAGACAGGCTCACCGCCGACACATCACAATCAGAACCGGCCTCCCTTGCAAGGATTGCAGCCATTGCAGCCAATGCAGCCGACGGGCCGGCACCGACAAGGGAAAACCGCAATGACCAAGCCGGGCACCGCCTCTTTCACCCAGCACCCCGCATGGCAGCGTCTGCGCCGCCCCCTCAGATGGCTGGGCTGGATCCTGGTCGTCCTGCTGGTGCTGGCCGCCCTCAGCTGGGCCGCCCTGCCGGCGCTGGTGCGCAAGATCGCCGTCGATCAGACCCAGGCCCAGATCGGCCGCAAGCTCTCTATCGGCGAGATCAGCTTCAATCCCTTCCGGCTGGCGCTGCGGGCCTCCGATATCACGCTCTTCGAAGCCGACGGTAAGAGTGCCTTCTTCAGCGCCCAATCATTGCTGGTGGACGCCTCCTCGGCCTCACTGCTACGCATGGCACCGGTACTTGATGAGATCAAGCTGACCACTCCGCAACTGCATGTCATCCGCCTGGACGCCAACGGCAGCGGCCACTACAACTTCTCCGACATCCTCGACCGTCTGGCTGCACAGCCCAAGAGCGAAGGCCAGGCCCGCTTCTCGCTTGCCAACGTGCAATTGCAGGATGGCGCAATCCACTTCGAAGACAAGGTCAGCGGCAAAAACATCGACATCGCCGCCCTACAACTCGGTCTGCCCTTCATCTCCAACCTGCCCGGCAACATCGACAGTTTCGTGCAGCCGCAACTTGCCGCCACCATCAACGGCACGCCGCTGCACCTGAAGGGTCGCAGCAAACCCTTCACCTCGTCGCAGGAATCGGCATTCGCCATCGACATCGACCAGCTGGACCTGGTCAGCTACCTGCCCTTCGTCCCCGCCGAACTGCCCCTGGCCGTGCAGAGCGCCAAGCTCACCACCAGGCTGGACCTGGGCTTCAGTCGCAAGGAAGACAAGCCCACCGTGACCCTGGCCGGTGATATCCGGATCGATGACATTTCCTTGCAGGACAAGGCCAAGGCCCCGCTGCTCAAGGCCAAGTCACTGGCCGTGCAGCTCGGACAATTCGACCTGCTGGCCGCCAGCGGCGAGATCAGCCAGGTCAGCCTGGAACAGCCGCAAGTCTGGGTCGACATGAATGCCCGCGGCGAAATCAACTGGTTGCGCGCCCTCGGCAGCGGTACCAGCAACAGCAAGGCGCCGGCCAAACCGGGCGCCACGCCAGCGCAGGCCAGCACGCCGGCACCGGCGACTCCGGCGACTCCGGCTGCACCAGCGACACCCGCACCAGCGGCCCCCATCGTCCTGCAACAACTGAAAGTAAGCGGCGGCGACATCCACTGGCGTGACCAGGCCAACGCCAGCCCGGCGCAGGACATCAAGCTCTCCAAACTGGAGATCAATGCCACCGGCCTGTCGACCGCCGTCGATGCCAAGCCCGCCCAACTGAACCTGTCGGTGACGGAAAACGGTCACGGCACGCTGGCCTTCGACGGTCAGGTCCAGCCGCTCAAGGCACAGGTCAGTGGCAAGCTCAAGCTGGAACGCATCGACCTTGCCGCCTACCGCAATTACCTGGCGCGCAGCCCCGTCACCGACATCGCCGGCAAGCTCTCCGGTAACTCCACCCTGCAACTGCGCGATGGGCACATCAAGCTCGACGACACCAGCGTGGACCTGGCCGACCTGCGCCTGACGCCGCCCGGCAAGGGGGCCCAGCCGATCAGCCTGCAGTCCCTGTCATTGCAGGCGAAAAATCTCAGTGACACGCTGGACCAGCCCATCCCCTTCAAGCTGCAGGCACGCTTCGACAAAGCCGGCAGTGCCGAACTGAGCGGCCAGGCTGCGTCCCACCTGAAGCAGCTGGACCTCGACCTGGACGTCAAGGACCTGCCCATCACGCCCTTCCAGCACTACTTCACCAATGTCCTCAACGTGACCTTCAGTAGCGGCCTGGTCAGCGCCAAGGGCAAGCTGGCCGTCACGCCGCCGCTGGAGAGCCAAAAGCTCGCGCTGGACTACAAGGGCGAGGCTGCCGTCACCAACCTGCGCATGCAGGACAAGGTCACCTCCACCGACTTCCTGCGCTGGCGCACCCTGGCCGTGAGTGGCATCCAGGCCAGACTGGGTGCACGCACGCAAGTGGCGCTGGAGAAGATCACCCTGTCCAACTTCTACGCCCGCGCCATCCTTTCCGACAAGGGCCGCCTGAACCTGCAAGACATCGTCGTGGCCGACGCCCAGGAACAGGGCTCGATCACCGACGACAGCAAGAAGGACAGCAAGGACGCCACGCCCGGCAACATCGGCAGCTCCCGCAAGACCACCTCCACCGCCCCGGTGACCACGCCGGCCGCCTCCGCTGATGCCCCCATCGTACGCATCGGTCAGGTGGTCCTGGAAGGCGGCAACATCAACTACACCGACAACTTCGTCAAACCCAACTACACCGCCAACATGACCGGCCTGGCCGGCACCATCGGCCAGATCTCCTCGGAGAAACCGCAGCCCGCTCCCGTCAACATCAGCGGCAAGATCGACAACGATGCCCCGCTGCAGATTTCCGGCTCGCTCAATCCCTTGTTCAAGCCCATGTACCTGGATCTCAAGGCCAGCGCCAACGGCGTGCAACTGCCGCGCCTGACGCCGTACTCCGCCAAGTACGCCGGCTATCCGATCACCAAGGGCAAGCTGTCCATGGACGTGCAATACAAGATCGAGAACGACAAGCTGGTCGCCCAGAACGACCTGCGCATCGAACAGCTGACCTTCGGCGAACGCGTGGACAGCCCCGACGCCACCAAGCTGCCGGTCATGCTGGCGGTATCGCTGCTCAAGGACCGTGACGGCAATATCAATCTCAACCTGCCGATCTCAGGCTCGCTCTCCGACCCTGAGTTCTCGGTCGGCGGCATCATCGTACGGGTCTTCGTGAACCTGATCGTCAAGGCCGTTACCTCGCCCTTTGCCCTCATCGGATCGATGTTCCGTGCCGACGAGCACATCGGCGAACTACGCTATATCGAGTTCGCGCCGGGCTCTTCCGAGGTCACCGACGAGGTCCGCAAGAAGCTCGATGCGCTGGGCTATGTCCTGCACGAACGCCCCGGCATCAAGCTCGACATCACCGGCCGCGTCGATCCTCAGGTCGATGACCAGGGCCTGCGCCAGGAAGCCCTGGAACGCAAGATGCGCGGCCTGAAACGCGCCGACCTGATCGCCCGCGAAGGCCAGCCCTCCGGCCCGGTGCGCATCAGCCCGGCCGAGCGCGGCAAGTATCTGGAGCGCGTCTACAAGGACAGCAAGTTCGACAAGCCGCGCAACATGATCGGGTTGTCCAAGTCCTTACCGCCGGAAGAGATGGAAAAGATGATCCTGGAACATACCGAGGTCACCCAGGATGATCTGCGCAATCTGGCCCAGCGTCGTGCCGACCAGGTGCGCAATTACCTGCAGGAGCAAAGTGTGATCGACCCGGCGCGTATCTTCCTGATCGCCCCCAGGCTGGACGGCACCGGTATTCCAGCCAAGGAGCCCAAGGCGCGGGTGGAACTGACGATCCAGTGACTGGATGAATGAACGGATGGATGAATGGATGAACGGAGTGGACGCCGGACCTTGAAAAGCGCGGCCACGCCCATACAACAAGGAGTAGGTTATAATTTACCTCCCGCCGAAAAGCGGGCGCCTCTCTAGCGGGAGGCAAGCGTAATACGCAGGTTCAAGCGCCCAGCTGGATTTGCGAAGCTTCAACACTCACGGGGCCGACTTGGTTTCGACAGGGGTTGCAAAGCGGAACAGGGCATGCCGAGGACTGGTTACCTCGTTAATCCATCCGGAACTGCTTAAATGCAAACGACGAATCTTACGCTCTCGCAGCGTAAATCGCACCTAGAAACCTAAGAAACTTCTAGCTCTACAGCACTTCTTCCCTGGGGTGTGCTGGCAACAGCGGTAGAGTCATTTACAGGGAATCGTGGCGTATCGGGTTACTTGATACGTCATTAAATCCAAGGTAACTCGTCCTGTCGAAGCGTGTGCGTCCGCGTCGCCAGGATCAAAACCAATTGACTGCACTACGCATGTAGAACTGTCTGTAGAGTGCTTCTGGACGCGGGTTCGATTCCCGCCGGCTCCACCAAACATCAGTCCTTTGAAATCCAAGGACATCCGGAAAACCCGCTTATCTCCTAGGAGATAGCGGGTTTTTTGTTTATTGTCGTCCAAGCGAGTTCGTTGACATCCGTGTTCTTTGGGTGCGCCGGCAGCGGGATCCATTCGGCCTCGCCAGGGATGTCCGGAAAGACATCCTTGTCGCGATTGTTCCAGGCCAGCCTGGCGGCCATACCCGAGCCCATTTGCCCAAGCCCGATGAGGGCCATATCCATTACCATGTCCTTATGCGTCGGTCAGGTCGGCAATGTGCGCGGCGATGCCGGTTTGGCCTGGCGAAACATGGTCGGCCATGGTGTGGCGATCGGGAAAGCTGCCTCCGTTCTGCGAGCGAAACGGAATCGGCGCGTCGTCGAACAGGCGTTCGACGCGACTACGCCACGCCGCCCGGATGAGTTCGATCTCTTCCGCTTTGCCGACATGGGCGGCGCCGTACACCGGATGGACGGGGAGCACGTCCATGCCTGGATAGAAAAGCGCGCCGTGGGTGAGCGGAAAGAGCAGCTGATCAATCGGGCCGTTGATGCCGCGCGGACCATAGTCCGCAGCCGGGCCGCCTGCCAAAACGTTAACCAGCGCCCGCTTGCCCTTCAGGATGCCGTCCCCAAAGCGATATTCGTTGGTGCCATTCTTGTACCCGTAGGCAAAGCCGAAGGCGTAGACACGATCGATCCAGCCTTTCAGGATGGCGGGCAAGCCATACCACCAGAGGGGGAACTGCATGATCACCGCATCGGCCGCCAGCAGCTTCACCTGCTCTGCGGCGACATCCGCCGTCTGCTGCCCAGTTGCATAGGCATGACCTGATTCCATAATGTACGAGAGGCGATCAGGATTAACCCTGCTCGGAAAATCCTCTGCATCGAAGACAGCCTTCCAGCGCATGCCATAGAGGTCCGACTGAATGACTTCATGCCCTTGGGCGGTAAGGGCTTCAATCGAGACATCGACCAGTTGCCGCGTCAGCGAGGCCGGCTCAGGGTGGGCGTAGACGATGAGGACTTTCTTGGTCATGGTGCGGTTCTCCAAGTGGTTTGCAATGACCGCATGATGGCCTCTGGCCATGGTATATGTGAAATCGATTATTTTTTACTCTACAATCCACCACATGGATACCGGACGCATCGATCTCAATTTGTTGCTGACTCTTGAAGCTCTCCTGGCAGAGCGGAATGTGACAAAGGCGGCCGCGCGACTTCACCTTAGTCAGCCAGCAGTGAGCGCACAGTTGAGCCGCCTTCGGGATGTGTTCGACGATCCCTTGCTTGTCCCGGCCCACCGCGGGATGACGCCTACGGCCAAGGCGCTCGACCTAATCGGCCCGCTGCGAGAAGCGCTCGATCAACTGCGAATTACCCTCCATTCCCATAAAGACTTCTCGCCGGCACGGGGCAAGCTGACAGTCACGGTGGCTTGCACGGACTATGTGCAGGCTGCGGTCCTGATACCGCTCGCTGTGACGTTGAGGCAGCGCGCGCCGGGGGTGCGCCTGGCCGTTCGCCATTGGGATCCTGCGTCGATGGAGCAACAGCTAAGTCGCGGCGAGATCGACCTGGCTCTCACCACGCCTGATCCCAGTCACGTGCATCTGCGAACCTGCCACCTATACACGGAGACCTACGTCCTCATCGGTCGACGAGATCATCCAAGTCTCAGGCCCGGACTTACGCCCGGAGAGTTCGCGAAACTGGAACATGTAATCGTGTCACCATCGGGCGGCGCCTTCACAACGCCGATCGACGAGGCACTGGCAGCGCTTGGGCAGCGCCGCCAAGTCGTTATGTCGGCAGCGTCCTTCCTCTTCGTCCCCGAGATCGTTTCGTCTAGCGATCTTGTCGCCCTTGTGCCGAGGCGGCAACTACGAGGCCAGGCGGACCGGCTCGTCTTGATCGATATCCCTTGGCTCTCGGAGCAGTTCGACGTCAGCTTGATTTGGCACGAGCGCAGCCACGGACACGCTGGCCATCGCTGGATTCGGAATCTACTTGTCGAGGTCGTGACAGACAAAGGCAATGGCGTGCGCCTGCCAGATTTAACCTGAACAAGCAGGGCGACAGCAATCGCGCTTTGCCGAGGGTCTTGACCAAAGTGCAAGCTGCCTCCCTGTCCGAAGTGGCCGCAGCGCTGCACCAGCAACGCGGCGGCCCGGCTGGTCCGGTTATGGTTGATGCAAGAGCGAGGTGCAGTTGGGCTTGGGTATGGCCATGGTGGCCGTTCCTGATATCCTGGCAGGACTGGAGTCGGCGGAGCTGGTGCGGGTTTTGCCGCGCTGGTGGGCCGATGCGGGCGCAATCTCTCTCTACTATGCGAGCCGCCACCTGCTCCCGGCCAAGACGCGATTCTTCATCGATTTCGTGATCGAGGCCTTTAAACGTGAAGACTACGCACGACGCTTCGCCGGTAACCTGGGTTGAACCTGCACGAATGCTTCACAGATAGCATGCCTGGGCCTCGATCGGACCCGGGGTGGATCAGGTCCAGGCGATTCCCTCTTCAAGCTGACGGTATGCTTTGCTCGAACGTGAACAGCTTCTCGGGATCGTACTTTCTCTTCACCCGCATCAGTCGTGTCAGATTGCCGCCGTAATAGGCCTTGGCCCAGTGGGGCAGGTTCCGGCTGGGGAAATTCACGTAGGACTGCGGCAGCATATAGCACTGCATGTCCTCGAAGTAAGCGGCCAGCCATGCCTGTTGCCGGCGCACCGTGTCAGGATGATCGATCGGCGCCCAGGCACTCTCCATCTCGAAGATGTAATTGGCATTGCGGTGCACATACGCGGTGGCGTCCGCCGCCACCTCCCTGACCTTGCCGCCGATGGCGAACAGGATGCCCATGTTCTGCGGCAGCAGCGAGCCGCCGGGCCATTTCATCATCCAGCGCAGCATGGTTTCCAGCGCTTCCGGCGGCAGCTTGTCGGCGACGTAGCTCGAACGCAGATCGTACATGCCATTCGGATCATCGGTGATGAGGTAGTCGCGTGCTTGCCAGTAGCTCATCTGGCGGATGTCCTGCTTGATCGGTTTGACCATACTGAGCGCCGGTGCCAGCACTTCCAGCGCCTTTTCGCGCGGACCGAAGAACTGGCCCAAGGTGGTCACCAGCAGCTGGTCGCGCTTCGGATACGCACCTGGCGCGCTGGGATAGGCCTTGGTGCGGGTGGAGATATGCTGCGCGTGCTCGTTCTGGATCGCTTGCAGGGCAAGCAGCAATTCGACCTGCTTCTCGCCCGGCCACACGATGTTGAAGATGGTCACATCATCCTTGACCTCATGCAATTCGAAGCTGAATGCGGTGTTGACGCCAAAGTTGCCGCCACCCCCGCCGCGCAGCGCCCAGAACAGGTCGCTGTAATCACCGCCGGCATCGGCGGAGACCTGCTTGCCGCTGGCCAGCACCAGGTCGGTCTGCACCAGGCTGTCGCAGGTCAGGCCCGCGTGGGTCGCGGAAAAACCCCAGCCGCCGCCCAGCACCAGGCCGCTGGCACCCACGGTCGGGCAACGGCCTGAGGGGATTGCGAAATTGGTACCGCTGAAAGCGTCGGCCATATCCTGATTGCAGGCACCGGCCTGGATGTAGCCACGGTTCTTGTCGAGGTCGTACCACACCTTGTTCATCGCCTTGACGTCGATCAGCAAGCCCCGGGTGGTGGAGAATCCAGCGTAGTTGTGGCCGCCCGAGCGGATCGCAAACGGCTCGCGATGGTCGGCCGCCCAGCGCAGGCAGAGCTGGACATCATGCGCGTCGGCGCACATCGCCACGGCGCGTGGCAGGATGTCGGCATAGCGGGCATTGTTGGGTGCAGCGGCCATTGCATAGCCCATTTCACCCGGGAAGATCAGACGGCCGTGCATGCTGCTGCGCAGGGCTCGCAGGTTTCTGGGGGAATGTAGCGCGGGCGCGGCGAGCAGCGCCGAAGGAACACTGCCCGCATACAGCAATGCCGCCCCGGCCTGCAAAAATTTGCGACGCGGCAGGTTTTCGAAGTAACTCATTCTTCCCCCCAAGTGAATTTTTTCAGCAACGTATTGATAACGTCTTGGCGAACGATTCTAACTCAGCAATATGTCGTCACAGAAACGCCCGCTCGGATGCGGGAGGAAAGCGGCAGCGCCGGAATATCCAGGCTGGATGCTGGCCACGCAAAGTGCTGATCGCCTGGGTCCGGTGGATCTCTGGAGCGAGGCCCTGCACTCCTGAGGCAGAGCGGACGCAGCTCTTCCGTGCAATCCTTCAGCGCGGCTTTTCAGCGCCTGTGCGAGGTCAGGACCGTGGACATGTACTCCAGCGCAAAGTCCACGAAGGTCCTGGCCCGCAGCGGCAGGTTGCGCCGCGCCGGATAGACCACATGCGCCGGCAGCGTGCTGGCTTCCCACTTCGGCAGCAGTCGCACCAGCCGGCCGGAGACCAGATCCTCCTCGACCAGCCAGGTCGGCAACGCCGCCACGCCGAGGTCCATGCGCGCTGCTTCGCGCAGGCTGGTCACGCCTTCGGATTGCAGCAGCGGGCGTACCTGCAGGCGACTTTCTTCCCCGTCCCGATACAGCGTTACCTCGCGCGTACCGCCAAAGGTAGCGGACGAGAGGATCACCCACGGCCATTCCTGCAGGTCTTCCGGACGACGGCAGCGGCGGTGTGCCGCCACCAGCCCGGGCGACGCCACCACATGACGGCGGATCTGTCCCAGGGAGCGCGCCACCACCCGGTCGTCGGTCAGCTCGCCAGCGATGATGCCAACGTCGCAGCCCTCCTCGATCATGTGCAGCGGACGGTTCGAATAGGCCAGTTCCATCGTCACGCCGGGGTGGGCGTGGATGAAACTGCTGATGAGACGACTCACCACGGTCTGCCCGAAGTCGATGGTGGAAAACACCCGGATGTTGCCCTGCAGTCCGCCCTGTTCCAGCCTCAGTCGTTGCTGGGCTGCGTCGGCCAGTTCGATGATGGCGCGGGCATCGTGCAGGAAGCGCTGGCCGGTCTCGGTCAGGCTCATGCGATGGGTATCGCGCCTGAGCAGCTCGGCGCCGCACTGCTGTTCCAACGCGCTCAACTGCCGGCTCAGGGTCGGCTGGGCCATCTGCAGCGACCGTGCAGCCGCGGAGATGCTGCCGCATTCGACGATGGCAACGAAGCTGCGCAACAGGAGCAGATCATCGAACATGGCTATGCAATAAGTGGATAAGCGATATGTCGATTATACGACTACAGCAGAAGCGATACCGGTGAGATGATTCTTCCATGCCGTTCCGTCCCAATGACTTTCCATTCAGGAGAAAAACCATGACCAGTATCGCCAATACCGCTTCCGGCTCCCGTTCCAGCAACAAGGTCGCCATCGTCACCGGCGCATCACGCGGCATCGGGGCGGCCATCGCCAGGCGCCTGGCGGCCGACGGCATCGCCGTCATCATCAACTATGCCGGTCGCAAGGCCGACGCAGACGCGGTCGTGGCCGGGATCGAAGCCGCCGGCGGACGGGCTGCCGCCGTCCAGGCCGATGTCGCCGTCCCGGCACAGGTGGCCGCCATGGTTGATCAGGCTTGCACGCTTTTCGGTGGCGTCGACTTCCTGGTCAATAACGCCGGCATCATCCAGCCCGGCCTGACCATGCTGGCCGATACCGATGACGAGCTCTTCGACCGCTTGATCGCCATCAACCTCAAAGGAAGCTTCAACACCATGCGCATCGCCGCCAAACGGCTGCGCGACGGCGGCCGCATCGTCAACTTTTCCAGCAGCGTGAAAGCCCTGGCGTTGCCCGGGTATTCGGTCTATGCCGGCACCAAGGCGGCGGTGGAGGCCATGACCAACATCTTCGCCAAGGAACTGCGCGGACGCGGCATCACCGTCAATGCCGTGGCGCCGGGACCGACCGCCACCGATCTCTTCCTCAAGGACAAGACCGAGGCCCAGATCGAACACCTGGCCAAGCTGCCGCCGCTGGAACGCCTGGCGCAGCCGGACGATATCGCCGAGGTGGTGGCCTTCCTGGTCAGCCCGGCCGGCGGCTGGATCAACGGCCAGACCATCCGCGCCAATGGCGGCATGGTCTAAGCGGTCGGGAGACAGCAATACCGAGGCAAATATCTACCTTTTTTGTAGGTTGATCAAAACAGATTAAGTTGTTTTACAGCTTCATCAGACGTGCGTAAAGTGGATTCACGGTCTGCGAGAACAGTCCAGGCAAGACGGGCGGTGGAGGTCGAAGCTTCAGATTCGATTTCTGCTGCACCGGGCCTCCCATTCATCAACTATGAGTCCATCATGAAGCCAATCAAGCACATCGCCATCACCGGCGCCGCCGGTCAAATCGGTTATTCACTGGTCTTTCGCATCGCCAACGGCGACATGCTGGGGCCAGACCAGCCGGTCAGCCTGCGCTTGCTGGATGTCCCTGCGGCGCAGCCGGCACTGCGCGGCGTGGAAATGGAATTGCAGGACTGCGCCTTCCCGCTGCTGCGGGGTATCGTCTGCACGGATGACGCAGAGCGCGCCTTCGATCAGGTCGATCACGCCATCCTGGTCGGCGCACAGCCGCGCCAGAAGGGCATGGAACGGCGCGACCTGCTGGCAGCCAACGCCAACATCTTCGCCCAGCAGGGGCGCGCACTCAATGCCGTTGCCAGCCGCTCGGTCAAGGTGCTGGTGGTCGGCAACCCGGCCAATACCAATGCCCTCATCGCCATGAGTGCCGCCCCCGACCTCGCCCCCGCCTGCTTCAGCGCGATGATGCGACTGGACCACAATCGGGCTCGCGCCATGCTGGCCACGCGCCTGGGCGAACCGGTGGATAGCCTGGAGCAGGTGATGGTGTGGGGCAATCACTCACCCACCATGTATGCCGACTATCGCTTCGCGCTGGTCGGAGGCGAGCCGGTGCCCCTGCGTATCCAGGATGAGCAATGGAATCGGGAAGTCTTCATTCCCCGCGTGGCACAACGTGGCAGTGCGGTGATTGAAGCCCGCGGCAAATCATCAGCGGCATCAGCCGCCAGTGCGGCGGTGGACCACATGCGTGACTGGGTCTGCGGCAGCCACGGCCGGTGGGTATCAATGAGCCTGCCCTCCAATGGCGACTACGATATTCCGGAAGGGATTTTCTTTGGCGTGCCAGTGCGCTGCGAAGAAGGTCGCATTGAACGTATCACCGGCCTGGCGATCGACGCGTTCGCACGTGAACGCCTGCAGGGGGCCGTCGATGAACTGATGGAAGAACGCGCCGCCATCGGTCACCTGCTGCTGCGCTGATCGATGGGCGTGGCGCGTCTGCCACTTTTGCGCAGCCTTTCAGCCCGGCTTTTGGTCGCTTTTCAGCGCACCGGATAATCCACCTGGTGCCGCGCGATGCGCAGGCTGCCTAGTTGCTGGCGCACGGCCAGGTGGGCGGGATGATCGGCATAGGCGCGCAAGGCCTCGGCGCTGTCGAATTCCGTGACCAGCACCACGTCACAGGCGTAATCGACGCCACTGACGTCGGTGCCGACCTCCAGATGGCGCAGGCCGGGAATGCGGCCGGCCAGCCCTTCGAAGGCTTGCCTGACCTGTTCGACATTGGCCAGATGCGGCGCGCTACCGCGCTCGCCCTGGATGTCCCACATCACGATGTGCCGCACCGCCATCTCAGTTCCCCGCAGCCGGTGCATGGCCATGCCAGGCATTTTCCAGCAAGGCGCGCAAGGCGGCCCGCTCCAGCGGACGTGGATTGGCGTAGGCATTCTGCAAGGCGATATCGGTGCAGCGATCAAGCTCTTCATGGGGCATGCCCAGCTCGCGCAGCGACAACGGCGCCTGCAGCGTGCGCGCCAGCGCATGCACGCCCTGTGCTGCGTCCCCGCTACCGAGGGCGCGGGCGATGCGCTGCATGGCTTGCGGCGCGGCCGGCGCATTGTAGGCCAGTGCATGCGGCAGGATCACGGTGTGGGTCTCGGCATGCGGCAGGTTGTAGCTGCCGCCCAGCGTGTGGCACAGCTTGTGATGCAGCGACATGCCGACATTGCCCAGCACCGTCCCGCACAGCCAGGCGCCGTACAGGCATTGGCTGCGGGCGTCCAGGTCATCGGCGCGCAGGACGATCTGCGGCAGCCCTTCGGCCAGTGCGCGGATACCCTCCTCGGCCAGCATCGACATGATGGGATTGGCATCGGGCGCGTACAAACCCTCAGCCGCATGCGCCATGGCATTGATGCCGCTGGTGACCGACAAGGGCAGCGGCAGGCCCAGGCTCAACTCGGGATCGTAGATCACGGTGCGCGGCAAGACGCGCACATCGCGCCCGGTCTTCTTGAGGCCGGCTTCGGTGATGCCATAGATCGGCGTCATCTCGCTGCCGGCATAGGTGGTCGGGATGGCCAGGATGGGCAGCTCGGACTCCAGTGCGATGGCCTTGCCCAGGCCCATGGTGGAACCGCCGCCGATGGCGATGGCGCAGTCGGCCTCCAGTTCGCGGGCGACTTCGCGGGCGTGGCGCGCGGTCTCGATGGGCACATGCATGACGGCCTGGTCGAAGATGCCGGCGCAGCGCTCGCCGATCAGCGCGGCCACGCGTTCGGCCTCGGCACGCTGGCCCGGGGTGCACAGCACCAGCGCGCGGCGGGCGCCCAGCTGCTCGGTTTCACGGACCAGATGTTGCAGGCTGCCGGCGCCGAAGATCACACGGGCGGCAGCGCTGGTGTAGGTAAAGGCTTGCATGACGGTCTCGGTTCAGTTGCGCTGGGGATTGAGGATGAAATCATAGTGCAGCGTGTAGAACGGCTGCTCGCAATGGCTGCCATCGGGGGCGATGCCCGCTTCATGGCGCGGCCAGTCGGCAATCAGCGTGGAACGCACACCGAACACCGCATCCGAGTCCAGGTAGTGGTCGCCGCGGCGGAACACGTGGGTGATCAATGTTTCATATCCCTCGGCCCGGATGCGAAAGTGCAGGTGGGCCGGGCGCCATGGATGCCGGCCCAGCTTGTCCAGCATCCGCCCTACCGGGCCATCATGCGGGATGGGATAGGAGTTGGCCAGGATGCTGCGGAAATGGAAGCGCCCCTGGGCGTCGGTCTGCAGGGTGCCACGGGCTTGCAGCTGGTCCAGGTCTGGATACTGCACGTCGTAGAAGCCATCCTCGTCGGCCTGCCAGACTTCCAGCGTGGCATGGGCCAGCGGCTGCCCATCCAGTCCGCGCACACTGCCACTGACAAAGCAGGGCTCGCCCCGTGCGCCGTTGGCGATGTCGGCACCCAGTTCGTAGCGCGGTGAATTCTCGACATGGAAAGGACCGAACACCGTGGCCTCGGTGCAACCGGCGGGCTTGTGGTTCTGCTGCGCCATCACCAGCGTGGACAGGCCCAGGGTGTCGGAGAGGAGGATGAATTCCTGGCGCTTGTCGGAACACATCTGGCCGGTCTCGGTGAGAAACCGGATGCCCTCGAACCATTCTTCCTCGGTCAGCTTGACCTCGCGGGCGAAGGCGTGCAGGTGCTGCACCAGGCTGGTCATGATCTGCCGCAGGCGCTCGTCGGGCATGCCTGCATGGCGGGCCAGCACGGCCTGGGTGATGGTGTCTTCGTTCAGGTTGAGCATGGTCTCCTCGCTTATTTTGGGTGGATCGTCCAGATTTTTCCGCTGGGCGTTAATATAGGCCGGTTTTTTGGAGGGATATATGCCGGAAGTGGAAAACTGTTTTCCACCCGGCCATGACGGGAGACCCGGGTGGACCGCTGGAGCCAATTCGAACTCTTCGTGCAGGTAGCCGAGCTGGGCAGCCTGTCGCGTGCGGCAGAGGTGCTGGGCATGTCCAACGCCGCGGCCAGCCGCAGCCTGGCGGCGCTGGAAGAACGCCTGGGTGCACGCCTGGTGGAGCGCAGCACGCGCCGCCTGGGGCTGAGCCAGACCGGTGAAGCCTTCTACCGCCAATGCAAGGCGGCCCTGGTGCAGATGAAGGAGGCCGAGGAACTGGTCAACGCCAATAGCGTGGCGCCCAGCGGCATGCTGCGGGTGACCTCCTCGCTGTCGTTCTGCATGAAGCACATCAGCCCCATCCTGCCGCGCTTTCACCGGCTCTATCCGGACATCACGCTGGACCTGGTAGCGGCCAATCGCTACGTCGACCTGCTCGACAGTGGCATCGATGTGGCCATCCGCACCCGCGAGTTCGAACCGGATTCCAACATCGCCGTGCGCCGCCTGGCCTCGACCCGCCGCATCCTGGCCGCCGCTCCGGGTTACCTGGCCGCACGTGGCGTACCGCGCACGCTGGAGGACCTGGCCACGCACGACCTGCTGGTCTACAGCCATGCCAACCAGCCCAACAGCCTGCGCTTTCACCACCGCCAGGCCGGTGAACGCACGCTGGAGATCAGCGCCCTGATGCAATCCAACGACGGCCAGATCATCCGGGCCGCCGCGCTGGAGGGGCTGGGCATCCTGATCCAGCCCAATTACATCATCTACGACGACGTCGTCGCCGGCCGGCTGGTGCCGGTGCTGGATGACTGGGACCTGCCGCGCCTGACCATCAATATCGCCTACCAGGGGCGCAAGCACCTGCCGGCCAAGGTCCGGGTGTTCATCGATTTCCTGGTCCAGCACTTCGAGGAGATGGACTACGAGCGCAAATGGACGCGCTGAACGGTCTGGCTCGAACACTATAATACCGATTGGTAAATAAAAAATACCGAGTAGTAGCGTTCGCCTTTCTTTGGTAGTAATCTAGCGAGCATGTGAAGCGCCGCGCATTGGTGCACCCTACCTTCGCCCCGAGGAATGACCCGCATGTCCATCGCTACCGCCCTGTTCACCCTGTTTGCCTCCCTGTCTTCGTCTTACCGGCGGCGCCTGATGACAGGCATCGCTCTGGGCCTGCAACTCTCCCTGGCCGGGACCGCCTTCGCGCAGGCCGCTCCGCAAGCCACCCCACCCTGGCGCGAAGTGCTGCCGCAGGCGCAGACAGTGGGCAGCGGCACCATGCGCTGGCTGGGCCTGCGCATCTATGACGCCACCCTGTGGGCGCCGCAGCGCCCTCTGGACGACAACCAGCCTTTCGCGCTGCAACTGGATTACAAGGTCGGCATCAGCCGCGACCGGCTGGCCAATACCTCCATCGACGAAATCCAGCGCATGAGTCCGGCGCCGATCCCCGGCCCCACGCTGGCGCGCTGGAAGAGCGAGCTCAGCCGCGCCTTCGTCGATGTCGCCGATGGCGATGAACTGGTGGGCGTCTATCTGCCCCGACGTGGCATGCGGCTCTATGACAGGAACAAGCTGCTGGCCGAGATCGCCGATCCCGAACTGGCACGCTCCTTCTTCAATATCTGGCTCGGCCAGCCCAGCCGTGACGACAGCCTGCGACGCCGCCTGCTGGGGGAAACGCCTTGAGTGCAGGCACCGCCCGCCTGCCCGGGCGCTGGCACGACCCGGCCTACGGTATGCTGGGCGCACCGCTGGCGATGGCGGCGCTGCCGCTGTTCGTACAGCTGCCGGCGTATTACGCCAGCCATGTCGGCGTGGCGCTGGCTCCGCTGGGGTGGGTCCTGTTCGCCGCACGCCTGCTGGACATGCTGCAGGACCCGCTCTTCGGTCATCTGCTGGATCACTCGGCGCAACGCCAGAAGCGCTGGATGGGCCTGGCCGCGCTGGTGCTGGCACTGGCTTTCGTCTGTCTGTGGAATCCTCCCGCCACGCCCCAGGCGGCCATGCCCTGGCTGGTCGGCATGCTGGTGCTGGCCTATGGCGCGCACAGCATGCTGAGCATCGCCTACCTGTCATGGGGCTCGCGCCTGCCTGACGATGGTCTGCGCGCCGTGGCCTGGCGCGAGGCGGCCGGGTTGGTCGGGGTGATCGTGGCCAGCGTGGTGCCGGTGGGCATCCTGGCCGCCGACCCGGCGCAGGTAACGGCCCGTCTCAATATGTATTGCCTGTTCTTTGCCGCCGTGCTGGGCGTGGCGCTAGTGCTGTTGCTGCGCCAGCCGGCGCCGCCCACCGTGGCAGCCGGGCAGCCGTGGCGACAGGCGCTGACCAGCCTGTGGGCCAATCACGCCTTCCGCGCCCTGTTGTCCCCCTATCTGCTCAATGCCCTGTCGGCTGCCATTCCGGCCACGCTGGCGTTGTTCTTCATCGAAGATCAATTGCAGGAGAAGGCCCTGGCCGGCCTGTTCCTGGCCGCCTATTTCGGCGCGGCCGCGCTGGGTCTGCCGCTGTGGAGTGCGCTGGCGCGCAAGGTCGGCGCGGTGGCCTGCTGGCGCCTGGCCATGCTGCTGTCGACCGTGGGCTTCATCGGCGCGGCGTGGCTGGGGCCGGGAGATCGCCTCGCCTTCCTTGCCGTGTGCCTGGCCACCGGTGCCGCACTGGGCGCCGACCTGCTGCTACCGCCGGTCTTGCTGGCGCGGGTCGTCACCGGGCGCGGCTCGGTGGGCGCGGCCTTTGGCATCCTCACCATGCTGGGCAAGCTGGCGCTGGCCCTGGCCGGCATCGCGCTCCCCATCCTGTCGGCCCTGGATTACCACCCTGGCCAGGGCCCCGGCACCAGCCTGCCCCTGGTCTACGCCGCCCTGCCCTGCCTGCTCAAGCTCTGCGCCTTCGTGGCACTGAGCCGCTATGGGCGCAGGCATCCTTTTTGACGCATCAGCATGAAGAAGAAAGACACGTCCTCGTCTCATCCGGCCCGCACTCTGCGCCTGGTCCTGGGTGACCAGCTCAACCCGCTGCATTCCTGGTTCAATACTGTCGATCCCGAGGTGGTCTACGTGCTCATGGAAGTCCGTTCGGAAACCGACTACGTGCTGCACCACGCGCAGAAGATCCTGGCCATCTTCGCCGCCATGCGTGCCTTTGCCGCGCGCCTGCGCGCCGACGGCCACCGGGTGCGCTACATCAGCCTGGACGATGCCAGCAACCGCCAGTCGCTTGAGGCCAACCTGTCGGCCCTGGTGACCCACTACCAGGCCCAGGAGGTGCAATGGCAGGCGCCGGATGAATGGCGGGTCGACCAGACCTTGCAACAATGGGCCGAGGGCCAGGCGCTGCCGGCAACTGCGGTCGATACCGAGCACTTCCTCACCGCCCGCCATGAGCTGCCGCGCCTCTTCGCCGGGCGCAAGCAATGGCTGATGGAGCACTTCTACCGGCAAATGCGCCGCCGCTTCGAACTGCTGCTCGATGCGGCCGGCCAGCCCGAGGGCGGTCAATGGAATTTCGACCACGACAATCGCAAGCGCTGGCCCGGTACTCCGCCCGAACCGGAAGACTGGCGCGCACCGCACGACCACGGCGCGCTATGGCAGATGCTGCAGCAACAGGGCGTGGCCAGCTTCGGCGAGCCGCAGGCCAAGCAGTTGCGCTGGCCACTGGATCGCGACGAAGCCCTGCAGCACCTGGAGCATTTCATCACCCGCGTGCTGCCCTGCTTCGGCGACTATGAAGACGCGATGAGCAGCCGGGCCCAGCGCCTGTTCCACTCGCTGCTGTCGTTCGCGCTCAACGTCAAGATGCTGCAGCCGTTGGAGGTGGTCCGTCGCGCCGAGCAGGCCTATCGCGATGGCGATGCGCCGCTGGCGGCGGTGGAGGGCTTCATCCGCCAGATCATCGGCTGGCGCGAATACGTGCGGGGCATCTACTGGTCGCAGATGCCCGGCTATGACGAACGCAATGCCCTGGCACACCGGCTGCCGCTGCCGGCCTGGTTCTGGACCGGCCAGACCCGCATGCGCTGTCTGCAGCACGCCATCGGCCAGTCGTTGCAGACGGCACATGCGCATCACATCCAGCGCCTGATGGTCATCGGCAACTTCGCCCTGCTGGCCGGACTGGACCCCAAGGAACTGCACCACTGGTACCTGGGCATCTACATCGATGCCTTCGAATGGGTGGAACTGCCCAACACCCTGGGCATGAGCCAATGGGCCGACGGCGGCATCATCGCCACCAAGCCCTATGTCAGCAGCGCCGCCTATATCGGGCGCATGAGCGACTACTGCCAGGGCTGCGCCTACGATCCCAAGCAGAAGACCGGCGAGGACGCCTGCCCCTTCAATGCCTTGTACTGGGATTTTTTCCTGCGCCACCGTTCCACCTTCGGCAACAACCCGCGCATGGGCATGGCCTACCAGCAACTCAAGAAGATGGACCAGACCGATATCACCCGCCTGCAGGAACAGGCCGCCACCCTGCGCGCTCGCCTGGACAGTCTATAGGGCTGGCACGGGGCATCGTCGGCGGAAACTCCCGCCGGCCGATAACTTCTGCTGGATTGCCCAAAAGCAGGCAAAATACACAAAATCTGACGAACTCACGAAATTCCCTGCCTGATGCGGTCGTCGAAACTGACTGCGCGGCAAGACTGTTGCTTTTCGTCGAAAACCGATTATACCGAATTCAAATTTTATCTAACGAATTTGATTTATTTGTGTAATATACCGATAATGGATTTATGAAAACCGCAAAGACAATCAGCTCCGAGGTCTGCACCACGCAGGAAGCGGCCCATATCCTGGGCATTTCGGTGTCCTCCGTTCAGCAACTGGTCGAGGCCGGCATCATCGAAGCCTGGAAGACCAAGGGCGGTCACCGTCGCATTCCGCTGGCTGCCGTGCATGCCTACAAGGCCACGCCGGGTAGCTCCGGCGACGCTGCCGAGTACAGTCGCAACGCGCCGGCACCGCGCCCTGGCAATGGCCGCACCGCCGTACTGGTGATCGAGGACAACCGCCTGCAACGCGAGCTGTATGCAAGCGCGCTCGGTTCCTGGGGGCTGCCGCTGGATCTGGTCTATTGCGACAACGGTTACAAGGCACTGCTGGAGATCGCGCGCAGCAAACCCGACGTGGTGCTGGCCGATATCGTGATGGAAGGCATGGACGGCTACGAAGTGGTCAAGACCATCCTCAACGATCCACAACTGCGCGATGTGAGCATCGCCATCGTCAGCAGCCTGGATCAGGACGAGATGGCGCAGCGTGGCGGTATTCCGGCAGGGGTGGTGTTCTTCCCCAAACCGGTCAATTTTGATGAATTACGCGGCTACATGCGGGCCTGTTGTGCACGCAGGGAGCGCGAGTCCCGCTAGGGACTACCACTGGAAAGGCCAGCAGCGCCATGGATGACCGGAAAACCTCTCTCTTGCCCCTCCGGTTTGCGCGCATCGATCTGCGCCTGGCGCTGGGGCTGTTTTCCCTGCTGCTGATCTGCGGTCTGTGGCTTGGCGCGCTCAAGGAGCTGCAGAGCAGCCGCGAAAACCACCTGCAGGACGCCCGTCGCGATGCCCAGTCGCTCTCGCGGCTGTTCCTGGAACATGCCTACCGCACCATCGAAGCAGCCGACCAGGCTGCCGTCTACCTGCGTTACCGCTATGGTGAACGCGGCCCGGCCCTGGACCTGGCCAACGAAATCGACAATGGCCTGGTGGCACGCAACGTCTACAACCTCTTCACCATCGTTGACCGCAACGGTGACGTGGTGCTCTCCAGCAAGCCCTTCACGCCCCTGAACCTGTCCGACCGCGAACACATCCAGGTTCACATGCATGGCGGTGAAGACAAGCTTTTCATCAGTACCCCGGTACTGGGCCGCGTCTCCAAGAAATGGTCGCTGCAGCTCACGCGACGCATCAACCGTCCCGACGGCGGCTTCGGCGGCGTGGTAGTGGTCTCGATGGACCCGCAATACTTCACCAGCCTGTACCACCAGATCGATGTCGGCCATCACGGCGTGATCACCCTGGTCGGTGCCGATGGCGTGGCACGGGTGCGCCGCACCGGCGACATGGACGCCATGGGCGAGCAGGTGCGCGGCGGCAAGGTCTACGCTGCCATGCTGGCCCAGGGCAGCGGCGTGGTGGAAGCCGCCAGCCGGGTCGACGGCCGCGAGCGCATCTACGCCTTCCAGAAGCTGCGCGACTACCCGCTCTACGCCTCGGTGGGCATCGACATCGAAGAACGCCTGGCCCCCTACTACCGCGAACGCAACCGTACCCTCACGCTGGCGACCCTGATCACGCTGGCGGTGCTGGTATTCAATGCGGTACTGATCTGGATGGCCGGCTCGCTGCAACGCAGCCGCCAGGACGCCATGCAGGCCAACCAGGCCAAGTCGCGCTTCCTGTCCAACATGTCGCATGAGTTCCGCACCCCGCTCAACGGCGTGCTCGGCTATTCCGACGCCTTGCGCGAGGAGCTGGGGGAGTCGCCCCTGGCGCAGTACGCCACGGCCATCCACGACAGTGGCAATCGCCTGCTGGACCTGGTCAATGCCATTCTGGAGGTGACCGAACTGGAAGACCGCCGCGTAACCGTTCACATGGCACCGGAAAACCTGCGCGAACTGGTCGGGCAGGCTATCGCCCGCCACTATGCGGCTGCCCGCGACAAGGGTGTGCTGCTGGAATGCCGCATTGCAGACGACGTCCCGCAGCTGCTGGTATGCGACCAGCGCAAGGTGCTGCGCGTGCTGGAAAACCTGATCGGCAACGCCGTACGCTATACCGACACAGGCCGCATCATGGTCGAGGTCGAGCGCAGTGCCGCCGACCAGCTCGACATCCATATCAAGGACACCGGCATCGGCATTCCACCCGCGCAACTGGAGACCATCTTCGAGAAGTTCACCCAGGCCGACGACAGCGTGCGCCGTTCCAGGGATGGCGCCGGTCTAGGACTGACCATTGCCCAGCGTCTGGTAACGCTCATGGGGGGCAAACTCGTGTTACAGTCCAAACAACATCAGGGATCGACTTTCAGCTTCACATTGCCAATAGAAGAGCCGAAATAAAACGGCGGCAAAGAAATGAAAACACAGGGGGGAACCGTGCATCCGGGCCAGTCAGCGAGCGACTATCTTCATATCGATCCCAGCGATCTGCTGGAGGCCGTAGGCGGCGATGCGCGCACCGTCGCGGCGCTGGCACGTACCTTCCTCGACAGTGCACCTGACATCTTTTCGCGACTGGAACAGGCGACCCTGGCCGGCAATGCCGACGCCGCCCGCCACGAGAGCCACACCCTCAAGGGCATGTGCGCCCTGTTCAACGCCCGTGTACTGACTGCCCTGCTGCTGCAGACCGAACAGGCCGGCCGCCAGGGCCAGACGCCACGCCCCGAAGAACTGGTGCAACTGCAGGTCAGCTTCGGGCTGGTACTGGATGAGATCCGGCGCTACGCCCACGCGCCCATGTCTGCCTGAATCAGGCCTGCATCCACGTCCACCCACGCCGTACCTGCCTGCACGACATGAGCCAGCCCCTGCCTGCCCCCCGCACCACGCCGCTGCGGCCCCGCATCCGCCGCTCCGCGGTCACGCTGGGCGTACTGCTGCTGGGCCTGCTGATGACCACCCTCATCGTCTCAGGCGCATTGCTGTATCGGGCCAGTCTCAACGACTGGCGCAACGATCTGTCCACCCTCTCCACCGTGCTGGCAGAAAGCACGGCCCAGACCATGTCCTCGGCGCGTCTGGTGATCGACAGCATCCAGTACGACATCGAAGCGGCCAACATCGATGACGAGCTGCAACTCCGCCAGCACGTGGGCAGTGCCGATTTTTCGCAGGCGCTGCGCGAGAAGATCCGCGGACTGCCCTTCATTTCCGGCGTCGGCATCAGCAACGCCGACGGTCGCATCATCGCGCTCTCGCGTGTCCATCCGGCGCCACCGCTGGACCTGAGCGACCGCGACTACTATCTGCACCACAGCAAATCGGCCTCGACCGAAGATTTCCTCGGAGAAACCGTCAATTCACGTGCCGCCGGCGTGCCGACCTTCTACCTGAGCCGGCGCATCAATGATCGCCAGGGGCGCATGCTGGCCATCGTGGTGGTGGCCCTGCCCTGCGCTTTCTTTGAAGACTTCTTCAGTGCCGTCACCAAGGACAAGCCGTTTTCCATCCTGCTCTCGCGCCAGGATGAAAAAGCCCTGATCAGCACCGCCCTGGTCCACGCCACTGATGCCGAGCGCGACATCACGCCGCTGGCTGAACTGCATCCGCAACGACCTTCCAACCAGGATGGCCGCGCCCCCTACTATTTCATGCAGCAGCATTGGCTGGGCATACACCGGCCGGTGCGCAATGCGCCGATGTTTCTGGAGATCGGCGTCACCGACAAGGTCTATTTCGGCGAATGGCTGGAATCCATGTACCCGCTCATGCTGGTGGCGGCCATCAGCCTGGTGGGCCTGATCGGTGGTTTCGCCGTGGCCTTGCGCCAGGCCCAGCGCCGCGAGCAGGACGCCGCCCTGGCCATGCAGTTGAAGGAAGAAGCCGACCAGGCCAACGAGGCCAAGTCACGCTTCCTGGCCATGGTCAGCCATGAAATCCGCACACCCATGAATGGCATCCTGGGCCTGTCCGAACTGCTGATGGAATCGGGCCTGTCCAGCAAACAGCGCCACTATGCCGACAGCATCCACAATGCCAGCAGCGGCCTGGTGCGCATCATCAACGACATCCTGGACTTTTCCAAGATCGAATCCGGCAAGCTGGACCTGGAAGAGGTGGCCTTCCATCCGGCCCGCCTGGCGCGCGATGTGGCCGAGCTGTATCGCCCGTCGATCCACAACCGGGAGGTGGAGTTCGACCTGCGCATCGACTGCGACGAAAGCCTGTGCCTGGTGGGCGATCCCTCGCGCCTGAAACAGGTGCTGGGCAACCTGCTGAGCAACGCCATCAAGTTCACCCCGGCCGGGCACGTGCGCCTGAGCATGTCGGCACGAAAGGAAGAATCGGGGCTCAACCGCTGGCGGCTGTTCTTTGCCGTTGCCGACAGCGGCATCGGCATCACACCGGAAGCCCTGGCGCAACTGTTCCAGCCATTCACCCAGGCCGACAACACGATCTCGCGCCGCTTCGGGGGCACCGGGCTGGGCCTGGCAATCAGCAAGAATCTGGTGGAATTGATGGGTGGAAAGATCGCCTGCCATAGCGTACCGGGCCAGTCGACCCGCTTCAGCTTCGATATCCTCTGCGCCGAAGGCGCGCAGCCGCTGCCCGGCGCCGGCTCACCCTCGCCATCCCCGGTACTGACGGCTTCTACCGTGCAAGCGGAGCAAGCGCCGGCCGCGTCACTCAGTGCGCAGAGGCCGGTGCAGGAGGCGCCCTCCCCCGGCGCCCCTGCCAGCCTCCCCTCGACGGTGATGAACGGCGCCCGCATCCTGGTGGCCGAAGATACCGACATCAACCGCCAGCTCCTGCGCATCCTGCTGGCGCGTCGTGGCTGTGTCCTGCAGGAAGTGGAAAACGGGCTGATGGCAGTTGACGCCCTCCGTCGCGGCAGCTACGACCTTGTGCTCATGGACTGCATGATGCCCATCATGGATGGCTACCAGGCCACCGCCGAAATCCGTGCCATCGAACAGGCCCAGGGTCGCCCGCGCACCCCCATCGTCGCCCTTACGGCCAGTGCCATCGAAGGTGATCGCCAGCGCTGCCTGGACGCCGGCATGGACGATTACCTCAGCAAGCCCTTCACCCAGGTGGGCTTGATGAATACCGTCGAAAAATGGCTGCAGCAAAGCCCCGTCGCCGGAAAACCCCTGAATCAGGAAAATCCCTAAGAAAATAAAACAACTGCTTAATTTGTTTTATTTGATTTATTTGCTTTTCCTCCCTATGATGGTCCCTGAGCGCACTCACACATCCGAATAGCGCACCTATCAGGAGTTGTCATCATGAAATGGTTCTACGATCTGAAAATCGCCCACAAGCTCAACGCTGCCTTTCTGGTGGTGCTGGTGTTCATCGTAGGGCTGGGCGGCTTCGCCATTGCACAACTGGGGCAGGTCAACCAGAGTTCCACCGACATCGCCCGCAACTGGCTGCCCAGCATGAGCACGCTGTCCAAGATCAGCCTGGCACTGGCCCGCTCGCGCAGCTTCGACATGCAGCAGCTGCTGGCCGACGACAAGAAGGAAGAGCAGGCCTCACGTGAGCGCGCCGACAAGCAGATGGACATGCTGATGAAGGAAGTGACGGAATACGGCAAGCTGGTTTCCGAGCCCCGTGAAAAGGAGCTGTATCCGGAAATCCAGCGCAACGTAGCCGAATACAAACAACTGCATGACCGCATTTCCGCCCTGTTCCAGGACGGCCAGAAGCAGGCTGGACACGCCCTGCTCAACAGCGCCTCCACCCCGGTCTATCGCAAGCTGCAGGAGCAGATCAGCGAACTCTCCGAAGTCAACAGCAAGGGAGCTGCCGTCTCCGATGCCACTGCCACCCAGGTCTATGAACAGGCACGTCTGGCCATCATCGTCCTGGTCGTTGCATGCATCACCTTGTCGATGATTCTCTCGTGGTGGATCGCCCGTCTGGTGGCCCGTCCGCTGACCAATGCGGTCGCCATTGCCCGCCAGGTGGCCGAAGGTGACCTGACCGCCGACATCCCCAGCGCCCATCGCGATGAAACCGGCCAGCTGCTGGACGCGCTCAAGCAGATGAACGGCAACCTGCTGAACATCGTGCGTGAAGTGCGCCAGGGTACCGACACCATCTCTACTGCCTCGGCCGAGATCGCGACCGGCAACATGGACCTGTCCTCCCGCACCGAACAACAGGCCGGCGCGCTCGAAGAAACCGCCTCGGCCATGGAAGAACTGACCTCCACCGTGCGCCAGAACTCCGACAACGCCCGCCAGGCCAACCAGCTTGCCGTATCCGCGTCCGAGATCGCCCAGAGTGGCGGCCAGGTGGTCGGCAAGGTGGTCGATACCATGGGCGCCATCAACGAATCCTCGCGCAAGATCGTCGACATCATCGGCGTGATCGACGGCATCGCCTTCCAGACCAACATCCTGGCCCTGAACGCCGCCGTGGAAGCTGCCCGTGCCGGTGAACAGGGACGCGGCTTCGCAGTGGTGGCCTCGGAAGTGCGTTCGCTGGCCCAGCGCAGCGCTGCCGCCGCCCATGAAATCAAGGGTCTCATCGACGACTCCGTGACCAAGGTGGACACTGGCAGCAAGCTGGTCCACGAAGCCGGCCAGACCATGAACGAGGTGGTCGCCAGCGTCAAGCGCGTCTCCGACATCGTGGCCGAGATCACCGCCGCCGGCGCCGAGCAGTCGCAAGGGATCGAACAGATCAACAATGCCGTGGTGCAGATGGACGAAAACACCCAGCAGAATGCCGCCCTGGTGGAACAGGCCGCTGCCGCCGCCAAGGCCCTGCAGGAACAGGCGACACGACTGAGCCAGACCGTTGGCGTGTTCCGCCTCGACAGCAGCCATGTGCCGGCGCCCATGATGCAGGCCGCAGCCGCACCGGTAGTGCGCGACATCACCCCGGCGCGCCCGGCGGTGGCCCAGGCCCGCGCCCGCAGCATCGCCCAGCCGGCTGCACCGACCCGCCCGGCCGCTACCAAAAGCAGCCATGACCATGCCGCCGACAACGGCGACTGGGAACAATTCTGATCCCCGAGGACGACAATGGACGCCTTTCAAAAAGAAATCGACGAACGCACCAACCTGACCTCCAGCAACAAGTTCGAACTGCTGCTGTTCCGTCTGGGAACCCCTGATGGTTCCACCGACAAGCCTGGTGAGCTGTATGGCATCAACGTCTTCAAGATCCGCGAGATCGTTCCCATGATGGACATCACCGCTGCGGCCGGCATGCGCTCGCCGATGCTGGGGATGGTCAACATCCGCGGCCAGGTGATGTCGGTGGTGGACCTGCCGGCGGTGGCCGGTTGCAAGGCTGGTCATGGCATGAACATCCTGCTGATCACCGAATTCGCCCGCCATACCCAGGCTTTTGCGGTGGAGTCGGTGGAAGAGATCGTGCGCCTGGACTGGAGCCAGGTACTGCCGGCCGATTCGCATTCGCCGGGCAGCCTGGTGACCAGCATCGCCCGCCTTGATTCGGCGCTCGATGGCGGCCGGCTGGTCCAGGTGCTGGACGTGGAACATATCCTGAACATGGTCTCGCCGGTGAAGGAACAGCTGCAGAGCCCGTCGCCGGCCAGCAACGAGTTCCGGCTCAAGCCTGGCTCGGTGATCCTGGCCGCCGACGATTCGCGCATGGCGCGTGCCCTGATCGAGCAATGCCTGAAGGACCTGAACCTGCCCTACGTGATGACTACCGATGGCCTCCAGGCCTGGAAGAAACTTCAGGAACTGTCGCAAGCAGCTGAACAGGAAGGCAAGCCGCTGACCGACAAGGTCGCCATGGTGCTGACCGACCTCGAAATGCCGGAAATGGATGGCTTCACCCTGACCCGCAAGATCAAGGCCTCGGACCGATACAAGCAATTGCCGGTGGTGATCCACTCCTCGCTGACCGGTTCAGCCAACGAAGACCATGTGCGTTCGGTGGGCGCCGATGGTTATGTCGCCAAGTTTTCCCCGCCCGAACTGGCAGCAATGCTGCGCAAGGTGCTGCCCCCCTGACGGCACCTACTGCAGAGCCAATGACGGCGCTTTTTACAAGCGCGCGGCCGCCCTCCGGGGTGGCTGACTGAAGCAGGCCGGACGCCACCTTCACGGGTGGCGTCCGGCTTTGTGCCATGCACTTTCCGTCGCCGGCAATGCCGGCAGCTTTGCGCTATCTCAAAATAATTCGAGACCAAGCTTCTAGAATCAGAAGTGAGCGTTCTTCCGGCTAGCGATCACCGATCAGCAACAAACGGCACCGCGCCGTTGCCGGCGACCCGGACGCCTCCGCCCCGACCCGCGACCGGTCGCACCCTGCTGCTGGAGACTGGTCATGCCCCATACCGCCGATCCCACCCCGACCATCGACGCCGGCTTGCATCGCCAGGCCATCCCTGCCTTGCTCACCGACATGGATGCCGAGCACCGCCAGGTGCTGGAGGGCATTGCCGCCCTCGCGGCCTTGCCCGCGGACCGCTTTGCCAGTGCCTATGCGGCGCTGGTCGCCGAGATCGAAGCCGGCTTTCGCCAAGAAGAAAACATGATGGAAGCCATCGGCTATCGCGAAATCCGCGCCCACCGGCGCGACCATGCCGAGCTGCTGGCGCTGATGCACCGCTTGCGCCCCTACCTGGACGATGGCAATGCGCCGCTGGCCGATATCGTGATGGCGATGATCCCGGCCATGCTGGTAAGGCACATGGCCAGCCTGGACCAGGAATTGGCGCTGGCCTTGCGGCAGCATGCGTCAGGCGCAGACGCGGAGCACTGAAACAACACGCCTGCGCGGGCTTGTTTCGTCCGCACTGCAATGCAGGTTCCGTCCGGGGGGCGGGCATTGGACAGCATGCGCCCCCCCTGCCTTGCCCTGCCAGCCTGGAGCGGGTAATCGATCGCGCCGGTAAGGGAGGGCGGAAGGATGGAGACGGCACACTTTCCATCATCTGGCACCCACCAATAAATAAAACAAATTAATCATTTATATTTCGACGTCGCTTTTCTCCAGACGCTCGGAAAGCGGACGGGAAAACGCTATAAAAATTAATATTATCTATATATTTCAGATACTTAGATTAATCCTCGACAAAGCTCATCAGGTCTTTTACTTCCGACAACTACGTTGGTGACGCGCAACGAATTCATTATTTATATCTCGAATAAATCGTTTTTTAAACGATTTAAATGAATTTGTGTTTTAATGATTCCATCAACCAACTTCCCTGGAGTCGATCATGCGCCTGAACCTGCCCGTCACCCAACAAGAGCGCGACATCGACGCCCATGCATCGATCGTTTCCAAGACCGATACCAAGGGACGCATCACCTACGTCAATCCGACCTTCATCGCCGTCAGCGGCTTTACCGAAGAAGAGCTGATCGGCGCGCCGCAAAACATCGTGCGCCATCCGGACATGCCGGAGCTGGCCTTCGCTGACTTGTGGAGCACGCTCAAGGCCGGCCTGCCCTGGACAGGCCTGGTCAAGAACCGCTGCAAGAACGGCGACTTCTACTGGGTCAAGGCCAACGTCACCCCGATCTGGGAGCGCGGCGTCTGCAGCGGCTACATGTCGGTGCGTACCAAGCCCAGTCGTGCCGAAGTCAATGCCGCCGAGGGGGCCTACAAGGAACTGAAGAAAGAAAGTGCTCGCATCGCCGTGTATCGCGGCGAGGTGGTACCGACCGGATTGCGCGGCGCGGTGCAACGCGCGGCGCGGGTATCGCTCAAGACCCGGCTGGATCTCGGGCTGGGAGTGGCCGCCGTGGGCGTAGGCGCACTGGCCTTCCTCAATGCGCAATGTCTGGATCACGCCAGCAGCCTGCCGACCCTGGCTGCCTCCGGCGTTGCCCTGGCCAGCCTGGCGCTGCTGCGCATGACACTGGCCTCGCGCATCTTCACACCGCTGCGGCAGGCGGTCGCACAATCGCGCCGGGTCGCCGGTGGCGATCTCTCGGCCAACGATCTGCAGGCACGTCGCGATGAAATGGGGGCCCTGCTGCAGGCAATGGAACAGATGCGTGTGAACCTGGTGGCATCGGTGGGCGACGTGCGTCGCAGTGGCGTACACATGGCCCAGGCCACCAGCGAGATCGCGCGTGGCAACATGGACCTGTCCTCGCGCACCGAATCGCAGGCCAGCAGTCTGGAAGAGACAGCCGCCAGCATGGAGGAACTGGCCTCCACCGTCACCCAGAACAGCGAAAACGCGCGCCAGGCCAACCGTCTGGTGGAAGAAGCGCTGGTCACCACCCGCACCGGCGAAGCCTCGATCAGGCACATCAACGAGACCATGGATGCGATCAACAAGAGCGCCGACCAGATCAAGCAGATCACCGGGCTGATCGATGGCATCGCCTTCCAGACCAATATCCTGGCACTCAACGCCGCCGTGGAAGCCGCGCGTGCCGGTGAACAGGGTCGCGGCTTCGCCGTCGTGGCCGGCGAGGTGCGCACCCTGGCGCAGCGTTCGACCCAGGCCACCAAGGAAATCAAGGCCCTCATCGATGAATCGTCGCAGCGCGTCGGCGCCGGCGTGAAGCTGGCCGACGAGATGCGCGACACCATGGACGGCATCATGCGTTCGGTGACGCAGGCCGCCACTGCAGTGGCAGAGATCACGGCCGCTTCCGGCGAACAGCAGACCGGTATCCAGCAAGTCAATGAAGCGGTGGTGATGATGGACGAAGTCACCCAGCGCAATGCCGCACTGGTGGAGGAAGCCGCAGCGGCCGCCGCCAGCCTGGAAGAATCGACCCAGCAAATGATCCAGGCGATCAGCGTATTCAATCTGGATGCTGCCGTGGGGAGTGCGCCGGGCGCTGCTTCCGGCATGACGCGGTCCCAGCCGGACCTGTCGCAACGCGGTACAGCCAAGGCTCTGGCGATGCATCGCACCGTCTAACGATACGGGGCAGACCTCCGCCCCCTGCTGCGGAGGCTACGATGAGGGGAGGCCATCATGGGACATTGCGATGCCCTGGTGTCCAGGCAATTGAGCAGTCCGCACCTGGACGACAGTACGATCGGTGACGCCCCCGACATGCGTGCCCTGCTCAAGGATAACGCACGTTACCGCCACATCATCGGCAACACACCGGCCATCATCTACAGCAGCGTGCCGTCGGGCGACTTCCGGCTCACCTTCGTCAGCGAGAATGCTTCGCGCGTGCTGGGCTACGAGCCACAGGAGATGCTGGACGATTCCAATTTCTGGTTCAACCACATCCATCCCGACGATACGGCAGCCATCTTCTCCAGCCTGGCCATGCTGTTCGTGGAAGACCAGAAGATCTACGAATACCGCTTCCGCGCCAGCGATGGCCGCTATCTCTGGATGCACGACACCCTACGCCTGATCCGCGACCAAGCCGGCACGCCGCTGGAAGTGATCGGCCTGATGACCGACATCAGCGGCCGCAAGGAAATGGAAGACACCCTGCAACGCCAGGCCGAGGAACAAGGCAAGCTGATCGAACAGCTGGGCATGGCCCAGGCGCAACTGATGCAGTCCGAAAAACTGGCCTCCATCGGCCAGTTGGCCGCCGGCGTGGCGCACGAGATCAACAACCCGATCGGCTTTGTGTCCGCCAACCTCAATACCCTGGGCAACTACGTGGCAACCCTGCTGGAAGGCATCAAGCTCTACCAGTGCGTACTCGGCGGCGCCCTGCCGGCCAGCGTGGCGCAGTCCGAGCTGCAGGGCTTCGAAGACCGGGCCGACCTGCAATACCTCAGTCAGGACGTCACCGAACTGCTCAGTGAATCCAATGAAGGCTTGCAGCGGGTCAAGAACATCGTGCAATCGCTCAAGGATTTTTCGCGCACCGGCGAGAGCAACTGGCAGATGGCCGACCTGCATCGCGGCCTGGATAGCACGCTCAACATCGCCAACAACGAATTGAAGTACAAGGTGACGGTCGTCAAGCAGTACGGCGAGCTTCCCATGGTCAGGTGCCTGGCCTCGGAACTGAATCAGGTCTTCATGAACCTGCTGGTCAATGCGGCCCAGGCCATCAGCGACAAGGGCGTGGTTACGCTACGCACCGAGCGCTGTGGCGATCGGGTCGCCATCAGCATCAGCGATACCGGTCACGGGATCGCACCGGAACACATCAACCGCATCTTCGAACCCTTCTTCACTACCAAGCCGGTCGGCAGCGGGACCGGCCTGGGCTTGTCGCTGTCCTACGGCATCATCAAGAAGCATGGCGGTGACATCCGCGTCTGCAGCGCACCGGGCAGAGGCACCACCTTCCGGATCGAATTACCGATTGATCCCGCACGCGTCACGGAGAAGACAGAAGCGACAGCAACACCAGTGGCAAAGGAAGCGATTGAAACAGTTGAAGCGACTGAAGCGCCAGCAAAAAGAGGAGAAGCATCATGAGCGCCATCCATAGCCAGGAAATCCAGACCGTCCAACAAGCCGATCCCTTTACCCTGCCGCCGCCCTGCATCCTGTTGGTGGATGATGAACAGAGCATCCTCTCGGCCTTGAAGCGCAGCTTTCGTCCGCAGGGTTACCAGCTGCTCACCGCCACCAGCGCCGAGGCCGCACTGGAAGTCATGGCCAACGCCGACGTCGACCTGGTCATCTCCGACATGCGCATGCCGGGCATGAGCGGCGCTCAATTCCTGGCCCAGGTCAAGCGCCAATGGCCGGCCACCATGCGCATCCTGCTGACCGGCTATTCCGAGATCGGCAGCACCATTTCGGCCATCAACGATGGTGGCATCCACCATTACCTCGCCAAGCCCTGGGACGATCGCGAACTGCTGATGATCGTGGCGCACGCGCTGGAAGAGCAGCAACTGCGCAAGCAGAAGATGGCGCTGGAACGCAAGGTCCACGAACAGAACCTGCAACTGGCCGACTTCAACCGCCAGCTGGAGCGGCAGGTGCAGGCACGCACCGAGGAATTGCGGCAGACCGTGATGTTCCTGGAAAGCGCCCAGGAAGAAGAGCACAAGTCTTTCCTCTCCATGCTGCATGTCTTCTCCGACATCAGCGAACTGCGCGCTGGTCTGGCCAGCGGTCAGTCGGCCCGGGTGGCGCGCTGGTGCGAACAGCTCGCACTGCGCATGGGCATGACGGCGCATCACGCGAGGGACACCATGATGGCCGGCATGTTGCATGGCATCGGCAAGCTGGGCCTGTCCGAAGATCTGGTACGCAAGCCGATCGAGAAGATGAGCAGCGAGGAGTTGCAGCGCTTCCTCTGGCACCCGGTGAAAGGGCAGATGCTGTTGACGCCCATCCCCAGCCTGGCCGAGACCGGCGAGATCATCCGTCATCAACACGAACGCCATGACGGCCGGGGCGTACCGGAAAGCCTGTCGGGCGACGCGATCCCCCTGGGTTCGCGCATCCTGGCGGTGGTACGCGACTTCGAGGGCTTGTGCAATGGCGGCATCACCAGCCAGAACACGACACCGGAAAAGGCACTGGCAATGCTGCGCACACATGCCGGCCATCGCTACGACCCGCTGGTGGTGGAGGCCTTCGTCACCATGATCGAAGAACAGCGGCTGATGCTGGAACAGCAGACCCGCCTGCTGGCACCGCAGGAACTGCGGGTCGGCATGAAGCTGGCCGAAGACCTGCGTACACGCTCCGGGGTGTTGCTGCTGAACAAGGAGCATGTGCTGGACGAAGCCATCCTGACCCGGCTGCGTCGCTTCGAGCAGATCGAGGAGATGCCGCTGAAAGCAAGGATCCTGCTGCATTGAGGCGCGCACCTAAGTCATAAACCGATTGATCCCGGCTGGCCTGTATGGCCAGACCGGGAATTTCCTGATTGTCCACCGGACTGCCTGCTGGTGGAATCAGCACATCCTGGCGCACTGCGCCGGCTCACGTGGGGGTACGTGGGCTTGTTTCATTGATGATCATGCATTCCAACAAGAAAGACCTGTCGAAAATGACCAGAGTCACGCGCAATACCTGGATTTTCCTGCTGATTGCCCTGGGCCTGCTGCTGGCCGGGGTGGCCGGCCTGTCCCATCTGAATCATCAGGAGGTACGCAGCAGTCTGGCCATGGACAGCCGCTGGATCAGGGACGACATCGAGTCCCTGCTGCGCCGCTATGAACACGGCCTGCGCGGCACGCGTGGTGCCATCCTCGCCATCGGTCCGGGCGAACTCAATCGCGAGCGTCTGCTGCGCTATATGGACAGCCGCGACCTGGCCCAGGAATTCCCCTGGGCCGGTGGCTTCGGCTTCATCCGGTATGTACCGATGGAGCAGCGCGCGGACTATGAAAGGAAGGTCGCTGAGCATCATCAACTATTCCCCTCCGTCATCCAGTTGAGCCCCAACCCGGGCGAGCTCTACGTCATCGAACAGATCGAACCGATCGGCCCCAATCGCGAGGCGCTGGGCCTGGATATCGCCTCCTCCCAGGAACGCCGCTCGGCAGCCGACCACGCCATGCTGACCGGCCGTGCCGAACTGACCACGCCGATCCAGCTGGTGCAGAAGCAAGGGTCAGGTGCCAACGCCTACCTGTTCCTGCTGCCGATCTATGCCGGTTCGGTGACACCTGCGACCATGGAACAGCGACGCGAGCAGATCGTCGGATGGGCCTATGCCCCGCTGTCGGTGCAGGACATCCTGTCCGAGCTGAGCCGCCGCTGGAACATGCATTCACTGGAAATCCTGATCGAGGATGTGGCCAGCGATCAACCGCCGGTGGAACTGTTCCGCAGCGCAGGTTACAACCAGCTCGATGAAGTGGTCAGCCTGGACACGGCGGTGCCTCTCTATGGCCGCGCCTGGAGACTGGTAATCCGCGCTTCGCCCGAATACAGCCAGACGCACCAGTTCATCAGCGACCGCGCCATGCTGCTCTCCTGCGGCACGCTGCTGGCCCTGATCGTTGTCATCGCCCTGGCCTACCAGGTCTTTTCCAGCCGCGAACAGAAGCTGCAGGAAGCCCGTGCGCTGCTGGCGGCTGTGGTCGACAGTTCTCCCGATGCCATCGTGACCACCGATGCCCAGGGCCGGATCAGTTCCTGGAACAAGGGGGCAAGCGATTATCTGCACCTGCCGGAAAGCCGCGCGCTGGGGAGCAGTCTGTCCGATCACGCCACCCTGCGCGAACTGGATGAGCGCGGTGGTGCGTCGGAAGTCACAACAATGTCCGAGCAGGCAACGACGGCGCAGGTCATCAGCCTGCCGGGCGATCCGATACGCTATGCCTCTGCGCTGCTGTTCCCGTTGCGCGACCGCGCGGGACGGCCGATCGGCAAGGCCTTCATGCTGCGCGATATCACCCGCGAGAAGCGCATCGAACGCCAGCTGCATCGCATCAACGAAGAACTGGAGCTGACCGTCCAGCAGCGCACCCATGCGCTGCACCAGGCCAAGACCATGCTGCAGACGGTGCTCAACGTCATGCCTTCGCTGGTGGGCTACTGGGACAAGCACCTGATCAACCGTTTCGCCAATGCCTCCTACGAACGGGTGTTCCATCGCTCGCCGGGCGAGATCAATGGCATGTACATGCCCGACCTGGTGGGCAATGACCTGTTCGAAAAGGCGCTGCCCCATATCGAGGCGGTGCTCGCCGGAGAAAAGCAGACCTTCGAGCGAACCTTCGATGATCCCTCACTGGGGATGAAGCATGTACTGACCACCTATATCCCCGACATCTCGGATCAGGGCGAGGTGATCGGCTTCTATGTGGTGGCGCACGACGTCACCGAGATTACCCATAACCGCAACCAGCTATGGGAAGCGCTGGAACAGAACCAGTCGCTGCTGGACCAGGTGCAGGAAACCAATGCCCTGCTCAACAACGTGCTGGGCTCGGCCACCGGGGTGGCGATCATCGCGACTGCGCCGGACGGCATGATCACCCTGTTCAACCGCGGCGCCGAGCAGATGCTGGGCTACCGTGCCGAAGAAGTGATCGGCCAGCTGAACGAAGAGGCCTTCTCCGGCCAGCGTGTGGCGCCCCCCGCCTCACCGCAGAAAGGAGAGACCGACCAGGCCGTGGCCGACCTGCCCTACCGCCGCAAGGATGGCGCAACGCTACCGGTGGCGCGCCAGCAGACCGCGATGCTGGATCACCGCCAGCGTCATCTCGGCTATCTCTACATCGCCATGGACATGCGTCTGCAACGCAAGCAGGAGGCCGAACTGGCAGCCGCCCGCGACCAGTTGATGCTGGCTGCGGAAGTGGCCAAGCTGGGGGTATGGGTGTGGGACATGCAGAGTGATTCCTTCGAGTTCAATCGTCGGATCGCCGAGATCTACGGCATTGGCAACGGCATCGGTACCCAGACCACCACCTACGAAGCCTGGCGCCGCCGCGTGCATCCGGACGACGTGGTCTATGTGGAAAATGCGCTGCAGGCGGCCCTGGCCGGCAGCGGGGAATTCGAACCGGTGTTTCGCGTGGTGCGCGAAGACGGCGGCATCCGCTACGTACAGGCGCGCGCCCATGTGGACCGCGATGGCATGGGGTCGGCGGTACGGGTGATCGGCATCAACTTGGACATCACGCAACGCATCGAATTCGAGAACAACCTGGTCGATGCGCGACTGAAGGCGGAACAGGCCAACTCGGCCAAGAGCCTGTTCCTGGCCAGCGTGAGCCACGAGATCCGCACGCCCATGAACGGGGTACTGGGGATGATCCAGCTGCTGCAGCGGACCCAGCCGCTACCGGGCCAGCGTGACTACCTGGAGAAGGCGGAGATCTCGGCCAAGTCGCTGCTGAACCTGCTCAACGACCTGCTCGATTTTTCCAAGATGGATGTGCAGCAATTGCAGCTGGAGCTGCAGGCCTTCGATCTCGATCATTTCCGCCACGACCTCGTCGCGGTGCTGGCCGGTTCGCCGCCCCAGGAGGGGGTCAGCCTGAATATCGAACTCGATCCCGCATTGCCGCAGCGCGTGGTGGGCGATGCCTACCGCCTGCATCAGGTACTGGTCAACCTGATCGGCAATGCGCTCAAGTTTACGCACCTGGGCCGCATCGATGTGCGCTTGCAGAAGCTCGCTGCATCCAGCGCACAGCAACTGAACCTGAGGGTGGAGGTCAAGGACACCGGCATCGGCATCGCTGCCGAACGGCTGGAGGACATCTTCGACGCCTTCACCCAGGCCGAGGCCTCGACCACCCGCCGCTACGGTGGTACGGGTCTGGGTCTGGCCATCAGCCGCCATCTGGTGCAACTGATGGGCGGCCAGCTGCAGGTCAGCAGCGAGCCGGGGCGGGGCAGCCGTTTCTGGTTCGATCTGCAATTGCCGGTGGAAGATGCAACACCGCTGTCGGAGGCGCGGCCGGACACTGCATCCGTAACGATGGAAAGTGGCGACGCCGCACCGGCTCCGTCGCGCGAACTGGAAGGTGTGCAGATCCTGCTGGTGGAAGACAACGCCGTCAATCGCCAGGTCGCCAGCGGCTTGCTGGCGCTCTCCGGTGCGCAGGTTACCTGCGCCGACAACGGCAGCACGGGCGTGGCCATCGCCAGCGACCCGGCGCGCCATTTCGACCTGATCCTGATGGACTTGCAGATGCCGGGCATCGACGGCATGGAGGCCACCCGTCGCATCCGGCGCCAGCACGATCTGCGCGGCATTCCCATCCTGGCCATGACGGCCAATGCATCGCCGGAGGACAAGCGGCGTTGCATCCAGGCGGGCATGGCCGGGCATATCGCCAAGCCCATCGATGTCACCACGCTGATCCCCACTCTGCTGTCACACCTGGGCCATGACCGATTGTCAGCGGCAACAGTGTCGATGACGGAAACTGTCACCGATGCCATCACCGATGCGCCCTGCTCGCGCCAGAGCGTGGACAGTTACCAGACGGTGATGCGGCGATTCCGTCAGGCCAGCGATATCTACCGATTCACCCTGGATACCGCAGGACCAGAGCTGGAGCGTCTCCTGACGCAATACCGGGAGGCGCTGGAAGAAGGCGCGCTGCCCGCCATCGGTGCTGCCAGCCATGCCATCAAGGGCCTGAGCGCCACCATCGGTGCCTGCGGTCTGGCGGCCTATTTCGGCACCGTCGAAGCGCACAGCGCACAAGCGGCGTCCATCGAGACCGATGCGCTGCTGGAGCGCTGGCGCCAGGAGTTCGCCCCCAGCCAGCGCGACGCCCAACTGGTCCTGCAGCAATTGCTGATGCAGGCCATGCAGGGGGCGCCGGCTCTGCCGGCCAGCGACACCGAAGCCGCGCCACTGGTGCCGCCAGCGCCACAGGCTTCCGATTTTCCTGATAGGCAGCGCCTGCGTGACTTGTTATCGTCGAGCAACCTGGAGGCACTCGACCTGGCCGAGTCCATCAGCAAGCGGCACGGACTGACGCAGCACGTTCGGTACCAGCAATTGTGGGAGCTGATCGAACGACTCGACTTCGCGTCGGCGCTGAGCCATCTCGATCAACATTTTGGAGAAGCAAGTTGAAACGCATCCTGGAAGAACTTTCGTCGCTGCGTGGCAGCCGGGCGCGGGTGCTGCTCTGCGACGACCAGCCGATCAATATCCGCCTGGCCAATGCGCTGCTCAAGGGTGACTACGACATCTACATGGCCACCAGCGGTATGCAGGCCATCGAACAGTGCGAAAAGGTGCAGCCGGACCTGATCCTGATGGACGTCAACATGCCCGGCCTGAATGGTTACGAAACCTGCGAACGGCTCAAGCAGAACACCGCTACGCTGGGTATTCCGGTGATCTTCCTGACCGGCCTCAACAGCGAGGAGGACGAGGCCCGTGGCTTCGATGTCGGTGGCGTCGACTTCATCAGCAAGCCGATCCACGGCACGGTATTGAAAGCGCGTGTACTGACACACCTGACCCTGAAGCTGCAATCCGATTTCTATCGCAACATTGCGGTGACCGATTCGCTCACAGGCTTGTTCAACCGTCGCAAGTTCGATAGCGAACTGGCCGAGAAATGGGAACTCTGCAAACGCTCCGGCCAGGCGATCTCTCTGCTGATGATCGACATCGATTACTTCAAGCGCTACAACGATCATTACGGCCACCAGGCCGGCGACCACTGCCTGGCCGAAGTGGCGCACGCCATCCGCAGCAACTTCCATCGCAGCTATGACTGCGTGGCGCGCTATGGGGGCGAAGAGTTCGCCTGCATCCTGCCGATGGCGGGGAGCGAACAGGCCATCAAGCTGGCCGAGAATGTCTGCCAGGCGGTGGCACGTTTGAAGTTGCCCCATGCGCGTTCCGAGGTGGGGCCGCATGTCACGCTCAGTATCGGCGTGGCCTCGATCACGGCACCCGATCCCGGTAGCTCGCCAGCGGGGCTGATTGCGCTGGCTGACCAGAACCTTTACCAGGCCAAGGCGCACGGTCGGGCACAGGTTTACGCAGAGGTGGAAATCGCGCAAGGGACAAGCGCCTGAAAGTGTCAATTAGCCACGCCGGCAAGTCTCTTATATGCCACGCTATGTGGCCTCTTGTCGAAAAAAATTGAGATTCTTCTCGAAGAAATTCGAAGTATTACGCCAGAAATTTTCCATCCTATCGACTAAATTCGACGGCACGGTGAAACTGCAGTTTTTCTTCCCGCATGTCCTCGTTCAGTGGCGCAAACGGTGCCGCGGCGAGGAAGTCGGTGAAGCCCTTTATCCCGTTTGATGCGTCCATATCGGTCAAGGAAGAAAAACATGGCAAATACAAATCTCGCTCATATCGTTGGTGGTGACGATTCCCTCGGTGGCCCGCTGGGTCGCATGCTGGAGGCCGCCGGCTTCCACGTGGCACACCATCCCTCTGCAGACGAATTCCTGCAGGAGCCGACGGCGCCCCCTGGCGGCACGGTGCTGGAAGTCCACATGCAGGATGTCGACGCGCCGCAATTGCGTTCGCTGCTGGGTGAACGGCAACTTGGCATGCCGCTGATCGTGATCACCTCGCAGGCCCAGCGTCCGACAGAAGGAAATGAACCGCGACCCACCGCCATTCGCGACACCCGAGGCACGCTGCAGCAGGAGGATAACCGCAGCCAGCCGATGCTGCACCAGCAGCTGGTAGCCGCCTTCCGTGGTGCGCTGATGCCCTTCGATGAATCCGGTCCGCAGATGCAGCAGCGGCAGGAACACCACCAGCGCCTGAAGACGCTCACCCGTCGCGAGCGCGAAGTGCTGGAGCGCCTGGTCAAGGGTCGCCTGAACAAGCAGATCGCCGCCGAACTGGGCACCTCCGAACGCACGGTGAAGGCCCATCGGCAGCAGGTGATGCGCAAGATGCACGCCGGTTCGCTGGCCGAACTGGTGACGGCGATGACCCGCTACTGATTCACCTGGCGCCGCCTGGCAACGCGGCAGCCTCAGCCGGTGACGGTATCCTCGGATTCCACCCGATTGCGGCCGCCGCGCTTGGCTTGATACAAGGCCTGATCGGCGCGTGCATAGGCCTCTTCGAAATCGCTGCCGGCGGCAGCCCAGGCCACACCGAAACTGGACGTCACCGCCCGTTCCGGCAGACACTGAAAGCGTTCCCCCGCAATCGCCTGCCGGATCTTTCCGGCCAAGATCACCGCCTGCTCCAGCGCCATCCCGGCCAGCAGGATGGTGAACTCCTCCCCACCCACCCGTCCGACCACACCGGTCCCCGCCAGCGTGCTGCGCAGGCGGCCGACCAGTTCCCGGATCACGGCGTCGCCGGTCGGATGCCCGAATTCATCGTTGATGCGCTTGAAGAAATCGATATCCAGCACCACCAGTGACATCGCCGATTTTTCCAGGATCTGGTGAGCCCGCTCGAACACCGCCCCCCGGTTGAGCGCGCCGGTCAGGTTATCGTGCCTGGCCTTGTAGTCGAGCTCATCGCTCAGTTGCTTCAGACGCGCATTGAGCTGGTTGAGCTCGCGCTCGGTGCGGTCACTGCGCGAGATCAGGCGACGGCTCTGCCGCATCAGCTGACCATAGTGCTGTACCAGCTCCTCCAGCGCTGCCCGATGGGCGGCCGGCTCGGCGCCGGCATCGGCCAGCACGGCATTGGCGCGGCTCAGGGCCTGGGCTTCCGCTTCGAAAAGGTCGACCTCGTCCATCAGCTCTGTACCGCGTGATCGTGGAAGACCAGCGCGGAAAAGTCTTCCTGCAATTCCTGGCCGAACTCGAAGATGGTGTCGTCTTCCTCATCGTGGTACCAGTTCAGGACCACCTCGGTGCCGTCCTCGGCCTTCTCGTTCAAGGCATCGAACAGGGAAAACAACATCTTGGTGCTGGAACTGTTGAAGTAGGCCAGGGCCACGTTGACGGTGATGGTGCCGCCGCCCTCGTCGTCGGCGAGGAAGCGGCGTAGCGTGGTGATGATCTCGCCCCAGAACTGGGCGGCATTCTCGGGATAGGATTCGCCCTTCAGCGAAAGCATGCGCTGGTCGAAGCGGAAGTCCACTTCGGGAGAGCTGGCGCTGGCGGCGATGAATAAATTGTCCATGATGTCGTGTGTCCGGATACCGGCGGGCCTGGATCAGGCACGCCTCAGATGGTGGCCCTCAGGTAGAAGGTCTGGTCGCCATTTTCCTCGGGCGCGGAGAATTCGAAATCCAGCGGCGCGCTGGCATCGCGCGCGACCGTCAGGAAGCCAAGGCCCGCACCCTTGCTGTCGGGCGGTGTTTCAGAACGCAGCATTTCCTTGTAGGCCAGCTTGATCTCGTCATTGGTCAGCGAGCGCAGATGTTCCAGTTTCGTGCGCAGCTTGCCGGCCATGTCGGCATCGACCGGATTGGCGCAGTGCAGGAAATAGCGGCCATCGGTCTGGGTGATGAAGACCGCGCCATGGCGCATCGGCGGCTCGGTGACCTTGCCTTCCTTTTCATGCAGATCAGCCGAGTAATGCACGATGTTCTGTGCCATCTCGATGAAGGAGGAGAACAGCTTGCGGCGCGTCTGTGCCAGGGCGCCAGTATGCTCGGCGCGCAGCTTCACGGCCTCGGCCATGGCGGCGATGATGGTCTGGGAAAAATAGCCGACGTAGTAAAAGACGATGTCGCGTCGCGCGACATAGCTGTGGAACTCCGCCCACTCCTGCTGGATACCGTTCATGCGTGTGTTCCGTGTTGACTGTCTTGCGTGAAGGAGGCGCCCAGGCGAGCGCCGAAGAAACAAATATCGTCGCGGCGGCGCTGCGTTCCCTGGTAATGCGCGTGGATGTCCATCACCACCCGCGCCAGTTCCGGCATGCGCAGGCTACCGCTGCCATGCTCCAGCAATGTGCGGCGCAGGCGCTGCTTGCCGAAGGCAATGTGCTTGGGTCCACCGATCTGGTCGATCACGCCGTCCGTGCAGACGAAGACCATCGCCCCCGGTTCGAGCTGCAGACTATGGTTGTCCCACTGCATGTCATCGGGGGTATCGACATAGCCCAGGCCGACGCGCTTGCCCTCCACCGTGGCCACATCGGTGCCATCGGCGGACAGCACGAACAGCGCCATCTTGGCGTGGGCACTGGTGAGAGTACGGCTGGCGCGGTCGAACCAGAAGAAGCAGGCATCCATGCCATCATCGGATTCCGAGGCCTTGCCGGAGTCGCCATGCTGGCCCAGCACCCGCTTCATGCTGCGGTTGACCTCGCGCATCAGGCGCGCCGGGTCGTGCGGACCATGCAGTTCCAGCGCCTGCTTCAGCGAGGAAGATGCGATCAGGGTCAGGAAGGCGCCCGGCACGCCATGCCCGGTGCAATCAGCCACGGCGGCAAACCAGCCATCCGCATGGCTTTCGAAATGGTAGAAGTCACCTCCGACCACATCGCGTGGTTCCCACACCAGGCAGGCGTCGTCCAGTGCCTGGGTCATGGCCGCACGCGAGGCGCTGAGCATGGCACGCTGGATCACGCTGGCGTAGTCGATGCTCTGCATCACCTGGCGGTTCTTTTCTTCCTGCATGGCCACCAGTTCGCGCATCAGCGCCAGACCGGCACCCAGCCCCGCCAGCCGGCCCTGGTCGACGATCAGGAAGCCATCGGCCAGGGTCTTGTCGCCCGAGGCCACGGCCAGCGCGCCCAGGGTCTCGATGGGCGTGTCGGCTTCGACGATGAGGGGGTCCTTGTCCATGAACGCGATGCAGCTCTTGCGCTCGTACAGCTCGCGGTGATACGGCTTGGACATCTGGGACATGAAGATATGACGGCTGATGAGCCCGATCGGCCGCTGCTGCTCCACCACCGGCAGGCTCACCAGTTCCTTGTGCTGGCCGAATATGTCCAGCACGGCTGCATTGTTCTCATCGAACTGGACGACCGGCACCTGTACCGCCAGCGCTCCCGCTGTCGGTTGGAACAACTTGCTCCCCATGGCCGGAGTCAGACTGAAATGGCTTTCCACCGTACACGCCCGCGTAGTGATTTCTGGATTGACCGCGGATCATATTTCATTCCTGTGACAACAATGTGACCGCGTCGCCGATGGGCGACATCCAATCGATCAAGCGAGACGTTTTGTATCACTTGAATTGCGATCTCAGATGGATAAGTGGCGAATACTAGCCCTTATGGCTTGCGCTGGAGGCAGGAGGTCACGGTTTCCCAGGTCGCATGCCAGTCTGCGACATCCAGGCTGCTCCAACGGATCAGCGACTGGATGCTCTGCTGAAGCTGCGGCAGTGGATCAGTCAGGACGGGTTCATGATGCGCAATGCGGTTGCGAAACCGTCGCAAAGTCTCCAGCTCGGCATGAATGACCTGACGAGCCTGCGAGGGTCCCGAAGGAAAGCCGGAATTGGGGAAATTGGGGAAGCATCGGTGCATCTGTCCGCGCCATAGACGTTCCTGATAACGGGCGGTAAACATGTGGCACCAGAATGCAAACTTGAGTTCGGCGATGACTTTGCCGGTGGCGCCAACCCGCATCTTGTCACGAGCGCGCAGCAACTCGGCTTGAGGTTGGAAATGAGAACCGCGAGGGTTGGGCAAGCTGCGTTCGAAGTTCCTATTCCACGGCCAGTCGCCACCATAAGTGGCCGCCAATGCGCTATCCACGGCATTTCTCACACTGACTTCGCAGACATGTAGTGAAGCGAAGAACGCGGCCGACATCAAAGCGTGCCAGCTGTATCTGTCCAGAACGTGAGCGTCGGGGGAAAATCCTGGAACTGTTTGAAAAGTCACCAGGCGTGCTGCCGACAACGCGCCGGTGATGTTGTCGAGCTGCGATAGCGTCAGGCCTTTGTTCATATTCCACTTACCTATCCTTTGGCGCGTGTGCTACCATTTTTCGGTGAGCTTGTGGACACGCGGGCGTCAGCCTCCCCCACAGGACAGATGATATGGAACACGGCCCACCTCGGTGGGCCGTTTTTCATTTCCAGCGTCAGCAATCAAATTTATTTCGCGCCGGACTCCGGGATCAGATCACGAAAAACCCGTGCGTCCCATCCCGGCCCAACTGCTCCACCAGCCCGAACTCCCAGTCGAGGTAGGCCTGCATGGCAGTGGCGGCATTGTCGGTACCTTCATAGGGACGGCGATAGCGATCGATGCGGGGCGAGAGCAGATGCTGCTCGCCACTCTCCAGAGGCAGGCCGGCCTGCGCCCACGCGGCGTTGCCCCCCTCCAGCAGAAAGACCGGCTGCGACACCAGCGCCTGCAGATCGGCAACGGCAAACTGCGCCAGCAAGGCGCTCCCGCAGGTAAGCACGAAGCGTGTGGCCGCCGGGAAGCGACGTGACACGGCGGCGATCTCCGAGCGCAGCACGAACCATGCACCCGGAATATGCCCCGCCACGTAACGGGCGCTCAGAGCAACGTCGATGACGACGGTGCCACCGTGCGCGCTGGCTGCGTCATCCGCATCCAGCCAGCTCTTCAACTGCTGCGGACCAATGCGCTGCTGCGGCGTAACGGCAGCCACCGGCAGCGCGCGCGGCGCCTCACCGCTGACGGCGAAGTCAGCCGGCGTCGCGCCCTCCACGACATACACTTCCCATCCCATCTGGGCCAGCCAGGAAGCGGTCATGTCGGCGCGTACGCCATCATCGTCGGCCAGCACGATGCGCGCTCCGCGAACCGGCGCGTTCATCTCGGTCTCCTGCACCAGCTGGCCACCGGGTGCCGAGAGGAAATCCGGCAGATGCCCCTCCCGGTACTGCTCGGGCGTGCGGACATCGAATCGATAGAGTGTGCGACCCGGCTGCGCCAGGGTATCCAGCGCGGCGAACCCGATGCGCTTCACCCCGGCCCGGTCGGCCACGCTGCGAGCCTGGCGACGTGACTGTCGCTGCTGGCCGACCTCGACCTGTTGCGGGAAACGACGCGCCTGCCCGTGCTCCAGCTGCTGGCCAGCCAGCGTCCAGCCGATGGTGCCATTACGCAGCGCATGCACGCGATTGGGAATGCCCGCATTGACCAGCGACTGGGTCCCGATGATGCTGCGCGTGCGACCGGCGCAATTGACGATGACACGCGTCTTCGGGTCCGGGGCGATGGCCGGCAGGCGCAGCACCAGTTCGGCGCCGGGTACGCTGATGGAGCCGGGGATGTTCATGTTCTGGTATTCATCGAAGCGGCGGGCATCGACCACCACCACGTCCTCCCCGCTGTCGAGCAAGGTCTTGACCTCTTCGGCGGAGAGCGACGGGGTATGGCGTTGCGACTCCACCAGTTCGCCGAAGGCCTTGCTGGGCACATTCACGTCCTGGAACAGCTCGCCCCCGGCCTCGCGCCAGCCGCGCACGCCGCCGGCCAGTACGCCCACGCGGGTATAACCCAGGGTGCGCAAGCGCAGCGCGGCACGCACGGCCAAACCTTCGCCGTCATCCAGCGTGACGATGCGCGCGTCGCGACGCGGCAGGCGGCTGTAGGCGTTCAGTTCCAGATGGGAGTACGGGAAATTGGCAGCAAACAGTGGATGCGCTTGCGCATGCGCTGCTTCTTCGCGCACGTCAAGCAGGGCGATCTCTTCGCGGGCCAATAGCGCGGCACGCACCTCGGCGTAGCTGATGACAGGGATGGAAGCAGCGGCGTGGTCTTGAGTCATGAGGAGGCTTGTTCGATGGAGAGGTCCCAGATATTGGGCAAGGTGGAATTGGAATAGCCGGAGATGAACGGCACGCGCCGTCCATCCGGGTGATACACCGAACGCCGGACCGCGCCGATATTGGCGCCATAGACATGGATGCTGATCGACACCTGGTCGTCAAAGGCATTGCTGACCTGATGCACGTCGTGCAGTTCGGGATGATCCGGTGCCACGGCCTCCACCTGTCCGGCTTGCAGCAGCGCGCGTTCGCCCACCGGCTGCAGCTGCTCGCGCTGCCAGCCAAAGGACTGCGCATGCTCGGCGCCGCGCAGCACGCCGATCAGTCCCCAGACGGTGTGGTCATGTATCGGCGTGCGCTGCCCCGGCCCCCAGACGAAGCTGACGACAGAGAAGCGTTGGGCCGAATCGGCATGCAACAGGAATTGCTGGTAACGCTCGGGATGCGGCTGGGCATAGGCATCGGGCAACCAGTCATCGTGCGCCACCAGTTGGCGCAGCAAGGCGCCGCCCTGCTCCAGGATGAGGGCCTGCCCAGGCTTGCCATCGAGCAGGCCGGCAAACCCGGTGATGAACTCGCGCAAGCGCCACAGCTGCTTGCCGGATGGATGGGATGTTGCCATGTGTCCCTCTCTGTTTTCGCGGTGACCGGTCTGCGCCGGCTCAGAGGCGCACTATAAATCATTTCCCGATATCCCGATGAGCCCGCCAGTGTGGCCATGCGACAGGCCAGGGTCAACGAAGCTGTACGCATATGGATATGCGCAGGCTCATCTTCAGGCTCTCCGTCATCGCCGTCGGTGCGCAGCCGCGTCCACATCGCGGCTTGGGCCTACAGACTGGCGGCGCGGCCCTTCTTACCATGAAGCGTCAATATGGAGGCAAGCATGAGCGATAGCAGACCTGATAGCAAACCCGCAGGCATTCCTGCCCAACACCAACCCCGGCAACCGGGTGACGAACAGCAGATGCAACCCCGCCCGCAAAGCGCACCGGCCGGCGAACCCGGACGACGGCTGGCGGGAAAGGTGGCCCTGATCACCGGCGGCGACAGCGGTATCGGACGCGCCGTCGCCCTGGCCTATGCGCGGGAAGGGGCCAAGCTGGCCATCGTCTATCTGGATGAGGAAGAAGATGCACGGCGGACCCAGCAGGATGTCCAGGCACTGGATGCGCCCTGCCTGTTGCTGCCCGGCGATGTCGGGTCGCCCGAGTTCTGCCGCCGTGCCGTGCGTTCGGTGATGGATGCCTATGGCCGTCTGGATGTGCTGGTCAACAATGCGGCCCAGCAGTATCCGGCCGACAGCATCGAGCAGATCTCGCCTGAGCAGCTGGAGCATACCTTCCGCACCAACATCTTCTCGATGTTCTACATGGTCAAGGAAGCCATGCCCTTCCTCACCCGAGGCGCGCGCATCATCAATACCACTTCGGTGACGGCCTATCGCGGCAGCAAGCATCTGGTGGACTATGCCGCCACCAAGGGCGCGATCGTGGCCTTCACGCGCTCGCTGTCGCAACAGCTGGCGCCCGCCGGCATCCACGTCAACGCCGTGGCCCCAGGGCCGATCTGGACCCCGCTGATCCCCTCCAGCTTCAGTGCGGAAGAAGTCGCCAGCTTCGGCAAGAACGTGCCACTGGGCCGCCCCGGCCAGCCGGACGAAGTGGCGCCGGCGTACGTGTTCCTGGCCACCGAAGGCGCTTCGTACATGACCGGGCAGGTGCTGCATCCCAACGGGGGCGAGATCGTCAATACCTGAGCCTGTTGCTGCGGGGATCGCTGTGAGAGAGCGTGAGGATGGGTGAGATGGCCTCAGGAAAACCCCGATGGTGACAGTGTTGCCATCGGGGCATGATGAGCTTGTCCAACGACCATCGCGAGAACCCCTCATGCACAAGACCGCCCTGATCGCCACTTCCCAACCCGAAGTCAGCCGCGCGCTGACCGAGTGGCTGGCCATCAACGACATCGATATCCAGATCGCCGGCAGCGGCAATGATGCCATCGAGCACATCGCCCTGGACCGGCCCGACCTGGTGCTGGCCCAGCTGGCCATGGACGGTATGAGCGGCCTGCGCCTGGCACACTACCTCAAGGCACAGGACACGCTGGCCGATGTACCGGTGATCCTGCTCTGCCGCGATGAGCGGGAGATGGATCTGGTGAAGGGACAATGGCCCGCCTTCCTGTGCGCGGGGCCGCTGAACCCGGCACTCATTTCCGAACTCAAGCGCGAACTGGTCAACTAATTCCTGTTTCCGCACTTCCGGCGCGGCGGCGGCGATGCCACTGCGCCACGCTCCATCCACCACCGACCACGATGGCCAGCAACAGCGCCGCGCTGAGCGCACGATGCTGGCTCACCCAATGCCGTGTACTGCGCCAGGCCTGTTGATACGGGAAGCGCGCCGCTGCGGCAAAGTCCGGTTCCACGCAGTGTTGCCCAAAGTCCGCTGAGAACGGCACGGCGGCACCCTGCCGCACATAGCGAAGATAAAGCTGCTCGGCACGCGACTGGTCGTAATACACGAAATTCACACCCTGGCACAGCACCGCCGCGAAGGCTTGCGAGCGCGGCGGCAGTTCGTCGGCCGCCTTCATGGCGTAGCCCGCTGCGATGTCGCGGTAGTGGAAGCGCTTGTAGGGCTTGGCTTCACTGGCGGCATAGCGCTGGCGCTCACCCTCGGTCACCAGCGGCCCAGGCAGGTCGGCCTGGGCACGCGCCTGGGGCGTGGTCGGAAGCGGTTTGTTCTCGTCGCCATACGGGGCTGCAGCACGTCCGGCGCCCCAGGGGTAGCTGCCGCCATAGACGGCGAAGTCCGGTCCCTGTTCGTATCCCATGATCTCCATGCCCTGGCGCCGCGCAATCACGGCCGCCTCGTACCAGCCCTGGGCGCGACTGTTGGCGCGCCACGCATGCTGGCCACGCTCCAGCGCCTGGCCATAGTCGCGTGCCTTGGCGCGTACCCGCCAGGTCACCGGCAGTTCCTTGCCGTTGTCGTCGTAGCTGCTGTCGACGAAACGCTCGTCGCGTTCATCGGGGAAGTAGGCCAGTGATGCTTCCACCCTGCCCTCGCGCACCAGACGGCGCGCCAACAGTTGGCGCAGACGGTCTTCCACCGTGACCGCCGACAAGCCCACCGCCACCCAGCGCAGGGACTGCCGGCCGGGTTCCTGCTGCGCCGCTGCCTTGGCGACCGCTTCCGGTGCCGGCATGGGCGAAGCCGGGGCGTGGGCATCGACATAGGTCGTCAATTCGTCGGTGGTCAGCACCCGCTCTGCCACGTAGGCCAGGTCGTTGTAATAGTCAGTGTAGGCGGCAAATCCATTGCCGCCGGCCTGGGCAGTCTGGCGGGCGGCGCGGTGGAATTGCGCCAGCGCTTCCACGTACTGCCCGCGTGAGAGCGTCAGCACCCCCTGCTCGCCGATCAGCAGATTGGCATTGCCCGGTTCGACGCTGGCATCGTTGCGCGGGAATCCCTGCGCGGCACGGGCATAGGCCTGCGCTGCGCCGTCGTTGTCACCCTGGCGCAGCGCCAGCTTGGCGCGTACCCACCAGGACAGCGCCGACTCCTGCCGGCCGGCCAGCGAGGCCGCGAGGTCATACCGACCGGTGCGATAGGCCAGTGCAGCCACGCGATCGGCGCCGGCGATCTTTTCCAGACCACGCCGGCGCAGGGCATCGACCAGGTTCACCAGCACCGGATTGGGTTGGATGCGGCTGCCGCGGGCGGCATCGGCATAACCGGAGGAGCCGCTACCGGCTGCGCCCGGGTCGTAGTCACTACCGGCCATCTGCGGGCCTTCGCTGACGTCGCCCACGCGCGCCAGCGCATAGGCCACCAGCAGCTTCTGGGCGACCGCATCATCGATGAGGGCCATGGTGATCGCCGGGCGCGCCAGGCTCCACGCGGCCAGCGCCTGCAGCGAGGAGGGTGCGCTGTAGGAGCCGCGCGCAGCCTGCTCCGCGTACAACCGGATGGCCTGCTTCAGATCGGCCTGCGGAATGCTCTCGCCACAGTCGCGCCCCTCGTTGAAATCGGACCAGTTGCAGGCGCCCGCCGCGCCGACCAGCAACAGCCTCGCCTGTTCGCCATAACTGGCCACGGCCAGCCCCAGCGGATCGGGCGCGCCCGCTACCGCCAGGCTGCGGGCCTTGTCGAAATTGGCGATGGCCTGTGCCCGCTGGCCTTGCGTGGCATGCAGGCGACCCAGCATGTAGGCCGCCCACACGGCACGCTCGCTGGCCTGCGCCGGCGGCAAGGCCAGCACGGCCTCGAAGCGCTGGCGTGCCGGTTCCAGTGCGTTTTGACGGAAATCCTGGGCGCCGGCAGTGTAGAGCCGGATCGCTGGCGGCAGCGCAGCACCGGCGGCATAGGCGGCCTCACCATCGGAGGCGGCGCGCATGGCCTGCAGCGCGGCCCATTGCGTGGCGTCCAGCTGGCCCTTCTCCAGCATGCGCAGCGAACGCGGATCATCGGGACCGCCACTGGCCTGCTCATAGCCACTGCCCTCGTCGGCCTGCAGCCGGTCGGTCGCAGTCACCAGATGAGCGGTCTCCCAGGTGAAGGAATTGGCGGGGGTGTTGCGCAGGCTGCCGGCGCGGTCGTCCAGCAGCTGCAGCGGGAAGTCCGGGCCACAGGCCACTACCGTGGCCGCGCCCAGGACCAGCAGTCCGCTCAGTGCGCAGGCAACGCGGACGGCCGGGTTGGTTCGTTTCATCAGGATCCCATTTCCAGTGTGATATCCGGGGCGGCCGCATCGTCGCAGCGCAACCACCCGATGGTGCGGCTGGCACCGGCGCGTAGCAGGCCAGCCTGGCTCAGGCGCAGGTAACGTCCCTGCGCATCGTTTTCCAGCGTGTAGCCATTGATGCCGTCAGCGGTGCAGGTGTTCCCGTCCGGTCCGGCCGGTGCCGAACGTCCTTGGCGCACCCGTATGCGCAGCGGCAAGGGGGCGTCGGCATTGCCGGCATTGTCCAGGCGGATGTCGCGTGCAGGCTGGCCGGGATGGGCGGCCACCAGTTGCACCGCCAGGCCCTCCTTGAGCGGCTTGCGCTGCAGGACGGCGATCCAGGTCGACAGGCTCCAGGCGCGACGATCGTCTCCGGTCGGCAGGCGGAACCAGACGATGCCGGCCAGGCCCGCCGGTGGCGCTTTTTCCAACTGCGTGACGAAGCGCGCCATGGTGCGTGGCTCGGCCATGAGCTCCTGCGCCACGCCACCGACCAGCAGCGCCGACTCGCTCTCGACGGCGGCGATCCTGCCCTGCCCGTTCCAGACCACCCGCGATCCGTAGGCCGGCAAGGCCACGTGCCAGGGACGACGGGTGCGCTGGGCATATTGCTGCATCCAGTCCTGGGCACGCTCGGCATCGAACAGGCCCAGGCGTGGGTCCTGCACCGCATGCACCTGCAACGTGGATGCATCGGCCACGGCCAGCAGATCGGCCAGGCGCGGGCTGGCCAGCCAGGTGGGCAAGGCGGTCACGGTCAGGTCCAGCGGGGCGATGCGCGTCTTGAGGCTGCGCAGGAAGGCGGTGTATTCGGGCAGGCGCGCGGTGGCGCAGTCATAGTCGATTTCCAGCGCGGCCGGCTGCAATCCGCGCTGTCGCCAGGCGTCGACCAGTTCCAGCAGATGGGTCTGGATGGCGGCACCATCGAAACGTGCCAACTGGCCATTGATGCGCACCGTCATCAGCAGCGGCCGGCCGGTAGCGGCCAGCACGGCGACGTCGGGCTGGATGTCGACCCAGCCGCCGGAGGCCCCCAGCTCGGCGGCCAGCACATGCCAGCGCGCCACATGGGCATTGGAGGCAGACAGGGCATTGCGCAGCGCGGGCGTCCACTGGCGCTGCCAGACATAGACATCCTGGGCCAGCCCGACCTCGGTGGCGGGATGGCGAGAACAGGAGGCCAGCAGCACGGTCAGCACGAGCCAGGTGAACAGGCCGGTGGAGAGGCGCCAGCCGGCGCAACGGAGCAAAGGAGGCATGGTCGACGGATCGGGGACGGCCAGAGGTGCCGGCATTGTACGCGAGCCATCCACAAAAACGACCAGGCCCGGTGCCTTGCGGTCACCGGGCCTGGTGGCGCCAGGATGTGGAAGTGCGGATCAGGCGCGATAGCCCTTGCTGCTCATCGGCACGAAGGCCAGCAGCACGCCCAGGATGGACAGACCGATCACGTACAGCGCCGGGCCTTGCGGGTCAGCCTTGATCCACAGCGAGATCAGCACCGGGGTCAGGCCACCGAAGATGGCATAGGCCATGTTGTAGGCGAAGGACAGGCCGGTGAAGCGCACCGCCGGCGGGAAGGCGCGGGTCGAGACGATCGGGGTCAGCGAGATGCTGCCCACGAACAGGCCCACCAGCGCATAGCCCCAGATCAACGATTCGGGCGAACCCGGCAGCTGGCCGTAGAACCACCAGGTGGACAAACCCAGTCCGCCCCAGCCGATGATCATGCTGGCCCGGGTGCCGATGCGGTCGCACAGCCAGCCGATGGCCAGGCAGCCGATGGTCAGCATCAGGGTACCGGCGCAGTTGGCCTGCATCACCAGCTTGGCTGGCAGGTGATGCACGGTCTGCAGGTAGGACGGGGTCATCAGGATCACCACCACCACGGCGCCCGACAGGCACCAGGTCATGCCGGCGGTCAGCATGCTGGCGGCGCGATGTTCGCGCAGGACGGTCTTGAGCGGCAGTTCGGTGGATTGCTTGCGGCGCGCGGCCAGTTCACGGAACACCGGCGTTTCTTCCAGGTAGCGACGCAGGTAGACCGACACCAGGCCGAACACGCCGCCCAGGATGAAGGGGATGCGCCAGGCGTAACCCGCCACCTCGGCCGGTGCATAGACGCTGTTGATGAAGATGCCCATCAGCGAACCCAGCAGGATGCCGCCGGTGATGCCGGCAGTCAGCGAGCCGACGCCGAAGCTGTAGCGGTTGGCCGGGACGTGCTCGGCCACGAACACCCAGGCGCCGGGCATCTCGCCGCCGATGGCCGCACCCTGCAGGGTGCGCATCAACAGCAGCAGGATGGGCGCGGCCACGCCGATGCTGGCATAGGTCGGCAACAGGCCGATCACCAGCGTGGGCACGGCCATCAGGAAGATCGACAGTGTGAACATGCGCTTGCGGCCGATCACGTCGCCGTAGTGGGCGATGATGATGCCGCCCACCGGACGCGCCAGGTAGCCCGCGGCGAAGATGCCGAAGGTCTGCAGCATGCGCAGCCATTCCGGCATGTCAGCCGGGAAGAACAGCTTGCCGACGACGGCGGCAAAGAACACGTAAATCACGAAGTCGTAGAACTCCAGCGTGCCGCCCAGGGCCGACAGGCCCAGGGTGCGATAGTCGGAGGAAGTGAGGGGGCGATGCTGGGACTCGTTCAAGGCCCCGGTAAATTCAGCGGAAGTGGTCATGATGGTTCACTAACGGCAAAGCAGACATCCGGCGCGACTGCGCCGCTGCACGAAGTGCATGGGAATGGCGCAGCGGGCCGGGTGGCCTGCTTCATCTTTTCGGTCGGGTGGTCGCAGACGGCATGTCTGCGCAGGACAGATTCAGCAAAAAACGTAGAGTAGAGATATACGATTTAGCGTCGAAACTGACTTAATGATACCCGAAAGCGGCAAAACTTTCGCGACGCAGCATTTCTTGCCGTGACTGGAAAGCTGCGCAGCATCGGCAGCGGTGGCACGTTGGGAGCGCTGCAGAAGGCAAAAAGCCCGCATTGCAATATATTCGCAATGCGAGCTTCAAATATGAACGTGCTGGCAGGCAGTTCGCCCGCAAAAGCAGGTGGTACCGGCACTGTTGCGAGCCGGACACCGATAGGCAGGTCAGGATTCCAGCACGATATCGACCGACGAACTGCGACGCAGCATCAGGAAGCCTTCGCCGTAGATGTTGCGAATCTGCATGGGCGACTCCGGCAATGAGCGCAATTTCTGCCGCACACGGTAGATCAGTGCGTCGATGCGGTGGGCATCGTACTCTTCCCCGCCGGAGCGCAGCAGGTCGAACAGCTGGCCATGCGACACCGGATAATTCGGACTCTGCAGCAGAGCCGCCAGGGCGGTGCTCTCCTTGTCGGTGAATTGCAGAGCCACCGCCCCATTGCTGGAGAGGCGCCCCGAGCGGCGATGGAAGGCCCAGGTCTCCGACTGCGGCGAACTCTGGTGCGGCGCCGTCTTCATGCGACGCGCCAGGGCCGTCAGGGTGGCCGAGACTTCGTCCAGCTTGACCGGCTTGGCCAGGGTGTAGTCGGCGCCGTCGCTCATGCAGCGCACCCGTTCTTCGCTGCGACTGGCAGCGGTCAACACGATGATGCCCATGGACGGGAAATGCTGGCGCAGCGAAGCCAGTTCGGGCATCAGGCTACCGTCAGGCAGACCGACGTCGGATAACAGGATGTCGGGCTGGCGGCTCCTGAGGATATCCCGCGCCTGTCCCAATGCGGAACAGACCGAGATTTCATACCCCAACTCCCCCACGTGCGCGCTCAGCGAATTGCGCCATTCAAGATCGCTTTCAACAATTAATACTTTCATACTCTAGCGTTCCGGATGAAAACTGTTTTTATGACTTCCGGAGCATCCCCCGCGTACTGTTCCGTACGTGCATCCGGGCCTACCTGCAGGCAGGGAGATGCTTTCCATAATCACAACGTTATACAGAAAATATCTGCGCATAAAATCATAAAAACTCGCAGATCCCTCAGCCCTGAAAACTCCGCTGCGCCTGGCTTTGCGCGCTTTGGCGCAGTAGCCCGGTGACGGTTCCCAGGAGGTGGTCGACCGAGCAAGGCTTGAGAAGAAAGGCAGCAATGGTGGGAATGCGGGCACTGGCTGCAGGCAGGTGCGCACTGATCAACACCACCGGGATATGGCCGTAGCGCTCATGCGACTTGATATAGCGCGCCAGCTCCATGCCATCCATGCGCGGCATGCGCAGATCGGTCAGTACCAGCGCCGGCGTATCGGCCTGCATCACGGCCATGGCTTCCACCCCGTCGGCCGCTGACATGACCTTCAATCCCCCTTGGCGCAGCAGCTCGCACAGCATTTCGCGCGAGTCCGCATGGTCTTCGACGACCAGTACGGTCGTTTGCTTGTCGCTGGTTGCCACAACATCCCTCCTGTCATTCATCCCGCACACGATGTCACGGTGACTTGTTGTGACTGATGGTGATGGTTGGCGATGAATCGGGATATCAGGAAATTCCTGAAACTCTCGACAACATTGCCGCCTGGCCACGCGGACAGTGCGACGAGGCGCGCCCTACGCGGACTGCGGGCAGGGGTGAAAACGACGAAGTGGAGGAGCGCAAAAGAGACGCCGACCCGCGCCCGGCCAAGCTCGGCCGTAGGGCGGGCAGTCCGAGGGGGATCAGGGAGAGGAAGGCAGCAGGCGCTGGATTTCTTCCAGCAGGCGGTCGAAGAAGACGGGCTTGCGCAGGAACAGGTTGTGACTGGATTGCGACAGATCGTGACGCTCCGGCGCCCCGCTGCACAGGATGACCGGCAAGTTCTGTCCGCCAGGCAAGGCGCGCAGCGCGGCGCACAGCTCCAGCCCATTCATGACCGGCATCATGCAATCCGAGATGACCAGGTCTGGCCATTCCTGCTGCGCTTTGACCAGCGCATCGGCGCCATGCTGAGCCGTCACCACCCGGAATCCATGCAGCTCCAGCAGCATGGAATAGGTATCGGTGATATCGATCTCATCGTCGACGATCAACAGTAGCGGCAATGCCGCCGTTGGTGCGGATGACACGCCGGACATGGTCAACGTCCATCCGCAACCGGCGCGGTAGAGGGGGAGACCAGGCCATCGATCTCAATGCCGGCATCCGAAATGTTCATCAGCCGGCTGGCGCCGTCATAGCCGTTTTCGCGCAGTTTCATCACCGAAATCTGACGACGGCTGACATCGTGCTGGACCACGTACTCCAGCAACATCATGTTTTCATACAGCTGCGAGGAGCTGGGATCGACCTGGGGCCGGGATTCGCGGAAATACGGCAGTTGCTCGGTGATGAAGGTGGTCACGCCCCGCGCCCGCAGTTCGTTGGTCAGCGCCACCAGGAAGGGACGCACGCGCTGCTGCTGCACCACAATGCTGCGCAGGCCGTCGACGCCATCGATCAGCAGGCGCGTCACGCCACGGCTGGAGATGTTGTCCAGCATGCGCTTGGCCAGGTCATCGCACAGCATTTCCAGCGGCAGCTGCCACATCATCTGCAGGGCACCGCTCTCGATATGCTGTTCCATCGGCATGCCGGCCTTGCGGGCCTTGGCCAGCAGACGCTCGGGGGACTCGTAGAAACCGAGGATCAGGCACTGCTGGTCATCCTTCAGTCCCTGCTCGATGAAATGCAGGCCCATCAGGGTCTTGCCCACCCCGGGGCTGCCCAGCAGGCAGGTCAGGGAACCACTGACCACGCCGCCGCCGATGCACTTGTCCCAGGAAGGGATGCCCACGCTGACATAGCGGTCGGAGGTGCCCGGCACCTTGCCGGCGCGGGTGGCGGTGGCCTCGAAGCGAGGGAAGATCTCGACCCCGCTCTGGTTGATTTCGAACACATGCTTGCCCAGCAGGTGATTGGCGCCGCGCAGCTTGAAGACCTTGATCTCGCGCACCAGCTGCATGCCCGACTCGTGCTGGCTCAGCTCGATGACACCGTCCACCAGGGTGTTCTCGGACTCGGGCATGTTGCCCTCCACCGGGGAAAGCAGGATGGTAGTGCAATTCATGGCGAAGACCAGGGCATTGAGCGAATGCATGAATTCCGAGAGATTCAGGTCCGAAGGCCCCGAATCGCGCACAGAACGGAAACCATCGATGATCAGCATGGCCGGACGATGGCGATTCAGTTCGGCACTGATCAGGCGCAACAGGCCACGCAAACCCTCGCTGGCCAGCGCGCCATAGCCGCTGAGCATCTGCATCTGCTCGCCGACCAAGCTTTCATCGAAAAAATCAAAATTGCTCACATGATTGAGCATCTTGGCGTGCGATTCGGCAATGAGCGTCAACAGCATCACCTTGTTGCCACCACGCGCCTGGGCAAAGCCCACCTGCGAGGCCAGCGTGGTCTTGCCGCTGCCGGCCAGCCCCTGGATCAGATACAGGCTGCCCGCTGGCAGACCGCCACCCAGGATCTCGTCAAACCCGGCAATCCCCGTGCTGATCAGGGCGACACGGCTGGGCCGGTGGCTCCCGGCGGGGGCGGATGAATGGGGCTGCTGGTGATCGCTCATGTGGATGGATGCTCGAATTTTTATTGTGCGAAGGATTAATGAGTTTTTACGCATTATACGTTCGCCCACGATATGACTAAGGTTGTCATACAGCCCAAAAGTTGCACCTTTGGGCAGGTAAACTTCCTGACATCGGCTTCAGCGGGACAATTGGCCGCCGATAATACCGGAATCGAATTCCCGGCGAGACGATCATGCAGATTGCAAGAACAACAACCACGGCAAGCACGACAAGCACTGGAGAGCTCGCATTACCGGCGGCGGCCGATCCGGCAGCGGCGAGCGACGCCGGGCAAGACAGCGTGGCACTCAATGCCACCTCGACGGTGGTCAAGCTGTCCGGAGAGGCCAGGCAGCGCCTGGCCGAGGAGTTGCAGGGCAGCCTCACCGACCGGATCGGGACGGACGCGTCTTCAGCCCAGACGACCGCCAGACAGCGCAAGCTGATGGAAAAACTGCTCAGGCGCACTGCGCTGCTGAACATGGATGTGTTCAGCGCATTGCGCGACAAGCTACGTGCGCAACTACAGCAAAAACCTCAAACTCCGTTGATCCAGCGCCAGGCCAACGACGAAAAGGCGAACCAGCAAAGGGAAGACAGCAAACCTGCCGGTCCGGCCTGATGATGGAAAAAACGCCATAGCCCTCTCGGGAAATGGCGTTATGCACTGCGGCAATCATCAATCGGGCGCTGTACGGGCCGGCAGCGAACAGCTTGCCCCACGCAAATCAGAGTTCGGTGAAGACCGTCTCCGCTGCCAGGCGCGACTTCGGCAGCTTGGCGTTGAAATCTTCGGCACCGCTATAGCCCAGCCCGACCAGGACCACGCTGGTGAAGCCCTGCGCGTGCAGGCCGAGTTCCTCGTCCAGCACCTTGGCATTGAAGCCTTCCATCGGCACCGCATCCACTTCCAGTTCGGCCGCGCCCAGCAGCAGCGTGCCCAGGGCGAGATAGACCTGCTTCTCCATCCAGTGCTGGGCATCCTTCAGTTCATAGCGATGCAGATTGCTGTACGACAGGCGCGAGCCGCGCTGGCCGGCGCGCGCCTCGTCATTGACGAAACGGCCATCGGCCTGTTCCTTCTCCAGCAAGGCCTCCAGGTGCGTCTCACTGATGGCGGTGCGGGCGCACAACACCAGCACGTGGGAGGCATTGAGGATCTTGGGCAGGTTGTACGGATAGCCGGCCTCGGCCGCCTTGCCGATACGCGCCTTGGCCGCATCGGTCGACGCCAATACGAAATGCCAGGGCTGGGAGTTCACCGATGACGGTGCCAGGCGCAGCAGTTCGCGCAGTTCGGCGATGATGGTCTCGGGGATCTTGCGGCTGGGATCGAAGGCCTTGGTGGAATGGCGTGTGCGGGCGGCGTGGAGCAGGCTCATGGGATTTCCTTGTGAACGGGTTGGCGATGGTGTTGAAGAATGCGGAGGCATGCCTGTGGGACGGCTGCTTGCATGACATCTTCCGGCAGGACGCACTTTCAAAAAAGTACGGCGCGGCAAAAACATTTTCAAAAAAAAATTGAAAGTAAAATAGCCGCCTGATCTCACCTCTGCCTCGACGCCCACCCATGATCCGCCTGGACGACCTCGCCATCTTCGTCTGCGCTGCCGACAATGGCAGCCTCTCCGCTGCTGCCCGCCAGCATGACGTCACGCCTGCTGTGGCCAGCGCCGCCATGAAGCGGCTGGAAGCCGAACTGGGCGCCCGTCTGCTGGCCCGCTCCACGCGCAGCCTGCGCCTCACCCCCGATGGCGAACGCTACCTGCAATACGCCCGCAATGCCCTGGCCGAAGTCAATGCCGGGCGCGACGCGGTGGCCCATGGCCGGCGCATGGTGGGTGGCAATCTCTCGCTGTCGGTGCCCTCCGATTTCGGCCGCAACCTGATGTGCCGCTGGCTCGACGAATTCCAGGCACAGCATCCGGCGGTCAGTCTGCAGGTACGCATCAGCGACCGCGTGGCCGACATGTTCCGGCAACCGGTGGAGGTGGCCATCCGCTACAGTCCGCCCGACGATTCCAGCCTGGTCGCCCTGCCGCTGGCCCCGGAAAACCGGCGCGTGCTGTGCGCCTCGCCCGACTATCTGGCACGCCATGGACGCCCGCGCACGCCAGCTGACCTACGCCAGCACAATTGCCTGCGCTACCTGCTGTCGGACATGCTGCATTCGCAGTGGACCTTCTTCAAGGACGGCACACCAATCCAGGTGCAGGTCAGCGGCGACCGCGTCTGCGACGATGGCGAGCTGGTCCACCGCTGGGCAGTCGATGGCCGCGGCCTGGCCTACAAGTCGCGCCTGGACGTGCTGGCCGACCTGCGCAGCGGCAAGCTGGAAGCGGTGATGGAAGATTATCTGGGCGAACCCTCGCCACTGGATCTGGTGTGTACCCATCGCATGAGCCTGTCACCGACGGTGCGGGCGCTGCGCGAACTGCTCGGCGAGCGCATCGCGCGTTATCTCGCCGACCGCTGAGGCGAGGTTCAGCCGTGGGTTCAGCCCTTGATGGCCAGGCGGCGCCAGCCCATGGCGGGCAGCGCCGGCAGCAACAGGCCCAGGCACAGCAGGCCCATGCCCAGCAACAGATCGGGGGAGAGACGCTCCCCGAAGATCAGCGACGACAGCGTCAGGCCCACCACCGGCACGCCCAGCATGCACACCGACACCGTCACCGGCGACAGGCGCTGGGTCATCTGCAATACGATCAGGAAGGTCAGCGCGGTGGCCAGCGGACCGGTATAGGCGATCACGCCCCAGGAGTGCGGGTCGGCCAGGAAGGTCGGCGCACCATCGACCAGCGTCGCCAACACGCACAGCGGCACGGCCGCCACCAGCGTCTGCCAGGGCAGCAGGTCGAAGTCCAGCTTCACGCCCGGGGTCAGCTTGATCTGCAGGATGTTCATGGCCCACGACAGCGAGGCCGCGCCCAGCATCAGGTAGCCGATCATGCTGTGCAGGTCGGCATGCAGCAGTGCCGGCAGCACGATCACGGCAATCCCCGCATAGCTGCAGACGGTGGCCAGCGATTGCCGGCCGTTCAGTTTGTGCTTCAATACCAGCGCGGCGCCCGGCACCACCCAGATCGAGGTGGCATAGGCGATCAGCGAAGCACGGCCCGGCATGACGAAATGCAAGGCACCGGTCACCAGTGCCGTGAACAAGCCCATCTGCAGCACCCCCACCCCGATCACCACCGGCCACTCCTGGCGAGTGGGCAGGCGCAACTTGCCGATGACGGCAGCAATTGCGAAGCTGAGCAGCGCCGCCGACAGGAAACGGCTGGCCGCAAACCACAGCGGCGGAATGAACTGGCTGCCGAACTTCATCACCGGCCAGTTACCGCCCCAGATACAGATCGCCAGTACCACGCAGACCAGGAACAGACGGCTCATGGCCGGTTGCCGGGCAGCTGCGGATCGGGTGGCATGGGGGGTGGCAATGGCGGTGGACATCTCGGACTCCAGGTAGGCAACAGGAGCGCCACCCTGCCCGACGGCCCATGAAAAAAGGCCGCCGGATGCATGTTGCAGCGCATCCAAACGGCCTTCATGGTAGAGAACAGACGGCAAAAAGTGCTGCCGTATTTGATCTGGAGAAACTAGGTTTACAGCATTTCCTGCTCCCATTTCCTGATTTTCAGATTAATTATTCGAACAAACCAAATTGGCGCAGCATGCACCACTTCGAACTGAGCCACCCCGGTTTGATCGCAAGGCCTGCGGTGCCGCAGCAGGCCACCACGGATTTCCTCAGCGCTTGACCACCAGCGAAGAGGAACGGGACGCCGCCACCGCACCGGCCTGGCGATCCAGCGTGAACACGCCCACCAGTCCCACCAGCTTGTCGGCCTGCTCCTGCAGGGACTGCGCCGCAGCGGCGGCCTGTTCCACCAGGGCCGCGTTCTGCTGGGTGGTCTCATCCATCTGGGTGATGGCCTCGCCCACCTGTTCGATGCCGGAGCTCTGCTCATGGCTGGCGGTTGCGATCTCATGCACCACAGTCGAGACGCCCTGGATGCTGGACACCACCTGTTGCATGGTCTGCCCGGCCTGCTGCACCAGATGCGTCCCGGCGTCGACCTTGCCCACCGAGTCATCGATCAGTTGCTTGATTTCCTTGGCTGCCGCCGCCGAGCGTTGCGCCAGCGAACGCACCTCGGAAGCCACCACTGCAAAGCCACGTCCCTGCTCGCCGGCACGGGCCGCTTCCACGGCGGCGTTCAACGCCAGGATATTGGTCTGGAAGGCGATGCCATCGATCACACTGATGATGTCCACGATCTTGCGCGACGACTCATTGATGGAGGCCATGGTCTGCACCACCTGCCCCACCACCTCGCCACCCTGGATCGCCACCTTGGCCGCACCGGACGCCAGTTCGTTGGCGTGCTGGGCATTGGCTGCATTCTGCTTGACGGTGGAGGTCAGCTCTTCCATGGCCGAGGCGGTTTCTTCCAGTGAACCGGCCTGCTGCTCTGTGCGGTTGGACAGGTCCATGTTGCCGTTGGCGATCTCATCGACCGAAGTCTTGATGGACTCGGTCGCGCCCTTGATGCCGTGCACGGTATCGACCAGACGGTCGCGCGTGTAGGCCACGGCCGCCACCAGGCTGCGGTCGTCACCACCCATGGTACGGATGGTGCCGGTGAGGTCACCGGCGGCGATCTTGCGCGCCATCTCCGCCGCCTCGCTGGGTTCGCCGCCGATGGAGCGGAAGATGTTGCGCGAGACCAGGCCCGCGATCAGCGACAGGATCACACCCAGCACCACCAGCACCACCACCGCCTGGATCAGGGCACGACGGAAATCGGCCTCGATGTCGTCGGAATACACGCTACAGATCAGGTCCCAGTTCCAGGGCTTGAAGCGCTTGACGAAGCCCAGCTTGGGACTGGGCTTGTCGCTGCCCGGCCGCGGCCACCAGTACTCCAGGTAGCCCTTGCCATCGGCCGAGGAGCCGGTCGCGGCAATCATCTTGTAGAGCGCATTGCCCTTCGCATCCTTGAAATCGATCATGTTGCGGCCATCGAGCTTGCCATTGATCGGGTGCATCACGATGACCGAATCGGCGGCCACGATGGTGGCGTAGCCATCACCGGTATAGCGCTGGTCGCGCACGCGTGCGATGGCGCCCTTTTGTGCCTCTTCGCGGGACAGCTTGCCGTCGGCTTCCAGCTTGGCGTAGCCGGCGATGGTGGTATAGGCCATCTCGGTGACGTCTTCCAGACCGCGTTGCCGTTCGGCAATCTGCAGGTCGCGGGTCTGGTAGGCATGCCAGATCGAAAGCACCAGCAGGGCGATCCAGGAGAACACCAGCGGAAGCCAGAGTTTTTTCTTCAGGGAGAGATTGTTCATGAGCGGAAAGAGGTGGCCGTGGTTGCACTGCGTTTGTGAGGTGATCGGGAAAGCCGAATGCCCACGCCACCCGCTGCCGGGACCCCGGCGCGACGTTCACTCCCCCATTCTCGTTTACGGCCGGCAATGTCCTCGGCTAAAGGGTGATTCCAGCGAAAGTCTGTATTTTTCATGACTATTTTTCAGTCCCGGCATAGTAATTCCCAGATAACAGGAGCGCCCCGCCACTGGATGACACACGCGGCCGACCATCCCTTCGATGACGCGCTACCATCCCACAACAATACTCAAGGAGACCCATGCATGACAGCTCACGAATCTATCCTGCTGCGGCAGGACCAGGATGGCATCACCACCCTCACTCTGAACCGCCCACAGCAATTCAACGCCCTTTCGGAAGCGATGCTCGATGCGCTGCAGGGACAACTGGATCAGCTCGCACGGGACGAGAACGTGCGCTGCGTGATCCTGGCCGCGCAGGGCCGCACCTTCTGTGCCGGCCATGACCTGCGCGAAATGCGGGCCACGCCCCAGCAGGCCTACTACCAACAGCTGTTCGACCGTTGCAGCCGGCTGATGCAATCGCTGCGCGCACTCCCCGTGCCGGTTATCGCCAAGGTGCAAGGCCTGGCCACTGCTGCCGGTTGCCAGCTGGTGGCCAGCTGCGACCTGGCGGTCGCGGCCGAGAGCGCCCGCTTCGCGGTATCGGGCATCAATGTCGGCTTGTTCTGTTCCACCCCGGCGGTCGCGCTGACGCGCAACCTGCCCATCAAGCGCGCTTTCGAAATGCTGGTCACCGGCAAGTTCATCGATGCCACCACCGCGGCCCAGTGGGGCTTGATCAACCAGGCCGTCCCCGATACCGGACTGGACGCCGCCACGCTGGCGCTGGCGCACGAGATTTGCAGCAAGCCCGCCATCTCGATCCGGCGCGGCAAGGCCATGCTGTACCGACAGCAGATGATGGCCCTGCCGGACGCCTACACCCATGCGGCCGAGGTCATGGCCTGCAACATCATGGATGCGGAGGCGATGGAAGGGATCGATGCGTTTCTGGAGAAACGGGTGCCGCGCTGGCATGCCGGAGCCGACTGACGAGCGAGCGCAGCAGGCGGCATTTATATGACGTTTACGATGCCCACGCAAAGTTTTATCCGGATTAAACGCCCACCCACCTAAGCTGCGTGCTCCTCAACCCGTGGAGCACCCAGCATGATTCGCCGTCACCAGGAACAACATCAACAACCCCAACCGGAATTGGTCCCGCTGGGCCAGCGCCGCCTGCGTCGCGCCCAACTGGCCGGCGTGGCCGGATTGGCGACCCTGGCCGCCAGCGTGCTGCTGGCCATCGCCGTCGTCACCCCGGCGCAGGCTGAAGAAAATGCCAATGCCACACCTGTGGCCGATACTTCCGCCCTGCACCTGACAGGCAACATCGGCGTGGTCAGCCAGTACGTCTTCCGTGGCACCACGCAGACCAACCAGAAGCCGGCCCTGCAGGGCGGCTTCGATCTCACGCATGACAACGGTCTCTACGCCGGCGTATGGCTGTCCAACATCAGCTGGATTTCGGATACGAACCCGGCCGCCTCGGCCAGCCTGGAAGCGGATATCTATGGCGGCTGGAAGCCAGTCCTGAGCGACTGGCTCAACGGCGACATCGGCGTGCTGCACTATGCCTATCCCGGCAGCTATCCCGATGGCATGACCCATCCTGACACCACCGAGCTCTATCTCGGGCTGGATGCCAAATGGATCGCCTTCAAGTATTCGTACAGCACCGGCAACACCTTCGGCAATGCCGACACTCGCGGCAGCAGCTACGCCGACCTGTCGCTCACGCATGAGCTCTTCGCCGGCATCACCGGGCTGGCCCATATCGGCCGCCAGCACTACACCGGCCCCAATGCCGCCAACCTGTCCTACACCGACTGGAAGCTGGGCATGAGCCGCGACTTCTCCGGCTATGTGCTGGGCCTGGCCTATACCGGCAGCAACGCACCCGATGCCGGCTACACCCTGCGCGGCAAGAACATCGGCCGCAATCAGTGGATCGCGTCGCTCAACAAGAGCTTCTGATCCCCCAACCATGCGCAAGGAGGAAGTCCATCATGCGTAGCCGTCTGCACTGGAAACGGGGCGAGGACCGCCTCCATCCGCTCTCGCCGCGCCACCTGTTCCTGCGTACCGCGCAGCGGCGGCGCTACCGCTGCATGCTGGTGGCGCTGCTGATCTTCCTGATATGCGCCGGCATGGCACCACTGACCCAGGCAGTGGCCCCTTATCGCGCTGAAGACGACTACGGCCCCTCGCCGCAGGCCCTGCAGCACCGCGAGGACTGTCGTCGCCAGATCGGCCAGGTAATGGCGGGGAAGATAGAAAGCGAGGATTTCGTGGCACGCAGCGATCGCGAATATTTCCGCTACGTGGTCCGCAAGGACCTGCGCGAAGTGATGTTCATCTGCGATGCGCGCAGCGGCGAAATCCGGCGCCAGATCGACCTATGGGGGGACCTTTAGGTTCACTTCCCGTCCCTGAGCGTGCGATGGACTGGACAAGTGGCGGGGCTGACGGCAAGATGCCGCATCCCCGCCGCTACTCTTTTCATCAGACTGCTCATGCAAGCCGATTACGCCACCATCCTGCAATGGATCTATCTGTTCAATTCACTGGCCCTGGCCCAGCTGGCCCTGAAGCAACTGGGGCGACGCCGCAAGGCGAGGCAGCTGGAACAGGGGTTTCGTGCTGCGCAGACCAGCGACTGGCGCGCTACCGCGCCTGACTTCCTGTTCGCCAGGCTGGGCAAGCCGCATGCGCAAGTGGAACAGGATGACGGCAGCACCCTGCAGCGCTGGCGTGGCGAGCGCCACTGGCTGGATGCGGTGTATCGCGACGGGCAATGCCAGAGCGTGGAGATTTCCGCGCACCAGGAAGAGAGCTTCCCCACCGTCAATACCTACTTCAACTGCGCCGTGCTGGCAGCGCTGGCCTGCGCCTGGAAATTCTCGGGCCTGGCCGATGCACCGGAGCTGCCGGTGGCCGCAGCGGCCAAGCAGTATCTGTCCAACTTCATCGTCTTCGTGGCGGGTGCCTGGCTGCTGTCCTTCTTGCTCAAGCGCCAGCGCATGCTGCTCAATCTCGGCTGCATCGCCATGGTGGTGCTGGCGCTGCCCTTGCTGAACTGGCCTTGATCGCCCTGACCGCAACGACTATTCAGCCACCACGTCGGCCAGCCGATAGCCCACGCCGATCTCGGTCAGGATGTGTACCGGCTGGGCGGCGTCGCGCTCCAGCTTCTGGCGCAGGCGCTGCATGTAGATGCGCAGGTAATGTCCATCTTCCACGTGTGACGGTCCCCAGCCGGCCACCAGCAATTGCCGGTGCGTGATGACGCGCCCGGCATCGCGCAGCAGCGTGGCCAGCAGGCGATATTCGATCTGCGTCAGATGCAATGGCTCACCATTGCGCGTGACGCTGCGCGCCGGCAAGTCCACCGCCACCTCCCCCATGCGGTAGCGACCGCTGGCCTGTCCCGTGGCGGAAGCACGCGCATGGCGACGCAATTGCGCGCGCATGCGGGCCAGCAACTCAGGCATGCCGAAGGGCTTGACCAGATAATCGTCGGCCCCGGCGTCGAGTGCCTCCACCTTTTCGGACTCCTGGGTGCGGGCCGAGAGAATCACGATGGGCACGCTGCTCCAGTTGCGGATTTCGCTGACCACCTGCTTGCCGTCGCCATCGGGCAGGCCAAGATCGACGATGATCAGGTCGGGCTTGCGGGTACCGGCCTCGGTGATACCTTCGCGGGCGGTGCGGGCTTCGTGGACGATGAAGCCTTCCTGCTCCAGCGCGCCCTTGACCAGTTTTCGGATGTGCGGGTCATCTTCGATGAAGACGATATTGCCTGCGTGTTCTTGCATGGTGTTCCTCATTCTTCAGGCAGGGCCGGCTGCGTTTCCACCGGCAGGGTAAAGCAGACGGTAGCCCCCTGCCCGGCTTCCTGCGGGGCGATCCAGATGCGGCCCTGGTGCGCCTCGATGATGGCGCGACAGATCGCCAGTCCCAGGCCCACGCCGGGGGTGCTGGACTCGTTGTCGCCACGGGTGAATTTCTCGAAGGCGTGCTGCGTCATGGCCGGCGGGAAGCCGCGCCCCTGATCGCTCACGCTGACCTTGAGCTGGCGGCTGCCATCGCTCTGCTCGACATGGGCCGCGATGGTGATGGGACTGCCGGCGGGTGAGTACTTGATCGCGTTCTCCACCAGGTTGGCCAGTACCCGCTCCAGCAAGACCGCGTCCACCCGCAACAAGGGCAGGTCGGCGGCGATGCGGGTTTCCACCGACCGTCCTTCCAGTGCCTTGGCCAGCAGGCGCAGCGCCGAGCCGGTCAATTCTTCCAGGGCATTCCATTGTCGGTTCAGCCTAACCACACCGGCCTGCAGCCGTGCCATGTCCAGCAGGTTGTTCATCAGCCCGACCATCTTCTGCGACTGCTCGCTGATGGTGCGGGCCATGGCGCGGGCGTCGTCGTCCAGACGGGCATTGGCGGCCAGGACGTCGGCACTGCCCACCAGCGAAGTCAACGGCGTGCGCAGGTCGTGCGAGATGGCCGACAGCAGCGAATTGCGCAGGCGTTCCGATTCCATGGTCACCAGCGCATCCTGGGCCACCTCGGCGTAGTGCAGGCGTTCGATGGCCATGGCGATCTGGGAACAGAAGATTTCCAGCATCTGCCGATTCTCGGGCAGCGCCAGCTGGGCGGCCGCCAACTGGCCCTCTTCCTCGCTGGCGGCATCGATGGCAAAAGCCAGCACCCCACGGGTCCGCATGGTGGCCGTCAAGGGCAAGTACAGGGCTGCGGCCGAGGGCAAGGTGGCCGTGCCCTTGCCGGCTGGCTGCCCGTTGTCATAGACCCACTGCGCCACGCCGGCATCCACGCTGTGCAACACATGCGCGCCACTACCTTCCTGCTCCGGCGCGGTCAGGCGCAACTGGTCGGCACTGTCCGGCAGGAAGAAGGCGATGCGCGCCCCGAACACCGCGGCCAGGTGACGGCGGCCGATTTCCAGTATCTGGTCCAGCGTGAGCAGGGCCGACAGTTCCTTGCCCAGCATGTAGAGATTGGCGGCCCGCGCCTCGCGCTGCATGGCCACGCTGGCCTGGCGCCGCAGGCGTGCCGTGAGCGAACTGATGAACAGCGACACCGCCAGCATCACCGCCAGGGTCAGCAGGTACTGGGCGTCGGACACCGTGATCGAAAAACGCGGATCGACGAAGAAGAAATCGAAGGAGATCACCGACAGCACCGACACCAGCGCCGACGCTGCCCGCCCATGGCGCATTGCCACCAGCATCACGCCCACCAGGTAGAGCATGATGACGTTGGCCGGATGCAGCTTGCCGTCCAAGAGAAAGGCCAGCGTCGTGGTGGCTGCGCAGCTGGCCACGGCCCACAGGGTGCCACGCGTGCGACGCCGCCGCGTGAGCAGGGCCTCGGCCGCGCTGGCCGCACTGTCGGTACCGTCACCGCCACGTCCCTCGGGCTGTTCGCGGGTGCGGCTGCGGGCGATGGTGTAGAGATCGATCTCGCCACCGGCCGCGGCGATACGTTGCGCCAGCGAGCCACGCGGCCACTGCAGGAGCTGACGCAGACCGCGGCTCTGCTGGCCGATCACCAGCTTGCCGGCGTTGCGGCTGCGGGCGAACTGCAGCAGCGCGGCGGCCAGTTCCTCACCACTGATGCTGGCCGTTTCCGCACCCAGCGATTGCGCCAGTTTCAGATGGGCCACCACCCGCTCGCGGCTGGCCATGGCCTGGCGCTGGCGCGGCAGATCCACATGCACCGCCAGCCATTCGGCCTGCAGTTTGGCGGCCAGCCGGGCGCCTTCACGGATCAGGCGTTCTTCACCGGCGCCGCTGCCGATGGCCACCACGATGCGCTCACGCGCCTGCCACAGCTGGGCGATGGAGCGGTCGGCGCGGTACTGGCGCATGTCGGCATCGACACGGTCGGCGGTGCGGCGCAGTGCAATTTCGCGCAGCGCGATGAGATTGCCCTTGCGGAAGAAGTTGCGGCCGGCCTTCTCGGCCTGTTGCGGCAGATAGACCTTGCCCTGCTGCAGCCGCGCCAGCAGTTCGTCGGGCGGGATATCGACCAGCTTGACGTCGTCGGCTTCGTCGAAGACATGGTCGGGCACGGTCTCGAAGACGCGGATGCCGGTGATCTGGCCCACCACGTCGTTGAGGCTTTCGATGTGCTGCACATTGAGGGTGGTGTAGACATCGATGCCGGCGCGCAGCAGTTCATCGATGTCCTGCCAGCGCTTGGCATGGCGCGAACCGGGGACATTGGAGTGCGCCAGTTCGTCCACCAGGATCACGCCGGGCCGGCGTTCCAGCGCGGCATCCAGGTCGAACTCGGGCAACTGGCGATTGCGGTAGGCCACCATGCGCATGGGCAGGCGTGCAATGTCGGCCAGTTGCGCCTCGGTCTCGGCACGGCCATGGGTTTCGACCACGCCGGCGATCACGTCCACGTCCTGGCCAGCCAGCGCCTGGGCTGCTTCCAGCATGGCAAAGGTCTTGCCGACACCGGCCGAGAATCCGAAGAAGATCTTCAGGCGGCCGCGTGCCTGGCGCTCTTCGTCGCGCATCACGCGTTCCAGCAGGTCGTCGGGGTCGGGGCGTTGGTCCATGGCGGGTATTCGGGTTGCTGGCATTGTAGTGGCAAAAGGCCGGGGGCACGGCAAACGCGTACCCCCGGCCTGGCTTGCGCGGACGTCTGACTTACTTGGGATCGGCCTGCGCGCGCAATGGTGCTGCCACATCCAGTGCCAGGTTCAGCTTGAGCACATTGACGCGTGGTTCACCGAACAGCCCCCATTGCGGGGTCTCGCTATTGCCACGGATCAGCGCCCGCACCTGCTCCACACTCACGCCACGCGCACGGGCCACGCGAGCGGCCTGGTAGTCGGCGGCGGCCGGGCTGATGTGCGGGTCCAGGCCACTGGCCGAGGCCGTCAGCAAGTCGATGGGGATGGCACCGGTGTTACCGGGATCGGCTTCTTGCAGGGCCTTGGCACGGTCTTCGGCGGCCTGCTTCAGGGCCGGATTGGTCGGGCCCAGGTTGCTGCCACCGGAGGCCATGCCATTGTTGGGGAAGGTGCCCGAGGCCGAGGGGCGGCCCCAGAAATAGGCCGGGCTGCTGAAGTTCTGGCCGATCAGTTCGGAGCCGACCGGCTGTCCCTGGCGTTCGATCAGGCTGCCATTGGCCTGCTGCGGGAAGAAGGCCTGCGCCAGGCCGGTCACCAGCAGCGGGTAGAGGCCGCCCAGCAGCACGCCCAGCAGGATGAACAGCGTGATGGCCGGACGCAAAGGATGGGGAGTAGAGGTTTTCATGAGGCTTTCCTTGGAGCTAGAAGACAAGTTCATACCAGGCCGAACACGGCCAGCAGCATATCGATCAGCTTGATGCCCACGAACGGCACCAACAGACCACCCAGACCATAGATCAGCAGGTTGCGACGCAGCAGCACGGCCGCGCCCAGGGCGCGATAACGCACTCCGCGCAGGGCCAGCGGGATCAGGCCGACGATCACCAGCGCATTGAAGATCACGGCCGACATGATGGCCGAGTCAGGGCTGGCCAGATGCATCACGTTCAGCGCGCCCAGCTGCGGATAGGTCGCCACGAACATGGCGGGAATGATGGCGAAATACTTGGCCACGTCATTGGCGATGCTGAAGGTGGTCAGGCTGCCGCGCGTCATCAGCATCTGCTTGCCGATCTCGACGATCTCGATCAGCTTGGTCGGATTGGAGTCCAGATCGACCATGTTGCCGGCTTCCTTGGCCGCCTGGGTGCCGCTGTTCATGGCCACGGCGACGTCGGCCTGGGCCAGCGCCGGGGCGTCGTTGGTGCCGTCGCCGGTCATCGCCACCAGCTTGCCTTCGGCCTGGTGCTGGCGGATCAGCGCCAGCTTCTGCTCCGGCGTGGCCTCGGCCAGGAAGTCGTCGACACCCGCTTCGGCAGCAATGGCAGCGGCGGTCAGGCGGTTGTCGCCGGTGATCATGATGGTCTTGATGCCCATGCGGCGCAGTTCGCCGAAACGTTCCTTGATGCCGCCCTTGACGATGTCCTTCAACTCCACCGTGCCGAGGATGCGGATCGGCGCACCCTGGTTGACCACGGCCGCCTCGGCGTGCCATTCGATGACCACCAGCGGCGTACCGCCACGACGGGCGATGGCTTCCACATCGCTCTCCACCTGCGCCGGCAGGCGCTGGTCGGCCGAGCGCACGAGCTTGCGGATGGCGTCGGCGGCGCCCTTGCGGATGCGACGGCTGCCGATGTCGATGCCAGAGACGCGGGTCTGCGCCGAGAACGGGATGAATTCCGCGCCCAGGCCGGCCATTTCGCGTTCGCGCAGATTGAAGCGGTTCTTGGCCAGCACCACGATGCTGCGGCCTTCCGGCGTTTCATCGGCCAGCGAAGCCAGCTGGGCGACATCGGCCAGTTCGCGCTCCGCCACGCCGGGCGCCGGCATGAAGGCGGCCGCCTGACGGTTGCCGAGGGTGATGGTGCCGGTCTTGTCCAGCAGCAGCACGTCGACGTCACCGGCGGCTTCCACGGCGCGGCCGGAGGTGGCGATCACATTGGCCTGCATCATGCGGCTCATGCCGGCCACACCGATGGCCGAGAGCAGGCCGCCGATGGTGGTCGGGATCAGGCACACCAGCAGTGCCACCAGGGCCGTGACCGACACCGGCGCACCGGCACCGGCGGCGGTCACGGAAAAGATCGAGAACGGCAGCAGGGTCACCGTCACCAGCAGGAACACCAGCGTCAGCGCCACCAGCAAGAGCGTGAGGGCCAGTTCATTGGGGGTCTTCTTGCGGCTGGCGCCCTCCACCATGGCAATCATGCGGTCCAGGAAAGCTTCGCCCGGATTGACCGAGACCCGCACCACGATCCAGTCCGACAGCACGCGCGTACCGCCGGTGACAGCTGAAAAATCACCGCCGGATTCGCGGATCACCGGTGCCGATTCGCCGGTGATGGCGCTCTCGTCCACGGTGGCCACGCCCTCGATGACGTCGCCGTCGGCCGGCACGGTATCGCCGGCTTCGATGAGGATCAGGTCGCCCTTGCGCAGGCTGTCGCCTTCCACCACTTCACACTGGCGGGCGGCGTTCGCAGTGCCTGCCACCGAGGCCGCATTGCGCAGCTTCTTGGCCGTCACGCTCTTCTTGACCCCGCGCAGGGCCGCGGCCTGGGCCTTGCTGCGGCCCTCGGCCAGGGCCTCGGCGAAGTTGGCGAAGAGGACCGTGAACCACAGCCAGGCGGCTACGGCACCGATGAAACCGGCCGGCGCCTCACCCTTGCCGACCAGCGCCTGGATGAACAGCAGCGTGGTCAGGATGCTACCGAGATAGACCACGAACATCACCGGATTGCGCCACTGCACGCGTGGCGACAGCTTGCGTACGGCATCGGCCAGGGCCGGCTTGACGATCTTCGGATCGAACATCCAGCGCGCGGTCTGCGCGGCGGACGGAATGGCATCGGCCTGCTGCTTGCTGGCAGCGGCCGGAGTATTGCTGGAAGGGGTAGTCATAGGTTTTCCGTTGCGGGTTGCTGCGCGGCGCGGGCCATCTACGCCCCTGCCGCGCAAGCCATCGATTCAATTACATCGCCATCATCTGCAGGTGTTCCACCACCGGACCCAGCGCCAGTGCCGGCACATAGGTCAGCGCACCCACCAGGATCACCGCGCCGATCAGCAGGGCCACGAACAGCGGACCGTGCGTGGGCAAGGTACCGGAGGTGGCCGCCAGGCGCTTCTTGCCGGCCAGCGAACCGGCCATGGCCAGCACCGGCACGATGATGCCGAAGCGGCCCAGCCAGGTGCAGAGGCCGGTCGTGATGTTGTAGTACGGCGTATTGGCCGAGAGCCCGGCAAAGGCGCTGCCGTTGTTGTTGGCCGCCGAGCTGAAGGCGTACAGGATTTCCGAGAAACCATGCGCACCGGGGTTGGCGATGCCGGCCAGGCCGCCCTCCACCATCACCGACAGGGCGGTGAAGATCAGCACCAGGGCCGGGGTCATGAGGATGGCGATCGACATCATCTTCATGTCGAACACGCCGATCTTCTTGCCCAGGTATTCGGGCGTACGGCCGATCATCAGGCCGGCGATGAACACCGCCAGCACCGCGAAGATGAGCATGCCGTACAGGCCCGAGCCGACGCCGCCGAACACCACCTCACCCAGTTGCATCTGCAGCATCGGCACCAGTCCGCCCAGTGGCGAGAGCGAGTCGTGCATGGCATTGACCGCACCGCAGGAAGCCGCCGTGGTGATGGAAGCGAACAGGGCCGAGGCCGGGATGCCGAAGCGGGTCTCCTTGCCTTCCATCATGCCGGGGCCGGAAGCGTGCAGCGATGCCAGCATGGGATTGGTCTGCGATTCGCTGTACATCAGTACCAGCGTGAGCACCACGAACAGCAAGGTCATCGAGGCCAGGATGGCCCAGCCCTGGCGCCGGTCACCAACCAGCACGCCGAAGCTGGTACAGAGCGCGGCCGGAATGATGAGGATGGCCAGCATCTGCAGGAAGTTGGAGAGCGGAGTCGGGTTCTCGTAGGGGTGGGCCGAGTTGGCATTGAAGAAGCCACCGCCGTTGGTGCCGATCATCTTGATGGCTTCCTGCGAGGCCACCGGCCCCATCGGCAAGGTCTGCCGGTCGGTGCTCTGGGCATCGACCAGCGGTTCGCCCTTCGCATCCTTCAAAGGCTGGCCGGCAGCATCAAGTTTTGGCACGGTGTAGTGGGTCACTTCCAGCGTCTTCACTTCCTGGTAGGCGCGGAAGTTCTGGATGCTGCCTTGCTGCACCAGCACCAGCGCCAGCACCACCGACAGCGGCAGCAGCACATAGAGCGCGCTGCGGGTCAAGTCCACCCAGAAGTTGCCGATGCCCTTGCTGCTGTGGCGGGCAAAGCCGCGAATGAGCGCGAAGGCGATCGCGATACCGGTGGCCGCCGAGAGGAAGTTCTGCACCGCCAGCGCCGCCATCTGGGTCAGGTAGCTCATGGTGGCTTCACCCGCATAGCCCTGCCAGTTGGTATTGGTAACGAAGCTCAACGCGGTGTTGAAGGACGAGTCGGGACTGATGGTGGGCAAGGCCTGCGGATTGAGCGGCAACCATTGCTGGAGGCGCTGCAGCAGGTACACCACGATCAGCCCGAGGAAGTTGAACAGCACCACGGCGATGGCGTACTGTTTCCAGTCCATGTCTTGCTCGCGGCTGATGCCACAGAGGCGATAGAAGACACGTTCGACGCCGCCGAAGAGGCGGTTCACGCGTGACTTGCCCTCCATCACGCGGGCCATGTACCAGCCCAGCGGCAGGGAGAGAATCAGCAGCACGGCCAGGTAGAGGCCGAGCTGGAGGTAGTTGTTGCTGTCCATGTCAGAAGTCCTCCGGCTTGATCAGCGCATAGACCAGGTACAGCAACAGGGCAATGGAAACGACCAGCCCCAGCAGATACATGAGGTTCATTTCTTCTCGCCTTCCTGCCGTTCCAGACGGCTGCACAGGGCGATGAATGCCCACATCGAGATGCCGCAGAGCAGCAGCATACCCACGTAGAGAAAATCCGTTTGCCACATTTCCCACTCCATTGTTGACGTTGTGTCCCGCCGCTCCGGGAACCGGAATCAGCGACAGTGGAACGATAGGGAAAGCGGCATTAAATCCGGGTAAATGTTTGGGGCGGGGGTGTAAACAAGACGTAAACGTGGGCCGGCAAGGTGATGACGTGCGGGCGGAGCGAGGTAGGGCCGGGCGAGAAGAGGTGACTTGCAGGAGAAAACAATAGCGGCCGGCAGCGCCGGCCGATCAGACGTCGGACACCTTGCCCAGTTCGACGCGGTTCTTGCCCAGGCGCTTGGCGGCGTACATGGCCTTGTCGGCCATGGCCAGGAGTTCTTCGGGGCCGACTTCGCCGTCCAGGTCGGGATGATAGACCGCCACCCCGATACTGCTGGAGATGTTGACCGTGGAGTGGGTCAGCTGGAAGGGTTCGCGGATGGTATGGAGGACCTTCTCGGCCACCATCAGGGCGTCTTCCTGGGATTGCAGGTTTTCCAGGATCACCACGAACTCGTCACCGGCCAGGCGCGCCACGGTATCGACGTCGCGCACCGATTGTTGCAGACGCCGCGCAAACTCGACCAGCAGTTCATCGCCGGCTTCGTGACCATAGCGGTCGTTGATGCCCTTGAAGCCATCCAGGTCCATGAAGAACAACGCCAGCAGCTGGTGGGCGCGGCGCGCGCGCATCATGCCCTCGGGCAGGCGGTCGCTGAAGGCGCGGCGATTGGGCAGGCTGGTCAGTACGTCGGTGAGGGCCAGCTCGCGCATCTGGTCGCGGAAGGCCAGCCGTTCGGTGATGTCGTGCAGGAAGGCGATGAACAGGTGGCCGCTCTGGCGCTTGACATGCCCGACCGTGATCTCGATGGGCAATTCATGTCCATCGTGATGCAGGGCCTGCAGTTCGATGCGGTTGTTGATGACCACGCTGGTGCCATCTTCGAAGAACTTCTCCATGCCGCGATTGTGGGCGGCGCGCATGTCGGGCGGGATGATCAGTTCGGCCATGTCGCGCCCCATGGCCTGGTCACGTGGCCAGCCCAGCAGCAGTTCGGCCTGACGGTTCCATTCGACCACCCGACCGTGTTCGTCGGCGGCAATGAAGGCGTCCTGGGCGTTTTCCAGGATGGCGCGCAGTTCGGCGGCACTTTCTTCCAGCTGGATCTGGTTGGCCTGTTGCTGGTCCAGCGCCTGCTGCAGGGCGGTGGCGGTCTCGTGCAGGCGGCTGGTGCGCTCGGCGACGCGATGCTCCAGGCTTTCATTGAGGGAGCGCACTTCGCGCAGATAGCTTTCTTCGCGCGCCACCATGTTGACCAGGGTGGAGGACAGCAGATGGATTTCGCGATAGCTGTCCACCCGCGGGATGGAGACGTCGGAGCGACCGGCGGCGCGTTGCTCCAGCGCTGCCGAGAGTGCGTTGATGGGCGCCACCAGGCGTCGCGTGAGCACATAGGCCAGGATCACCAGCACGGCCCCGGAGAGCGTGCCTACCACGATCACGCGTCGTTCCAGATCGCGGAAGGCGGCCAGCGCCACCGACTCGGGCTGGCGCACCAGCACGCTCCAGTTCAGTTTCATGCCGCCCTGCTGGCCGGTACGGGCGTAACCGGTGACATAACGCAGACCGTCGGGCCAGGTCTCCAGCAGCGAGCCGCCGGTACGCGAGGCGCGCGCGGCACGCAGGCTGGCGGTATCGATCTTGGTTTCTTCGAGATTGCGCGGACCGAGGATGACGGTGTCGTCATCGCGCACGATGATCACGTCGACGTCATAGCGGTTGCCGGTGGGGTCGAGCAGCTTGGCGGCGATATCGCGGGCCCAGCTCCAGGACAGGTGCATGCCCAGCACCCCCACCAGATGGCCATTTGCATCCTGCACGGGTGCGGAGAGGTCGACGAAACGCCAGGGATCGGACTGCGGCTGCAGCTTCTTGCTCAGGAGGAGTGCGGGATGGTAGTCGCCCGCGTATTCGCTTTTCCGGCCTTCCTGAAACCAGGGGCGCTCGGCCACGCTGACACCTTCAAGCAAGCCATTGGTGGCCGCCAGCACGGCGCCATCGGGTTGCGCCAGGCCGATCCAGGCATAGTGCGGCACATTGGACTGCAGTTCGTTGAGCACCCGGCGCACGCGCGCCACGTCGGTCGCGGCGCGGATGGACGGGCGTTGCAACAGCAGGCGCAGATCGATTTCGCGTTCACTCATGCCGCGCTCGAGCGCGTCCTGCATCTGCCAGGCCAGCTGCTTCATGCGTGTTTCGGACTCCGAACGCGCGTAGCCGCGCGTGAACTGATCCACCAGAATCAGCACTGACACGGTCGTGATGAGCACGGTTATAACCACCCCCAGCGTAATCAGCGACGACAGATTCGGCGGAGATGGGGCGTTTTTCTTGTTCAATTCAGACAAAATGCTGCGATACGACTGGATGCATGACGGCTCCCCTGTGAACCGCTTGGGTATTTCGGCATCTTGCCAGAACAACTATGGTTTTTCATCGCATTTCCCGAAAAACTTCGAGAAAATTTTTACGCAGGAAAATACTCACCAATACTCCGCAGCGCTTCTCCCTCAAAGCGACATGACTGCAGGCAAAAGCGCGCAATAGACAGCATTTCCCGACAGGCGGGAAATGCAAAAAGACAACGGATGGCGACGATCTGTGAGGATCGCGGCCATCCGTCGTGGGGTGGGGAATGGAGATTTACAGGCCGGCACACACGCCATCGGCGCGGGGATCGGTGGCGCCTTCGATGACGCCATCCGGATGCACGCAGACGGCGCCGGCGTGTCCCATCATGTCGGTGTATTCCTCCACCACCTGCACTTCGTGACCTGCCTGGCGCAGGGCGTCGATGGTGGCGGCTGGTACCCGGCCTTCGACCTTCAGGTTGGTGGAGACATCGCCCCAGGTCCGTCCCAGCAGCCAGCGCGGTGCGCTGACGGCGGCCTGCAGGTTCTGGCCGAAGAGCACGTGACGGGTGAATACGGCGGCCTGGGTCTGCGGCTGCCCTTCCCCACCCATGGTGCCGTAGGCCAGGGTACGGCCATCCTCCAGACGCGCCAGCGAGGGATTGAGGGTATGGAACGGCAGCTTGCCGGGTTGCAGCTGGTTGGCGCCATCGTCCAGGGTGAAGCTGGCGCCACGGTTCTGCCAGACGATGCCGGTATCGGCCGGCACCACGCCGCTGCCGAATTCCCAGAAGATGCTCTGGATGTAGCTGACCACGCGGCCCTGCGCATCGGCCGCGCCCATCCAGATGGTGTCGCCGGGCTTGGCCGGATGCGGCCATGGCGCGGCCTGCTGCAGGTGGATCTGGCGGGCTTCCTGGTCCAGTGCCTCGGCCAGCAGCCAGTGCGCCGCATCCACGCTCATGTGGGCCGGGTCCGTGACATGCCGGTTACGCAGGATGAAAGCACGCTTGGTCGCTTCCACCAGGCCGTGGATATGGGCGAAGCCGTCGGCCTCGGTGATCCCCAGCCGGTCGAACAGGCCGATGATCATCAGCGCGGAAACGCCCTGCGTCGGCGGCGGCAGGTTGTAGACGCGGCCTGAGCGCAATTGCACCATCAACGGCTGCACGATCTGGGCGCGGAAGGCTTCCAGATCGGCACGACGCACCGGGCTGCCGGCCGCTTCCAGGCCCGCAGCCAGGGTGGCGGCGAGGTCGCCGCGATAGAAGTCGTCCAGCCCGGCTTCGGCCAGGCGCGACAGGCTGGCGGCCAGGGCTGGCTGTTTCAGCACCGTGCCCTGGGCCGGAATGCCGGCCGCGGCATAGGTGGCGGCGAAGCCAGGCTGGTCCTTGAGTTCGGCCCACTTGTCGCGGGTGAGTTCATGTTGCGAACGGGTGATGGGGACCCCGGCCTGTGCGTGACGGATGGCGTCGGCCAAGAGCACCGGCAGCGGCAGAGCGCGGCCGAAGCGTTGCGCGTAATCGAGCGCGGCCGACCAGCCGCCCACGGCGCCGGCCACCGTCAGGGCCGCATGCGCGCCACGGGTGGGTACCGCGCTGTAGCCATGCCCGGCATAGAACGCCTTGGTCGCCAGACCCGCCGACGGTCCGCAGGCGCGGATGGCCACCGGCTCGCGACCGGGCTCGCTGATCAGCCAGAAGCCATCGCCGCCGATGCCGTTCATGTGCGGATAGACTACCGCGATGGCGGCCGCCGCAGCCACCATGGCTTCGACCGCATTGCCGCCTTCGCGCAGGATCTGCGCGCCGGCTTGGGCGGCCAGGTGATGAGGGGCGGTGACCATACCGCCCAGACAGGTCTTGCTATACAACATGGCTGACTCCTGAGGTTTTTATATTGGATGGGAAGGCAATGCGGCGATGATAACCGGGGACGGCGCAGCGTTCAGGCCGGTGTCGTTTTCGGTGCATCCATCCAGGAAACATGCGCGGCGACGATGCGCCAGCCCTGCGGCAGGCGCAGCCAGGTATGGCTCTGGCGGCCGGTGCGCGTTTCCCCCTCGCGGGTGAACTCGGTATTGGCGATGGCATAGTCCTGACCGTAGGTGGTGATGACGGTCTGGCGCAGGGTGCGCATCAGGTTCTTCGGCGAGCGCCCCTGGCGAAAGGCGCGGATGGCCTCGGTCCCGACCAGGTTCTCGGTGGCGCCGTAGCGTACGGTATGCGGTCCATCGAGGAAGAGTTCATCCAGCACTTCGACCTGGTTGGTGGTCAGGGCCACTTCATAACGCTGGAAGGCATGACGCACTTCGGCCACCACCTCCGGCAGGTTGATCTCGAACGGTTGTGTCGATTCCATGCTGATTCCTCTGTGTCCTCAGTGGGCGCCCAGATAGGCCTTGGCCAGGGCATCATTGGCGGCGATCTCGGCGGCCGTGCCCTGCGCCACCACGCGCCCGCCTTCGATCACGTAGGCGCGGTCGGCCAGCGACAGCGCCAGGGCCGCCATCTGGTCTACTAGCACGATGGTCATGTTTTCGCGGCGCAACTGGTCCAGTGCCGCGAACAGTTCGGCGATTACCTTCGGCGCCAGTCCCAGCGATGGTTCATCCAGCAGCAGCACACGCGGACGCGACATCAGGCCACGGGCGATGGCCAGCATCTGCTGCTCGCCGCCAGAGAGCAGGCCGGCGCGATGATGCAGGCGCTCACGCAGGCGCGGGAAACGCCCCAGCATCTCCTCTACCCGCGCGTCCACATCCTGCGGATAGAGGAAGGCACCGAGGCGGATATTGTCCAGCACCGACAGTTCAGGGAACACCTGCCGTCCCTCCGGCACCAGTACCACGCCATGGCGCACGATCTGCTCGGCGCGCAGATGCATCAGGTTCACGCCACCGGCGTGGATGCCGCCTTCTACCGGACGATGCAGGCCGGCCAGTGCGCGCATCAGGGTGGACTTGCCGGCACCATTGGCGCCCAGCAGCGCAATCATCTCGCCCTGCCTGACCTGCAGGTTGATGCCATGCAGAACCGGTTCGGCGCCATAGCCTGTGACCAGCTCGCCGACGCCCAGCAATTCGCTGGCTCCGGCCACTGCAGCGCGGGCCGCCGCCATCGGCTGCTGGCCGCCCTCGCCCAGGTAGGCCTTGCGCACGGCGGGGTCGTTCTGTATTTCCTGCGGGCTGCCGATGGCCAGGCGCTGGCCGGCGTCCAGGACCACGATGCGGCGCGAGATCTGCATCACCAGTTCCATATCGTGCTCGACCACCACCACGCTGATGCCGGCCTCGGCGATGCGGGTCAGCAGTTGCGCCAGCAGTGTCTTGTCTTCGCGCGACAGGCCGGCAGCCGGTTCATCGAGCAACAGCACGTCGGGATCGGCGGCCAGCGCCCGGGCGATTTCCACCAGTCGGCGATCGACGTGGGCCAGGTCGGCGCTGGGAATGTCGAGTGCGCCGCGATAGCCGCAGAAGTCCAGCAGGCGGCGGCTGCGCTCGCGCACCGCGCCGGCCAGGAAGCCACGCGAAGACAGCAGGCCGCCCAGGCGACCACGGCCGCAGGCCAGCGCCACGTTGTCGGCCACCGACAGGCTGCCGAACAGTTGCGAAGTCTGGTAGGTACGGGCCACGCCATGACGGGCGATGCGGAAGGCCGGCAGGCTGGCCAGTTCGGTATCGCCCAGCACGAAGCGACCGGCGCTGGGGCGATAGAAGCCGGAGAGCATGTTCAGCGCCGTGGTCTTGCCGGCGCCGTTGGGGCCGATCAGGCTGGTGACGGCGGCACCGGGCACCTCGAAGCCGAGATCGCTGACGGCACGCACGCCGCCGAAGACCATGGTGAGTCCGTCCGCGGACAAAGTGCGGCGCGTCCTTGACGGCAGCGCCGGCTGGGCAATGTCATCGTCCGGCGTAGCGATTACGGAAGGTGTGAAGACGGCTGGCTTGCGCAGGCGCGCAGCGAGCTTGCCCAGCAGTCCCGTCACGCCATCCGGGGCGACCCACAGTACCAGCAGCAGCAAGGCACCGAAGAACAGGAGACGATAGTCTTCCAGGCTGGACAGCAGTTCCGGCAGCGCACCCACGATCACGGCACCGATCACCGGGCCAAGGATGGAACCGGAGCCACCCAGCACCACCACCAGTACGAAGAGGATGGACTGCATGAAGCTGAAGGTGTCCGGCGTGACGAAGGTGGACAGCGGCGCGAAGAGCCCACCCGCCAGGCCGGCCAGTGCAGCCGACACCGCGAAGGCGACGGTCTTGATCACCAGCGGATTGAGACCGATGGATTCGGCCGCCGTCTCGCTGTCGCGCACGGCGCGCATGGCTGCGCCCCAGCTGCCGCGCGAGAGCCAGCAGTAGGCGGCCAGTACCACCGCCGCCGTTATCAGACCCAGCACGGCAATCGCGCGCTCGGTCTGCAAACCCATGAAGGACGGTGCGGCCAGACCCATGATGCCGTTCTGGCCACCGGTGAGGTCGCGCAGTTCGATGATGGCGTGCTGGATGATGAAGCTGAAGGCAATCGTGATCATGGCCAGGTAAGGCCCTTTCACGCGCAGCGCCGGCAGCGCCAGCAGCATGCCCAGCGCGCCCGCAACCACCGCTGCCAGTGGCCAGGCCAGCCAGAACGACAGCCCGGCCTTGGTGGTGAGGATGGCTACCGTATAGGCACCCACTGCATAGAAGCCGACATGGCCGAAGGAGACCTGTCCGGTCAGACCGATCAGGACGTTCAGACCGATGCCGACGATGGCCACCAGCGCAATACCGGCCAGCACGAAGACGTAGTAGCTGTTGATCGAGAGCGCCAGCGTGATGGCGGCGATCAGGCCCAGCGCAGAAAACATCAGTGCGGCGGGCGTACCCAATCCGAGCTTGATGTTGGATGAGGAGGAAGGCTCGGCCGATGCTGCCGATGCTGGCGACGTGGAGCCCGTAGCCTGCGGACTGCGGGCAATGGAAGGGGGCAGACGATTCATACCTTTTTCACCTGTGCGCGGCCGAACAGGCCATTGGGACGGATGGCCAGCACCACGATCACCAAAGCGAAGGTGATGATCTGGGTGTAACCGGAACCGAGGGTGGCCGTGATGAGTGCCTCGGCCATGCCGAACAGCAGGCCGGCGATCATCACACCCCAGGCGCTGGTGATGCCACCGAGGATGGCCACCGCGAAGGCCTTCAGGCCGAACAGCGTACCCATGTCGGCATTGACGTTGAACAGCGGCGCAATCAGCACCCCGGCCACGCCGGCCAGCAGGGTCGAAAGCGCGAAGGCGACCGCAATCGCACGGGTGATGGGAATACCCATCAGGCGCGCCGCATCGCGGTTCTGCACCACCGCCAGCAGGGCCGTCCCCCAGCGGGTGCGACGCGAGACGGTATGCAGCAAGGCGGCCAGCGCCAGGCCAATGGCCGGGATCAGCAGGTGCAGGGGGTACACACCCAGGCCCATGCCGCCCAGTTCGATGGACGACAGCGCCAGCGGCGAAGGCAGGCTGCGCGGTTCCTTGCCGAAGGTATGCATGACCAGGTTATCGAGCACGATACCCAGCGCCACGGTGGACATCAGCCAGGCATTGGAGCCCTGGCGCGCGAAGGGGCGCACCGCCAGTATCTCCACCAGCAATCCGTAGAGCGCACAGGCTGCCAGGGCCAGCAGGATGGCCAGCCACATCGGCCAGCCCAGGGTCTGGGCGAAGGTGAAGCACAGCACGGCGCCCAGCATCATGGAGCTGCCCTGTGCAAAATTGACGGTGCCGGAAACGGCATACGTCATGTAGAAACCAAGCGCCATCAGACCGTACATGCTCCCCAGTCCGAATCCGCTGATCAGTGCCGACAACAGCAACATCGTGTTCTCCTGGCGCCACCCGTGGCCCTGCACGGACGAAAGGTGGCGCGTTTCTTTCCAAGTTTGCGTTACTGGCTAAGGCCGACCGGCAGAATGCGGTTGTCGATGAACTGCGCCCAGACATAGTCGTCGGCCTGCAGGGCGTCATGCACACCGGGGCTGAACGGCTTGACGTAGGTCTTGATCAGGCCTTCGTAGCGATCGATCTTGTAGAAGCCCTCGCGCACTGCATCGCCATTGGTGGAACCTGCCTTGGCGATGGCCAGCGCGGCCAGCTGCATGCCGTCATAGGCATTGGCCACGCCGACGGCGGGAGTGATGTCGTCCGGCCCCTTGATGGCGGGATACTTGGCCTTGAGCTCGGCAACCACCTTCTCGCCCACCGGGGAGAGCTTGCCGAAGAAGCTGAAGGTCTGGATGAAGTGGACGTTTTTGGCGTTCGGTCCGGCCAGTTCGGTGAAGCGGCCGCCGGCCGGTCCCCAGTGCGACACCACCGGCACCTTCCAGCCCATGCGATCAAGCGACTTTACCACCTGCGCCGAGGGACCGACGTTGCCCACCAGGTACAGGGTATCGGCACCGGCGGCCTTGAGGCGGCTCAGTTGCGGTACCACATCGACATCGCTGGCTTCGAACTTCTCGATGCCGGCGGGCTTCATGCCCTTCTCGGCCAGTGCGGCGACGATGCCCTTCTCGTTGGACTCGCCCCAGGGATTGTTGACCAGGATCAGGCCGGCCTTGCTGCTCTTGAAGGTCTTTTGCGCATAGTTGAGCATGGCCTTGTCCACCAGCTCATCCACGGCCGAGACGCGGAAGGCGTAGTTAGGATTGGCGCCGTTCTTGGTCACACCGGTGCCCGCTGCCCAGGGACCGACGAAGGGGACTTTTTCCTGGTTGATGATGGGAACGATGGCCATCGACACCGGCGTATCGAGGCCGCCGAAGAGTACCGCCACCTTTTCCTTGAAGATCAGTTCGCGCGCCGCCACCACGCCCTTGGCGGGGTTGCCTTCGTCATCGCGGCGCACCAGTTCCAGCTTGCGGCCACCGAGCAGGCCGCCCTTGGCGTTGATCTCGTCGATGGCAATGCTCATGCCGCGGGTCAAGGCTTCGCCGGCCTGTGCGGACTGGCCCGACAGGGCGGTGACCAGACCGATCTTGATGGTGTCGGCGGCCAGCGCCAGCGGCGACAGTGCGGTGGCGACGGTGGCTGCTGCAGCGGCGATCAGGGTACGGCGCGTGAAACGGATCATGTGAATCCCTCCAGTAGGTTCCAGTAATTGAGTGAGTGCTCTGCCCGGCATGACTTATGCAAGGGCTATGCCAAGCAGCACCGTATCGCTTAATTATTGCCGACAATATTTATCTAATAGTCGCAGCATTTATTAGAGATTATTGCCACCGATAACCTATTTGAATTGCAGTCAATAACGCACAGATATTGTGCAGACCCTGGAGAAAATGATGCACGCCGCACCATCATCAAGCAGCCCCCTGACCTACGATCCTGCCGCGCTGGTAGATGAATACCTGCGTGTGCTGATGATTCCCGATCCGGTGGCGGCGCGCCGTTTCGTTTCGCCGGAGCTGAAAATCCGCTTTACCGGCGGGCGCGAGATGATCGATCCTGCACAATGCGCGGCCTTCAATGCCGGACGCTACGGCTGGGTCAAGAAGCGTTTCGAAGCGACCGAAGTGGTGACCGGTGCCACGCCGGAACAGGCCATCGTCTACAACCGCGGCACGCTGTACGGCGTCTGGCCCGATGGCGAGGCCTTCGAAGGCAACCGTTACGTCGACCGCTACGTGGTGCGCCACGGGCTGATCGTACAGATGGACGTGTGGAACGACAGCGCCGAACGCATGCTGGTGCGCGCCGGTCTGGCCGAACTCTGAGGGAGGACGCATGCAGACCACCATCCTGCCACCAGGCGCCGACGCTGCGCTGGGACAAGACGCCGGCCGCGATACCTATGGCGCCCTGCCCTCGCATGGCCGCTTCGGCTATTCGGCCATCCATCGCCGGCCGCACTATCGCTGGCCCAATGGCGCCCGACTGGCGGTCTACCTGGGCTTCAACATCGAGCACTTTGCCTTCGGCGAGGGCTTGGGGGCCAAGCTGGGACCGGTGTGCCCCGAACCGGATGTGCTCAACTACGCCTGGCGGGAATACGGCAACCGGGTCGGCGCCTGGCGTTGTCTCGAACTCTTCGAGCAACTGGGCTTGCCGGCCGGGGTGTTGATCAATACCGCACTTTACGATCACTGCCCCGAGCTGGTGGCGGCCTTTGTGGCGCGAGGGGATGAGTTGATCGGTCACGGCCACACCAACGCCCATCAGCAAGGCAGGCTGGACGAAGCGGCAGAAGCGGCGCTGCTGCGTCACTGCCGGGAGCGCATCGGTGCCGAGAGCGGGGTGGCCCCCACCGGCTGGCTCTCGCCCTGGATTTCGGAGAGCCTGGTCACGCCGGACCTGCTGCAGGAAACGGGATATCGCTACACCCTCAACTGGGCGCATGACGACCAGCCCGTACACATGCTCACGCGCAGCGGGGAGACGCTGTGGTCGATTCCCTATCCGCAGGAGTTGAACGACATTCCCATGATCGTGGCACGCCAGATGGACGGGCGCGATTTCGCCCGCATGATCGTGGACAACTTCGACGAGATGCTGGAGCAGTCGGTACAGCAACCGCTGGTGATGGGGATCGCCCTGCACCCCTATCTGGTGGGCCAGCCCTATCGTCTGCGCCATCTGCGCAGCGCCCTGCAACACCTGGCGGCCGCCCGCGACCGGGGAGAGATCTGGTTCACTACCCCCGGTGCCATCTGCGACCACGTCGCATCGCTGGAACAATTGCGCCAGCCTTTCTGAGGCCGGCATCCGTTTCTGGAGAATGAGTTGAATACTGCTTCAGGCATTGCCCCTGTCATCACCAACACCAACACCAACGCCACCACCACCTTCGACATCGATGACCACGTCGGCGCCTTCGTTGCGCATGGACGTTTCACCCTCGCCGGCACCGCCAGCGGTCCGCTGGCCGGGCTGCGCTTCGCGGCCAAGGACCTGTTCGACGTGGCCGGCCAGCCCACCGGCGCCGGCAATCCCGACTGGCTGCGCACACACCCCATCCCCCGGCGCAGCAATGCACTGGTCGATCAATTGCTGCAGGCCGGTGCCACGCTGGTCGGCAAGACCCTGACCGATGAGCTGGCCTACAGCATCCACGGTGACAACCACCACTACGGCACGCCGATCAACAGTGCCGCGCCGGAGCGGGTGCCGGGTGGCTCTTCCAGCGGTTCGGCGGCGGCCGTGGCAGCACGCTTGTGCGACTTCGCACTGGGCACCGATACTGGCGGCTCGACCCGGGTGCCGGCCAGCTATTGCGGCGTGTGGGGCTTGCGCACCAGCTTCGGCCTGCTGTCCACGGCCAGCATGGCGCCGCTGTGCCCCAGCTTCGACACTGCCACCTGGCTGGCGCACGACCCCGAGGTCTTCGAGCGCGTCGGCCGGACACTGCTGCCGGGAACCGCCGATACACCGCTGCGCAAGGTGCTGCTGCCGTTCGACATGCTGGAACTGGCCGATCCCGAATTCCACCCGGTCCTGCACCGGGTCTATGAGGGCCTGCGCAGCACCATGCCGGGCGAACACATGCGCCTGTCGGGCGCGGAGGGAGAGCTGGAAAGGTGGCGCCAGGCCTACGTCAGTGCCTCGGCCTACGACGCCTGGCAATGCCATGGTGACTGGATCAGCCAGACCCGGCCGCTGTTCGGCCCTGCCGTGCAGGCACGCTGGGACATGGCGCGTGAGACCAGCGCCGAGACCGCCCGCGCCGCGCGGGAGAAACAGGACCTGGTACGTCATCGGGTGCGCACCTTGCTGGGAGCCGACGGGGTGGCGGTGATTCCCTCCGCATCCAGCGTGGCGCCGCTGCGCGATGCCAGCGCGGCCGAGATCGATCAGGTGCGCGCACGCACCTTCCGGCTGACCTGTGTGGCTGGACTGGCGGGTCTGCCGCAGGTGAGCCTGCCCTTTACCAGCCCCGCCGGGCTGCCGATCGGCGTATCATTGCTGGGCCCGGCGGGCAGCGACCTGGCCCTGATCGGGCTGGCGACCCGCATCTGGCGCACGCTGCAAGGCGGCGCCGGCTGAGTTCCGGGCGCGAACCACCACTCGACAAGACGATGAGCGACACCTCTCCCCGCAAGACTGCCAAGCCCTCTTCCCGTACCCGCAAGCCTCCGGAGGTGAGCCCGGCACCGGCCCGACCGAGCCGCGCCGGCCGCCCCCGCGTGCGGCACGACGCGCTCACCGATGCCCCGGCACTGGTACTGGACGGCGAAGTGGGCGAGGACATCATCGCCCGCATCTACCAGACCGTTTTCGACAGCGTGATGAGCCAGCGCCTGACGCCGGGGACCAAGCTGCCGGAGGCGGCCCTGTGCGAGCTGTTCGGCGTGGGACGCACGGTGGTGCAGAAGGCCTTGCAGAAACTGGCACATGAACACATCGTGGAGTTGCGGCCCAATCGCGGGGCGGTGGTGGCCATGCCGACGCCGGAAGAGACACGCGAAATCTTCCAGGCGCGACGTGCACTGGAAGGCGCCATCATGCGCCTGGCGGTGCAGAACGCCACCCGCGCCGACCTGGCCAAGCTGCGCCGGCAGCTGAAGGAAGAACACGAGGTCATGCACAGCTATGCGCAGACGCACTGGGCGCGGCTGGCGTCGTCCTTCCACATGCGGGTGGCCGAACTGTCGCGCAATGCCACGTTGCAACGCTACCTGAGCGAGCTGGTGTCACGCTGCTCGCTGATCGTGGCGCTGCATGAGCCGGCCGGCTATGCGGCCTGCGAGCATGACGAACACACCCATATCGTGGACCTGATCGAACGGGGCGATGCCGAGGGCGCGGTGGCGGCCATGGAAGCCCATCTGCTGTCGCTGGAAGAACATATCCACCTGGTCAGCGAGAAGAGCGGCAATAGTCTGGCGCGGATGCTGGGGATGGAATAAGCCTTCGATTGAAGACGAGAAAAAAAGGCGGCAGGGACCACGTCCCTGCCGCCTTTTTCCGTGGTGTTAGCGCTGGACTAGATCGTCACATTTTCCTGCAGGGCCGCACGGGCCTCGGCAGCAATCTCGAAGGAATGCAGACGCGCCGCATGATCGAAGATCTGCGCGGTGATGATCAGCTCATCGGGCGCATGTTCGTCGATGAAGGCCTGCAGGCCTTCCTGCACGGTGTCGCGGTCACCCACCACGGCACAGGCCAGCGAGCGCTCGACGTGCGCTTGCTCGCCCGGCTGCCAGAGCGCGTCGATGTCATCCACCGGCGGTCGCAACTGGCCGGGCGTGCCACGGATCAGGTTCAGGAATTGCTGCTGCAGCGAGGTGAACAGGCGCTCGGCTTCGCGCTGGGTATCGGCGGCGAAGACGTTCAGGGCCAGCATCACATAGGGTTTCTTGAGCGTGGCCGAGGGCTTGAAGCGCTCGCGATAGATCTGGATCGCCGACTTCATGAAGCCGGGGGCGAAGTGCGAGGCGAAGGCAAACGGCAAACCCAGTTCGGCCGCCAGCTGGGCGCTGAACATGCTGGAACCGAGCAACCAGATCGGTACCTTGAGACCGGCACCGGGGACGGCGCGCAGGGACTGGTAGTCAGACGGGTCGTCGAAATATTCCTGCAGTTCCTGCACGTCCTGCGGGAAGTTGTCGGCGGTATCCCCGCCCATGTGGCGGCGCAGGGCGCGCGCGGTGCGCTGGTCGGAACCGGGAGCGCGACCCAGGCCCAGGTCGATGCGACCGGGATAGAGTGATTCCAGGGTGCCGAACTGTTCGGCGATGACCAGCGGCGAGTGGTTGGGCAGCATGATGCCGCCGGAGCCGACGCGGATGCTGCGGGTATGGGCGGCGACATGCGAGATCACCAGCGCAGTGGCGGCGCTGGCGATGCCGGGCATGTTGTGGTGCTCGGCCAGCCAGTAGCGCTTGTAGCCCAACGCTTCGGCACGCTGCGCCAGTTCCTTGCTGTTGTTGAAGGCCTGGGCTGCGTTGCTGCCCTGGTTGATCGGGGATAGATCAAGAACGGAAAACGGAATCATGAATGGATCCTTGTAGGGGCAGCGGGATCGCCGCCGCACCGGTTGCCGGGGCGTGGCCCCGGGATGAGCAGATGCGCCAGGGAACGGCGCCTCAATCCAGCTTGACCACCAGCTTGCCGAAGTTCTTGCCCTGCAGCAGGCCCATGAAGGCCTCCGGCGCATTCTCCAGGCCTTGCACCACGTCTTCGCGGTAGTGCAGCTTGCCTTCCTTGAGCCAGGTGCCGACTTCCTTCTGGAAGGCGGCATACAGGTCGGGCCGGTTGACGTAGTAATCGAAGATGATGAAGCCCTGCACGCGGATGCGCTGGGTCAGCACGCGACGCAGGAAGGCGGCACTCTCGGTGGCCAGGGTAGCGCCGTTGTAGTGGGCGATCAGGCCGCACACCGGCACGCGGGCGTGGATGTTGAGCAGCGGGAAGACGGCGTCCAGCACGGCGCCGCCGACGTTTTCGAAATACACATCGATGCCACGCGGGCAGGCGGCCTTCAGCTGCTGCGCGAAGTCGGCGGCGCGGTGGTCGATGCAGGCGTCAAAACCCAGTTCCTTGACTGCCGATTCACATTTCTGCGCACCGCCGGCGATACCGACCACGTGACAGCCGCGCTGCTTGGCGATCTGCCCCACCAGCGAGCCGACGGCACCGGTGGCGGCCGCCACCACGACGGTTTCACCTGCACGCGGCTGGCCGATATCGATCAGGCCGGCATAGGCGGTGTAACCCGGCATGCCCAGCACACCCAGTGCATGCGAGGGATGGGCGAAATCGGCGGGCAGCTTGTTGACGCCGCTACCGTCGGAGATGGCGTACTCCTGCCAGCCGGTATAGGCCATCACGCGCTCACCTTCCTTGAAATCGGGGTGACGGGAGGCCACCACGCTGGACACGACGCCGCCGGTCATGACGCCATCGATGTCCACCGGTGGTGCGTAGGAAGGGGCATCGCTCATGCGGCCACGCATGTAGGGGTCCAGCGACAGCCATTCGCCGCGCAACAGGATCTGCCCTTCCTGCAGTTCGGGGATGGCGACTTCTTCCAGGCGGAAGTTGTCGGGGCCGGGGGCACCGGTCGGACGCGAGGCGAGGACGATGCGGCGGTTGGTCTTGGCAGTCTGGGTCATGGGTATTCCTTTCAGTGTTCTGTTCAATGCGGGCGAGATCAAGATGTGCGTGTTGCACCATTGCGCTATTGCGGCGGCACCAGTACGCGACGGGTCACCAGCATGGCGGCTTCCATCGGTCTGCGGTCGCGGCTGAGCTTGGTCAGCAGGCTGGCACCCAGCCATTGCTGATAGAGCATGGTGGCCGTGGCCAGCGGTTCCAGCACGGTGTGCAAGGACCCTTCGGCGATACCTTCTTCGATGCAGGTGGCAATGCGTTCGATAAAGCGCTGCGTGCCGGCGTGCAGGACCTGACGCATATCTTCGGAAAGATCGGCCACCTCGGCCGAAAGCTTGACCACTAGGCAACGTTGCTCCACTTCCTGGCAGCACTGGCTTTCCAGCCAGTAGCCCCAGTAGGTCAGCAGACGCTCCCGGGCGCTGCTGTCATGGCTGGATTGACCGAGGACCTGTTCCAGCCGGTCCAGGTAACCGGCCACATAGTGCTCGATCAGTTCGCGGCCGTATTGTTCCTTGGAACCGAAGTAGTGATAGAAGGAACCCTTGGGGATGTCGGCAGCGGCCAGGATTTCCGACAGACCGACGCCGGAGAAGCCTTTCTGCGCAATGATTGCGCGGCCGGCCAGGAGGATGTTGCGTTTGTTTTCGCCATAGTTTTCTCGCATGGCGACCATTCTAACGAAAAATTAGACCGGTCGTCTAAGACCAGTCTTTTTCGCTGATTCAGGCGGCTCACGCGGGCGACGAAGGGGGCGGCGGGAACAGGAACCACACCAGCAGCGCCACCCCTGCCGTACCCAGCCACACTGCCGGCCAGCCCTGCCACTGCAGTAGCAGCGGCACGGCCTGGGCGCAGAGGAAGAAGACCAGGAACACGCAACTGTTGCCCAGCCCCAGGGCGGTGCCGACCTGGGCCGGACCGGCCACCACGGCCAGTTCGGTATAGGCCACGCCGTGCCAGGCCGATACCACCACGCCTGCCACCACCAGCACCAGGGCGAGCCAGAACAAGGACGTCGACATGGCATGGGAAGCGAGTCCGCCCAGCAGGGCGAACAGCGCGGCGCTGGCCAGCGCACAGGTCCGCAGATAGGCGCGCCGGCGGCCACGGCGATCGGTCCAGCGGCCACTGGCAATGCGGGCCAGCGCCGCCCCCACCTGCACCAGGGTCAGCAGCACGCTGATCGCCAGCAGGCCAGCCTGACCGGCCTCGTGCAGGAAGATTCCGCCAAAGCTGATCAGCGCCACCTGCGGCGCGCACAGCAGGCCGATGCCCAGGGCCAGCCGCCATACCAGCAGACGACGCAGTGCGGGCGCGGCTGGTGTGGTCGATGCGATCACATGCGGCATGACCGGCGGTTCGCGCAGCCACAGCAGGACCAGGGCGACACTGCCCAGGCAAGCCGCCATCAATGCGCCATAGACCGCGCCAAAGCCGGCATGGGCCGCCAGCGACGGCAGCACCAGTGCACCCGCGCCGCCACCCAGTGGCACGGCCGTCTGGCGGATGCTCATGGCCAGACCGCGCTCACCGTCAGCAAACCAGCCCATGATGGCGCGGCCGCTGGCGCCATTGACACTGCCGCCCAGCAGGCCGGCCAGCATCAGGCCGCCGCACAGCCAGCCATAGGCCGCAGTGCCGTGACCGGGCAAGGCATTCAGGATCAACAGGCCGAGCGCGACGCTGCAGCCCAGCAGGCCCGCGAGCAGCACCTTGCGGTCGCCCAGGCGATCGGTCAGCAGACCCCAGGGTAATTCGCCCAATGCCACGCCCAGGCTCAACAGGCCCAGCACCCAGCCCAGTTGCGCATTGCTGAGCTGGTAATCGCTGCGCAGCACCAGCGAGGTCACGGGAATGCCGGAAAACACGGCGGCGAAGCTGGCATTGGCCGCCACTCCTGCGGCCAATACCTTCCAGCGATGCGGGGAGGCCGCCTGGAGCGCGGTGACCGGGGACGAAGATGGAACGGCAGGAAGGGTTTTCATGATGGCTGGCACGGGTGGAGATGCGCTGCAGTGTGCCGTGCACGGCCATGGCTTGAATGTCATAATTCCGGCACTTCAGGCCATTTGAGGTTTTTTGCACCATGTCCCCGCGTGATACCGCCTTCCTGATCTTCGCCGATTGCAGCATGCTCGACTTCACCGGCCCCCTGTCGGCCTTCGATGCGGCCAACCGGGTGGCGGGTCGCTCGCTGTATCGGCTCACGCTCCATTCCGAGGCGGGCGGACTGATCCGCAGTTCGGCCGGGGCCATGATCCAGACCGAACGCATCGGCCGCACCAGCTTCGATACGCTGGTGGTGGCGGGCGGTGGCGCCCCTCGCGAAGGCCTGGTGTCGCCCGAACTGCGGCGCTACATCGTGCGGGCGGCAGCGCGCTCGCGACGCATCGCCGGCGTCTGCACCGGGGCCTTCGTGCTGGCGGCGGCGGGCGTGCTGGATGGCAAGCGGGCCACCACGCACTGGCGCATGGCGGCCAAGCTGCAACAGATGCATCCGCAGGTGATGGTGGACAGCGACCGCATCTATTCGCGGGATGGCAGTGTGTGGACCTCGGCCGGCATTTCGGCCGGGATCGACCTGGCACTGGCGCTCATCGAGGACGATCACGGAGCCGAACTGGCGCGTTCGGTGGCACGCGAGCTGGTGGTGTATTACCGCCGGCCGGGCGGCCAGTCGCAGTTCTCGGCGCTGCAGGAAATCGATGGCGGTTCCGAGCGCATCCGGCGCGCCCTGGCCTATGCCCGCGAACATCTGCAGCACGAGTTGACGGTGGATGTGCTGGCCGAGGTGGCCTGCCTGAGCCGCCGCCAGTTCGACCGCAGCTTCGCGGCCGAGACCGGCCAGACGCCGGCACGCGCCATCGAGCAGATGCGGGCCGAGGCAGCGCGGCTACGTATCGAACAATCGCAGGACACCCTGGAGAGCATCGCCCGCGCTACCGGGTTCGGCGACGCGGACCGCATGCGCCGGGTCTGCCTGCGCCTGTTCGGTCAGCCACCGCAGGCCATGCGGCGGCTGGCACGGCAGGAAGACGCCGGGTCGGAGCTCAGCGCGCCGTCAGGCGTACCCGGGTGATCTCGGAGGGCGCCAGCAGGCGCTTGGGCGGGCCCCAGTAGCCGGTACCCCGGCTGACGTAGATCCACAGGCCCTGCAGGCGCTTGAGGCCGGCCACGTAGGGCTGTTGCAGCGGGACGAAGAAATTCCACGGGAAGAACTGGCCGCCATGGGTGTGGCCCGACAGCTGCAGGTCGTAGCCCGCTGCGGCGGCAGCCGTGGCGCTGCGCGGCTGGTGCGCCAGCAGGATGCGTGGATGATGGGCGGGCGCATCGGCGATGGCCGCCTGCGGATCGCTGCGGTGAGCCGGATCGAAGTGATGGGCGGTGTAGTCGGTGACCCCGGCCAGGACCAGCCCGGCATCCTCGTGGCGCAGTACCACGTGTTCGTTCATCAGCACGGTCACGCCCAGGCGACGCACCTCGTCTATCCATTCATGGGCATTGGAGTAGTACTCGTGATTGCCGGTGACGAAGTAGGCGCCGTGACGGGCACGCAATTGCGCCAGCGGCGCGGTGTGCGGTGCCAGCTGGCGCACGCTGCCATCGACCAGATCGCCGGTGATGGCCACCACGTCCGGCTGCAAGGCGTTGACCTTGTCCACGATGGCCTGCAGGTAAGGCGCCTTGATGGTGGGGCCGACATGGATGTCGCTGATCTGGACGATGGTGAAGCCCTCCAACGCGGGCGGCAGGTTGGCGATGGGCACATCGACCTCGACCACGGCAGCGGTGCGGCGTGCATTGAGATAGCCGATGACCGTGGCCGCGGCGGTCAGGGCCAGCACCAGCCAGGCGGTCAGTTCCACCATCTCCTGCCGCTGGATGGGAGACAGCGAGGCCGCCAGCCAGGGCAGCAGCGCCAGCGCGATGGCGCGCAGCAAGGTCAGCAGCAGGGCCGAGGAAAACGCCCCCATGGCCAGCATCCCGGCCCAGGCCAGACGGTCGGACCAGGCTTCGGAAAGCCCGCGCCGCTTCAGGTAGGGCGCCGCGAGGGCCACTGGCATGAGCAGGAAGGACAGTGTCAGCACCGCCGTGCCCAGCGCTATCCAGCCGGGGTGGATACTCAGGGCAGGCAGCAATTGCCAGCCTATCCAGGCATGCAGGGCGGCCAGCAGGCCGAGGATGATGAAGACGGAGCTGATGCTACGGCGCATGAGGGGCCTTTGGGAGAGAAAGCAGGGGCGGCATTTCTTGCCAGAAAGAAAATAGATGGCGGTGGGAGACATGCTTTTCAAGCAATTTCTGCGAAAAGCTGCATAAATTCTTTGGAAAACTACCCAAAATCCAGTTGATCTGGCATTCGACTGAAGAAAAAGTCAGCTTCGGTCATGCAAGAAGACGTGTGGAGGAGGATAATATTGCTTTCATCCCCCCGTTTTTAATTCGCGCGACCTTGGTGGCTTCGGCCACATCGATGCCAGACACACGACGTCGACCGGAGGCCGCGCCTGCATCATTGGAAGAGTTATTTTGAGTTCAAGCAAAACCAAACGCTGGCATGGCAACGTCGAGGCGATCAAGGCCGAATTCCTCAACGGCGTGATCACCCAGATGACCTCCTACGGCGACCGTGTCCATTTCAGCATGTTCGGTTCGGTGCAAAAGCCCCACTACGAAGTGATCAACAGCTTCGACAAGAAGATGGCCTTCGATGGCAATCACCACCTGCACCGCGCCGAGGAAACCGAATTCGGTCCCGGCAACGTCACTCCCATCTTCACGCTGGACCAGATCAAGCGCATCGTCGCCACCGGCGGCAGCGGTACCCGCAGCACTCCGCGCGCAGCCCGTGCGGCGTCGGCCCGCAGTGCGGCCGGCAGTGCTCGTCCGACCACCGCCGCGGCCCGCGCCCGGGAAGCGGTGGATGGCGAAAAGTACGCCTACTTCAAGGCCAACCGCCACATGCTGCCCGACGAAATCAACCAGCATTCCGATGAGATCAGCAAGCTGATGCTTAACGGCATGTCGGCTGAACAGGCGTTTGGCGAAGTCATTTCCAAGTACTTCGACTAAACCGGGCAAGCCCCGCTCTGGCCACGCGCCGGCAGCACCAATGACAATGGCCGGAGACATCGTCTCCGGCCATTTTTCATGCGGGGTCCCGGGCAGGGATCAATAGTATTCCGGCACGATCATCGAATCCGGCACCGGGTGGCGCTCGTAGTCCTCGTGGCGCTCGCGCTCGGGCAGCTGGATCGGCGCATGCGGCACTTCGGCATAGGGCATCTGCTGCAGCAGGTGCTGGATGCAGTTCAGGCGTGCCTTCTTCTTGTCCACCGCCTGCACCACCCACCACGGTGCTTCCGGAATGTGGGTACGCTCCAGCATCACTTCCTTGGCCTTGGTGTATTCCTCCCAGCGGCGGCGCGATTCCAGGTCCATGGGGCTGAGCTTCCACTGCTTGAGCGGATCATGGATGCGCGAGAGGAAGCGCAGGTGCTGCTCTTCATCGGTGATGGAGAACCAGTACTTGATGACCTGGATGCCGGCACGGGTGAGCATGCGTTCGAACTCAGGCACCGAGCGGAAGAATTCCTCGTACTGCTCGTCGCTGCAGAAGCCCATCACCCGTTCCACGCCGGCACGGTTGTACCAGCTGCGGTCGAACAGCACGATCTCGCCAGCGGCCGGCAGGTGCGAGACATAGCGCTGGAAATACCACTGCGTGCGTTCGCGGTCGTTGGGAGCCGGCAGCGCGGCCACGCGTGCCACGCGGGGGTTCAGGCGCTGGGTGATGCGCTTGATCACGCCACCCTTGCCGGCCGCGTCACGGCCTTCGAATACGATCACCACCTTGTGGCCGGTCTGCACCACCCAGTCCTGCAGCTTGACCAGCTCGCCCTGCAGGCGGAACAGTTCGCGGAAATACAGGCGGCGGTATTCCTTTTCCTCTTCGCCATGGGCGCTGGAGAACTCACCGGTGACCGGGTCCACGGTACGGTCTTCCAGTTCCAGTTCCATTTCTTCGTCGTAGCTGTCGGCCAGTTCGCGGTGGACGCGCTTGACCAGTTCTTCCTTATCCATTGTTTCCTCGTGTGCAAGATAAAGCGGCGAACGCGGCACTCCCCTTCGCCGGAAAAGTGCGTGACAACATACCTGTCCATTGTGACCAAGCCGTGACAGGACGATAACACCGGCACCCAGCCTCGCCAATGCCGCTTCCATCCTGCCCCAGGGGAGGACGGCCCGCCTTGCGCCGGCGCAGGTGGCCCATGCGAAAATACGCTATAGTCCCCAAAACGATTCGGCATAACAGCATGACACTTACAGAACTCAAATACATCGTGGCCGTCGCGCGCGAAAAGCATTTCGGCCATGCAGCAGAAGCTTGTTTCGTCGCCCAGCCCACGCTGTCGGTGGCCATCAAGAAGCTGGAAGACGAACTTGGGGTCGTGATCTTCGAGCGCGGCGGGACCGAGGTCTCGGTCACGCCGCTGGGAGCGCAGATCGTGGCGCAGGCCGAACGCGTACTGGAGCAGACGGCGGCCATCAAGGAGATCGCCAACCAGAACAAGGACCCGCTGTCGGGGCCGCTGCGCCTGGGCATCATCTATACCATCGGCCCCTACCTGCTGCCCTCGCTGGTCAAGACCATGATCGAGCGCGTGCCGCAGATGCCGCTGATCCTGCAGGAGAATTTCACCACCCGCCTGATCGAACTGCTGCGCCAGGGCGAACTCGATGCGGCCATCATGGCCCTGCCCTTCCCCGAGCACGGCCTGAACGTGCTGCCGCTGTACGACGAGGAATTCATGGTCGCCCTGCCGCGTCAGCACAAGTGGGCCGAACGCAAGGAAATCGACGCCCGCGAACTCAAGACAGAAACCATGCTGCTGCTGGGGAATGGCCACTGCTTCCGCGACCAGGTGCTGGAAGTCTGTCCCGAGATGTCGCGCTTCTCCACCAATGGCGACGGCATCGCCCGCACCTTCGAGGGCTCGTCGCTGGAGACGATCCGCCACATGGTGTCGTCCGGCATCGGCGTGACCGTATTGCCGCGCGCCTCCATCCCCGATGCCAACACCCGCGACGGCATGGTGCGCTACGTCCCCTTCGTGGCGCCGGCTCCCTCGCGCCGCGTGGTGATCGCCTGGCGCAAGAGTTTCACCCGGCAGGCCGCCATTGATGCCGTGCATCAGGCGGTGCTGGCGTGCAATCTCAATGGGGTGCAGATGCTGACGGAAGAAACGACGATCAGCTAAGGGCCAACGTCTGCGACCAGCGGTGCAATCTGCGTGTGGAGTAACGGCAGATCACGTTGCACCGTCTTCCAGACGACTTCCATGTCCACCTTGTCGTAGCCGTGCGAGACACGATTTCGCATCGTGTACATGACCAGCCAGGGGATGTGGTCATGTCGTGCGGCGAATTCGGGATCAACCCGCAGAATGTTGTTGGCAGCCTCGCCGATGATTTCGATATTGCGGATGACGGCGTCCTGCACCAGTTCGTTGGCGAGGAACACCAGTTCATCCATTTCTGCCGTGTAGCGGTCGATCCGCTCGATGGCATGCAGGATATGGCCGAGATAGCTCGCCGCCCGCCCGGCCTTTTTCATACCGGAATCGCTTCGGAAAGTATCTGCCTGCGCATTTCCTCGGGCAAGGCCCTGGGGGTCAGCACCTCCACTGACACCCCCAGCAGATGCTGCAATTCCACCTGAATGGCAGCCACGTCCATGAGCGAAGTTTCCGGCGTGGGATCGATCAGGATGTCGAGATCGCTGCCCTCGGTATCCTGGCCGTGCGCAACGGAGCCGAATACCCGGGCATTGAGGGCGCGATGAGACTCGACCACATGGCGAATCGCGACACGGTGGCTGGCCAGGGCTTCAGAAGGCTTCATATCAGGCTTTCCCGGAATCAGGTCCGGGTCATGATAGGGCAAGCCTGCCCATCAGGCAATAACGCACCTGGGCCAGCATGGGCAAGTCAGCCGATGCGACGCGTACTCTGCACATCAAACCAATGCACGTCCGTCGCGCCGAATGACGCACCGATATGCTGACCGGTACTGACCGGCACATTGGCAGGACAGCGCAGCACCAGTGCCTGGCCGCCGCAGCGCGCATGCACCAGCAGCTCGGCCCCCAGCGCCTCCACCAGTTCCACCTCCAGCGAAAGCTGCGCGGCCGAGCCGTCGAGGATGGGCAGCAGGTGCTCCGGACGTACGCCGAGGATGCGTTCCTGGCCCGCGGCAGCGCTTGCCGGCTGCGGCAGGCGGATGGTATCGGCCTCATCACCCTTGCTGACCTCGAAGCCGGTGCCATCCGCGCTGACCCTGCCCTGCAGCAGGTTCATCGGCGGCGAACCGATGAAGCTGGCCACAAAAGTGGTGGCCGGGCGCGCATACACCTCGGCCGGCGTGCCGATCTGCTCGGCCACGCCACGGTTCATGACGATCATGCGCTGGCCCAGGGTCATCGCCTCGACCTGGTCGTGGGTGACATAGAGACTAGTGGTGCGCAGGCTGGCGTGCAGCTTCTGGATTTCCAGGCGCATCTGCACGCGCAGCTTGGCATCCAGGTTGGAGAGCGGCTCGTCGAAGAGGAACACTGCAGGTTTCCTCACGATGGCGCGGCCCATCGCCACGCGCTGGCGCTGGCCGCCGGAGAGTTGGCGCGGCGTGCGCTCCAGCAACGCGCCCAGTTCCAGGATGGCGGCAGCACGCTGCACGCGCTCGTCGATCTCGCTCTTGGACAGGCCCTGGATCTTCAGGCCGTAGGCCATGTTCTGGTACACCGTCATGTGAGGATAGAGCGCATAGTTCTGGAACACCATGGCGATGTCGCGCTCCTTGGGTTCCAGGTCATTGACCACGCGCTCGCCGATGACGATCTGGCCGCTGCTGATGTCTTCCAGACCCGCGACCATGCGCAGCAGCGTCGACTTGCCGCAGCCGGACGGGCCGACCATGACGATGAATTCGCCGTCGGCGATCTCGGCATCGATGCCATGGATCACGTCGATCGCCTTGGGGCCATTGCCGTAGGTCTTGCGGACTTGCTTGAGGTGGATTGCTGCCATGATGGTAAGCGCCGTCAATGGGCGTCGTAAATGATATGAATTATTTCTCGGAATCAACCAGGCCCTTGACGAACCATTTCTGCATCACGACCACCACCAGGCCGGGCGGCAGCATGGCCAGGATCATGGTGGCCATCACGAGGTTCCATTCCACGGCCGAATCGCCGCCGGAAATCAGGGTCTTGATGCCGATGCCGATCGGATACATGCCGGGATCGGTGGCGATGATCAGCGGCCACAGGTACTGGTTCCAGCCATAGATGAACATGATCACGAAGAGCGCGATCACATTGGTGCGCGACAAGGGCCACAGCACATCCTTGAGGAAACGCAAGGGGCCGGCACCATCGATACGCGCCGCCTCGGCCAGTTCGTCCGGCACCGTCAGGAAGAACTGGCGGAACAGGAAGGTCGCCGTGGCCGACGCAATGAGCGGTACGCTCAGGCCGGCATAGCTGTTGAGCATGCCCAGATCGGATACCACCTGGTAAGTCGGCGTGATGCGCACCTCTACCGGCAACATCAGGGTGACGAAGATCATCCAGAAGAACAGGCCTCGACCGGGGAAGCGGAAGTACACGATGGCAAAGGCCGACAGCATGGAAATGGAAATCTTGCCGATGGCGATGATGAGCGCAGTGGCCAGGCTCACCCACAGCATGTGCAGGACCGGCGGCGCCGTGACCTGCCCGGATGCGCCCTTGAACAGCACGGCGCTGTAGTTGTTGAGCAGCTCCCCGCCCGGCACGAGCGACAGCGGCGACAGGGCCGATTGCTCGGCGGTCTGGGTACTGGCCACGAAGGCCACGTAGAGCGGAAAGAACACGATCAGCACCCCCAGCACCAGTACCACATGGCTGAGGAAATCGAGGATGGGGCGACGTTCGATCATGCTGCCACCTCCTGGCGGACAATCTTCATGGTGTTCATGGTGGTGACGGTGTTCATGCGTATTGGACCTTCTTCTCGACGTACTTGAACTGCACCACCGTCAGCAGGATCACCAGCGCCATCAGCACCACCGACTGTGCCGCAGAACTGCCCAGGTCGCCGCCCTTGAAGCCATCGGAAAACACCTTGTAGACCAGGATCTCGGTGTCCTTGCCGGGACCGCCGTGGGTGGTGGCATCGACGATGACGAAGGTATCGAAGAAGGCATAGACCACGTTGACCACGAACAGGAAGAAGGTGGTCGGCGAGATCAGCGGGAAGACGATGGTGAAGAAGCGCTTGACCGGCCCGGCGCCATCGATGGCGGCCGCTTCGATGAGCGACTTCGGAATCGACTGCAGGCCAGCCAGGAAGAACAGGAAGTTATAGCTGATCTGCTTCCAGATGGCGGCGATCACGATCAGGATCATCGCGTGCGTGCCGTTGATCATGTAGTCCCAGGGCAGGCCCAGCCAGCTCAGTACGTGCGAGAGGATGCCCAGCGAGGGACTGAGCAGGAACATCCACAGCACGCCCACCACCACCGGTGAGACCGCATAGGGCCAGATCAGGAAGGTCTTGTAGATCGAGGCGCCGCGCCGCACACGGTCGGCGAAGACTGCCAGCAGCAGCGACACCGCCAGGCCGAAGAAAGCCACCAGCGCCGAGAAGACCGCCGTGGTCCGGAACGATTCGAGGTAGGTCGGATCGCCGAAGAGGGTCTTGAAGTTGTCGAGCCAGACGAATTCGGAATAGCCGCCGAAGGCATCCTGCAACAGCATGGACTGGTACAGCGCCTGCGCGGCGGGCCAGAAAAAGAACAGCAAGGTGATCACGATCTGCGGCGCCACCAGCAGATAGGGCAACCACTTAGAGGTGAATCGCGCGCGTTTTTCCACGATCGTTCCTGCCGGGTTCCCCGGCGTCAAAGAAGTTTGAATGACTGGAAATGGAAACCGGCGATGGGCCCCGTTGCCGGAGCGCCATCGCCGCTTCCGGCCCCTTCATGCCGGTAGGCATGCAGGGGCGGGACTGACGGAATTACTGGTTACCCTTGTTGGCCTTTTCGAAGCGGACCAACAGTTCGTCACCACGCTTGACGGCCGAATCCAGGGCTTCCTTGGGGCTCTTCTTGCCGGTCCAGACGTTTTCCAGTTCCTCATCGAACACAGTACGGACCTGGGCGTAGTTGCCCAGGCGCAGACCGCGCGACTTGTCGGTGGTCTTGACGATCATCTGCTTGACGGCCACGTCGGTACCCGGATTGCGCTCATAGAAGCCGGACTTCTTGGTCAGCTCGTAGGCGGCCTTGGTTACCGGCAGGTAGCCGGTATCCTGGTGCCACTTGGCGGCCACTTCCGGCTTGGAGAGGTAGCTGAAGAACTTGGCCACGCCCTTGTACTCGTCGCCCTTCTTGCCGTTCATCACCCACAGCGAAGCACCACCGATGACGGTGTTCTGGGGTGCGCCCTGCACATCGTTGTAGTACGGCAGGGTGGCCACGCCGAACTTGAACTTGGCGTTCTTGCGGATATCAGCGTAGGCCGAGGAGGAGCCGGTGATGATGGCGCATTCGCCTGCGTTGAACTTGGCATTGGCCTCGTCCTTGCGGCCGGCGTAGGTGAAGTAGCCCTGCTTGGCCCAGTTAGACAGGTTCTCGATATGACGCACGTGCAGCGGGCTATTCATCTTCAGGCGTGCATCCAGGCCGCCGAAGCCGTTGTTCTTGGACGCCAGCTCGACGTTATGCCAGGTTGAAAACGATTCCAAATGCACCCAGGATTGCCAGGTCGTGGTGTAGGCACAGGAGGCGCCGCTGGCCTTGATCTTGGCGGCCATGCCAACGAATTCCTGCCAGGTCACGGGCGGCTTTTCGGGATCCAGGCCAGCCTTGGCGAACATGTCCTTGTTGTAGAACATGATGGTGGTGGAGCTGTTGAAGGGGAAGGACATCATGCCCTTGGGGGTCGAGTAGTAACCCGCCACGGCCGGCACGTAGTCGTTCTGGTCGAACTTCTCGCCGGCCTGGTGCATCACCTCGTACACCGGCTTGACCGCACCCTTGGCGTAGATCATGGTGGCGGTGCCCACTTCGAACACCTGCAGGATGTCCGGTGCATTGCCGGCACGGTAGGCGGCGATCGCAGCCGACATCGATTCGTCGTAGGTCCCCTTGTAGACGGGCACGACCTTGTAGTCGCTCTGGCTCTTGTTGAAGTCGTCGGCCAGGGCATTGACACGCTCGCCGAGGGCGCCGGTCATGGAATGCCACCAGCTGATCTCGGTGGCAGCGAAGGCGGAGGAAGTGATCGTCGCCAGGACACCGGTCGCGATCAGTGTTTTCATCATGTTCATCAGAGGGGACCTCTCAAAAAAGGGGTTTTGATGCTAACAACGCTCCATGACAGCGGCGTTACATTAGCGGCCCTTGCCGGCCACTGCAAAGGAAAAATCTGCGGCTATGCAGCACAAAACCTGGAAATGTCTCAAAACGGATAGGCTGTTTTTATAAAATTTATGTTTGATGCAGCTCACCACCAAAAAAGCACGACAGTGCGCAAACAGCGAGGCGAATTATAATGCGGACTTTCGTTTTTGCGGACATCGAATGGACAGGTTAAGGCTATACGCGCTGCTGGTACGCGCCCACAAACCCATCGGCATCCTGCTCTTGCTGTGGCCCACGCTGATCGCCCTGTGGCTGGCAGCAGGCGGCCCGCCGGACTGGCGCATCCTGCTGATCTACGTACTGGGCACCGCGCTGATGCGTTCGGCCGGCTGCGCCATCAATGACTACGCCGACCGCGACTTCGACCGCCACGTCAAGCGCACCGAGCAGCGGCCGTTGACGTCCGGCAAGATCAAGTCCTGGGAAGCCCTGATGGTGGCAGGTGTGCTGGCGCTGCTGTCCTTCCTGCTGATCCTGCCGCTCAACACACTGACCCTGCAACTGTCGGTGGCGGCGGTGATCATTGCGGCCACCTATCCCTACTTCAAGCGTTTCTTCGCCATTCCCCAGGCCTACCTGGGCATTGCCTTCGGCTTCGGCATCCCGATGGGGTTCGCCACGGTCACCGGCACGGTGCCGCTGGCAGCCTGGGTGCTGCTGGTGGCCAACATCTTCTGGGCCGTGGCCTACGACACCGAATATGCGATGGTGGACCGCGACGACGACCTGAAGATCGGCATCAAGACCTCGGCCATCACCTTCGGCCGCCACGATGTGCTGGCCGTGATGCTGTGCTACGCCGTGGCGCTGGCGCTGGTGTGGGTGGTCGGCCTGCAATACGGATTGGGCCTGTGGTTCTCGGCCGGCATGCTGGTGGCCTGCGGCTTCGCGCTGTATCACTATACCCTGATCCGCGAACGTGACCGCATGCGCTGCTTCGCGGCCTTCAACAACAACAACTGGCTGGGCGCGGCGATCTTCGCCGGCGTCGCGCTGGATTACCTGATGCGCTGAAGCGGCATCGGGCGCCGATACGGGAACAGGAGACGACATGGAAGCGCAATTCTGGCTGGAACGCTGGCGCGAAGGCCGCACGCATTTTCATCAGGAGCGCGTGACGCCCCTGCTGCAGAAATACTGGCCGCAACTGGCCTTGCCAGACGGGAGTACGGTGTTGGTGCCACTGTGCGGCAAGTCACTGGACATGCTGTGGCTGGCCCAGCAGGGGCACCGGGTGCTGGGCGTGGAACTGTCGGAACTGGCCATTACCCAGTTCTTCAGCGAGAACCAGCTCACACCGGCGATCCATGAAAGCGCCCAGGGCCGGCACTACGTGGCCGGCAACATCGAACTGGTGTGTGGCGATATCTTCCTGCTGGAAGACGCCACCCTGGCGGCCTGTGCCGGCGCCTACGACCGTGCCGCCCTGATCGCGCTGCCGCCACAGATGCGGGCGCGTTATGTCGCCGATATCTATGGCCGCCTGCCGGCACAGGCCCGCAGCCTGCTGATCACGCTGGAATACGACCAGCAGAAGATGGATGGCCCGCCCTTCTCGGTGGCGGAAGAAGAAGTACAACGGCTCTACGCGCCGCACAGCGAAGCCGTAGCGATCGACCGCCGGGATATCCTGGAGAAGGAACCGAAGTTCCTGGAGCGCGGATTGACGGCGCTGGATACGGTGGTCTATCGCTTGCAGCGTGAGGGCTGACGCCGCGCGGACCTGTCTACACCTCAGCAGTGGTTCGCACCACCGTCACCCGGCTGATGAAGAATTCGCCATCCACCACCACACGGAACGGCACGCCGGTCACGTTGAAGCCGGGGCCACCGTCATCGTCCCAGGCCTGGGCGATGGCATCGAACTCGCTTGGACTCATGTGCAGCATCTGGGCGCTAATGACGAAGGTTGCACCGGTCTTCTGTTTTCTGACGATGTCTTCGAGCTTGGCCATGGGGGTTCCTGATTTTTCCTGAATCTGATCTTTAGTGAAGTGCAGCGCGCCGGTCAGCGTGCCGGCAGCAAGGCCATCACGTTGACCGGCTTGCCGTTGCGGCGGATTTCGAAATACAGCTTCACCTTGTTGGTGTCGCTGTTGCCCATGGTCGCGATCTGCTGGCCGCGCGTGACCATCTGGCCTTCCTTGACCGTGATGCTCTTGTTGTGGGCATACACCGACAGCAGTTGCGGCGTGTGCTTGATGATCACCATGTTGCCGTAGCCACGGATGCCGTGACCGGCATAGGTGACCTTGCCTGCGGCCGCAGCCACCACTGATTGGCCGTCGCTGCCGGCGATGTCGATGCCCTTTTTGTAGCTGTCCGCGCTGGGGGCGGATTTTCCCTGGGTGGGCCACATCCAGTCCAGCTTGGCGTCGGCCGGGGCCGGGGCATCGTCGTCGTCCTTGGTCGCGGGCCTGGTGACCGGTCGGGCCGCCGGCTTGCGGGTCGGGCTTGAGGACGCCGCAGGACGGCTGCTCTGACCGGCGCCGGTGCGCGCCACCACGCCGGCCGGTGGGCGCACCAGGATGCGCTGCCCGACCTCGAGGTCATCCGGATTACGCAACTTGTTCCAGGCGCGCAGGTTGCCCGGGTTCTGGTCGAAGTCGCGGCCGATGCTGTAGAGGGTATCGCCGCGCTTGACGGTGTAATAGCCATCGCTGTCGGCCGTGGATGCGCAACCGCCCAGCAGCAAGACTCCCGCCAGCAGGGCCGGCAGGGCTCCAGAAGAAACCGCCCGTCTCATCAGGCCTTTCCGAATTCGTCGCCCAGCTCCTTGCTGCGCGTGGCCGCTGCCTGCAGGGCCTGGACGATGGCACCCTTCACGCCGGATTGCTCCAGGCTGGTCAGCGCCGCATAGGTGGTTCCCCCCTTGGAGGTGACGCGCTCGCGCAGGGTCGCCACCGATTCATCGGAACGACGCGCCAGTTCGGTGGCACCGGCAAAAGTCGCCTTGGCCAGTTGCAGACCATCTTCACGCGACAGGCCCAATTGGGCTGCGGCCTGCTCCATCGCTTCAAGGAAGTAGAACACATAGGCGGGGCCGCTGCCCGACACGGCGGTGACGGCATCGAGCTGCTCTTCACTGCCCAGCCACAAGGTCTCTCCCACCGCCTTGAGGATGGAATCGGCCTGTGCGCGCTGCAGCGTGGAAACCTGCGCATGCGGCACCACGCCGGAGATGCCCTGGCCGATCAGCGCCGGGGTATTGGGCATGGCGCGCACGATGGCCTGATGACCATCCAGCCAGCGCTCCATGTCGACAATGCGGATGCCGGCGGCAATCGAGACAATCAGTTGCGCACCGATGAAGGGCTTGAGTGTGGCGACTACCTCGCGCATCTGCTGCGGCTTGACTGCCAGCACCACCACGTCCACGCCGGTGATGGCGCCATCGATGGCCTGCGCGGTGGAGACGCCGAACTTGTCCGCCAGCGACTTGAGCGCATCGGCATTGAGGTCGACCACGTGGATGTCTTCTGCCGCCGCGACCTTGCCGACCAGTCCGCCGATCAAGGCCGCTGCCATATTGCCGCCGCCGATAAACGCTATCTTCACTTCCGCTCCTTGTGTCTCGTAGATGGTGTATCCGGTGTATCGCCGGAATGGATATTGTGCTGGTCCGGCCCGCTCATGCGTAATGCCGGGCCCCGAAAATGGCGCTGCCGATGCGCACGATGCTGGCCCCTTCGGCCACGGCAGCGTCGAGATCGGCCGACATGCCCATGGACAGCGTGTCCAGCGCCAGACCGTCGGCGCGCATCTGCTCGAACAGCCGGCGCACGGCGGCGAAGGCGGCCCGCTGCGCGGCCTGGTCTTCGCTGGGTGCCGGGATCGCCATCAGGCCGCGCAGGCGCAATCGGGGCAGGCGCGCCACCTCCACCGCGACTGCGGGCAGTTCCTGCGGCGTCAGGCCACTCTTGCTTTCTTCACCGCTGATATTGACCTGAAGACAGATGTCCAGCGGTGCCAGTTCCGCAGGCCGCTGTTCGGACAGGCGCTGGGCGATCTTCAGGCGGTCCACCGAATGCACCCAGTCGAAGTGCTCGGCGATGGGCCGCGTCTTGTTGCTCTGGATGGGGCCGATGAAGTGCCACTCCAGCATCACACCGGGCGCCAGGGCCGGCATGGCGGCCATCTTGTCCAGCGCTTCCTGCAAATAGTTTTCGCCGAAGGCCCGTTGTCCGGCCTGCACCGCTTCCAGCACGGCCTCAGGGCCGAAGGTCTTGGAGACGGCCAGCAATCGTACCGATGCCGGGTCACGTCCCGCTTTTTCGACGGCGCGGGCGATCTGTTGTTGCACCTGTTGCAAGTGTTGAGCGATTGACGACATAATCCGGGGCCGGAAGGGGCGAGCCTGCGGGGAAATAAACAGATTGATAGTGTGATCCTTGCCGGAATTATAAATGGACATTGCCACCCTACTGGCATTTGCCGTCAGAAATCAGGCCTCTGACCTGCATCTTTGCGCAGGCCTGCCCCCAGCGCTGCGGGTCCATGGCGCCATCCGTCGCATCAACCTCCAGCCCATCGATACTGCCCGGCTGCGGCAGTTGCTGCTGGAGTGGATGCCGCCGCCCTGCCAGCAGCGCTATACCGATGGCGGCGAATGCGACTTTGCCCTCGATCTGCCGACATTGGGACGTTTCCGCGTCCACGCCTTCCACCAGCAACGCGGCCCGGCCGCTGCCATCCGCCATCTCGGGCGCGAGCCCCCTGCCCTGGCTTCCCTGGCCGCGCCGCCGCTGTGCGCCGAACTGGCGCTGCGTCCACATGGCCTGGTGCTGGTCACGGGTGCCACCGGGGCCGGCAAGAGCACGACGCTGGCCGCCATGCTCCGTCACATCAACGAAGAGCGCGCGGTGCACATCCTGACCATCGAAGACCCCATCGAGTTCGTGCATGAACCACGCCGCGCACTGATCAGCCAGCGCGAAATCGGCACCCATACCGCCGATGTCGCACAGGCACTGCGTGCCGCCCTGCGCGAAGACCCGGACGTGCTGCTGGTTGGCGAACTGCGTGATGCCGACACCATCCGCCTGGCCCTGTGCGCCGCCGAGACCGGTCATCTGGTGCTGGGGACGCTGCACACCGCCTCAGCGGCGCGGACCATGGATCGCATGATCGATGCCTTCCCGGCCGTCGAACAGGAAGCCGTCCGCGGCATGCTGGCCGAATCGCTACAGGGCGTAATCGCGCAGACCCTGCTACCCACCACCGACGGCAATGGCCGGCTAGCGGCCCACGAACTGCTGGTGGCGACCCCGGCCGTGCGCAACCTGATCCGCGAGGGACGCAGCGCGCAACTGCTCTCGGCAATGCAGTCCGGCGCGGCGCACGGGATGCAGACGCTGCAGGGCAGCCTGGCCCAGCTGCTCCAGCAGGGCCGTATCAGCGAGCGCACGGCACGGGAGCATATGCCATAGACCCATGCAGCCAGCGATCTGGCGGTTTAGAATGGCGGCGACAAAATCACGGGAAATCCAAAGGACCAGCACATGACCACTCTCTACGATTTCCAGCCCCGGCTGGCAGACCAGACCACCTTCCCGCTGGAGCAACTGCGCGGCAAGGTGCTGCTCATCGTCAATACCGCCAGCAAATGCGGTTTCACACCGCAATACAACGGTCTGGAAGCGATCCACCGCCAGTTCCATGCGCGTGGTCTGGAAGTGATGGCCTTCCCCTGCAACCAGTTCGGCGCCCAGGAGCCAGGCAATGCCGATGAAATCGGCGCCTTCTGCGAAAAGAACTACGGCGTCAGCTTCCCATTGTTCGCCAAGATCGATGTCAATGGCGAGCAAGCCGATCCTCTGTTCCAGTATCTCAAGAAGGAAGCACCCGGTCTCCTGGGTAGCAAGGCCATCAAGTGGAATTTCACCAAGTTCCTGGTGCGCCGCGACGGCAGCGTCTTCAAGCGCTATGCACCACAAACGCGTCCGGAGGAAATCGTCTCCGATATCGAAGCGCTCCTGGCCGAGTAAGTCGTCCTCACGGCAATTCGCGGATGATGCGGTAGTCAGCGTCGTGCACGGGCACGAAGTGGGTAGCCCGCAAGCTGTCCAGCGTGAGCTTGACCCGTAGCGAGTTCTTGTCCAGGAATACCGCGCGAATCTTGCTGCGGATATCGGCGCACAGCTGCCCGCGATAGACGAATGGGTCGAAGGGAATCGGTGCCGAGCGCCATAATACGCGCAGGTCACTCTTCCTGAGCTTGCCGTCGCTGATCATCCGCGAAAGATTGGTGCTGGCCACGAAAGCCGCATCGGCATGGTGGTTCAGTACCGCCATCACCGATTGCTCGTGGTTTCCCGCATAACCGACGCGGGAAAAATACCTGTCCAGCTGCAGCTGGTACTGACGCGCAAAAAGGTGACGCGGAATCAGCGCACCCGAGGTACTGTCGGGATCGGCCAGCGCCAGCACCTTCCCGGCCAACGAGGCCACGCTGTCATACGGCCCCTGCGCGCGCGTCACCAGCAACGAGTAATATACCGACGACACGCCGCGCTGCACGGCGAAATTGGGTTCCACCTGTTCCATCGACGCGAATGGCGTAATCTGCGGGTCCCCCTTGTGGGCGGTCACGTACGAGGCCGGCCCCAGCCGCGCCACATCGACCGCACCTGCGATCAGGCCTTCGATCACGCCACCGTAGGAAGTCGGGATCACCACATCGACCGGCATCTTCAACCGCTCCCGCAATTCATCGATCAGGGGATTGAGCGCAGTCTGCTGCTCGCTGTCCCGCCCCTGCGGCACGAAGGAAAAACGCAAGCGCTGGGGCCGCTCGCAGGCGCCCTTGGCCACGACCAGCGCAGGCGTCGCAGCGAGCGTGGACAATAGCGCCAGTGTGGCGCCCAACATGCGCGTCGCCCGCGCTGTCGGCAGACCGGAGAAGAGCGTCTTCATGTGACCTCGAACCTGCCTTTCTGCAAGAGCGGCACCAGTTGCGCCGCCGACACCGGACGTTGCAGGTAGAAGCCCTGCACCTCATCGCAACCCATCAGTTTCAGGTGCATCAGCTGCTCCTTGGTTTCCACGCCTTCGGCTACCACCTTCAGCCCCAGGTTACGCGCCAGCGTCACGGTGGAGGCTACGATCATGCCGTCGCTGTTGTCATTGCGGATGTCGCGCACGAAGGAGCGGTCGATCTTCAGCGCATACACCGGCAGCGCCTTGATGTGGCTGAGGCTGGAGTAACCGGTGCCATAGTCGTCCAGGTAGATCTTCAAGCCCTCGTCGCGCAACTTTTCCAGGGTCTGGCGCGCCTGCTCCAGGTCGGTGATGAAGCAGCTCTCGGTCACCTCGATCTCCAGCAGTTCGGCACTCAGGCCGTGGCGGCGCAAGGCGTCGCGGAAGGTCTCGATCAGGCGCTCGTCATTCAACTGCTTGGCCGAGACATTGATCGCCACCGGCATCAACGGCAGACCATCGGCGCGCCATTGCGCCAGTTGCCGGCACACTGCCTCGATGATCCAGTGGCCCAGCGGCTGCACCAGATCGTGGGTCTCGGCCAGGCCGATGAATTCGCCAGGATAGATCAGGCCATGCTCCGGATGTTGCCAGCGGATCAGGGCTTCCATGCCGACCACCCGATAATCCTGCAGCGCCACCTTGGGCTGGTAGTGCAGGCAAAACTCGTTATCCCGAAGCGCCTGGCGGAAGCGTCCCAGCAGTTCCAGCCCGCGCACGGCGATGGCGTTGAGCGAGGCATCGTAGAAACGATACAGCCCGCTACCGGCGCTCTTGGCGGTGTACATGGCCGAATCGGCGTTGGTCATCAGCGCCTCGATACTCTGCCCATCGCGCGGATAGAGCGCGATGCCGATGCTGGGTGCCGTCTCGACATCGCAGCCCAGCAGGTCGAGGTAGGGTGTACGCAGGGTGTCGACCAGCTTGTCGGCGATCTCGGCCACGATTTCCTCATTGCGGATTTCCGAGACCAGCACCACGAATTCATCTCCCCCCAGGCGCGCCACCAGATCGTATTCGCGCACGGCTGCACGCAGCCGCCGCGCCACCTCCTGGAGCAACGCGTCGCCCACGGCGTGGCCCAGGGTATCGTTGATCAGCTTGAACTTGTCGAGATCGAGGAAGAACAGCGCATACAGGTTGCGACTGCGCCGGGCCCGCGACAATTCGGTCGCCGCCAGTTCATAGAACAGCATGCGGTTGGGAATGCCGGTCAGGTAATCGTGCGAGGCAAGCTGGTAGGCGCGACTCTTTTCCTGTTCCAGCTGATGGATCAGCCCGCTCTTCTCCCGCTCCGAGTAGAGCAGCTTGTCATAGAGATAGCGGCGCCGGTGCGCCATGCTGATCAAGCCCCCCGACAAGGCCACCACCAGCAGCGAAATCAGGATCGCCTGCAGATAATACTGGCGATGCGCCGGCCACAGCTTGCCCAGCAAGACCTGCGGATCGCGGCTCACCACCACGGCCAGCGGATAGTGGGCCAGGCGACGCTGCACGCCCACATGCTGCACCTGGTCACCCGGGCGCAAGGCGTGGATCAGGCCATCCCCCTTGCCGGTGAGCAGAAAGGTGGCGTAGTCCTGGCCGGCATAGTTGGACCCGCCGGAGAGAATGCCGCCGGACAATTCCGCCAGTTGCAGGCCAGCTGCGTTGATGATCTCGATGCGGCTGGCGCCGTCCACGCTCACTTCCTGGTAGGTCTTCAGGAAATAGCCCAGATCGAGGATGGCCGCGAAGAAGCCTTGCAGCGCGCCCTTGCCATCCTGCAAGGGAATCAATAGCGGCACGCGCCAACTGTAGCCCTCGCGGTCCATGGGGGGCTTGATGATCATGGCGCTCTGCTCGGACGACGCCGTGAGCGAACTCATGTAGCCGGCGTTGATGAGCCGGCTCAGCTCCGGCTCGCTCTTCTGGCGCGACGACGAATAGACCAGCCGACCACGCGCATCGAACATGGCCACGCGCAGGTAGGCTGAATCGCCGTTGAACAGTGGATTGAAATAGGCCGACGATGATTGCTCGCCATTGAGCATCGATTGGCCGATGCGCGAGTACAGCAGGGTCTTGCCCAGCACCTCATCCAGGTTGGCCGAGACAATGGCGGCAACGTTGCGGCTGTCTGCGATGGAGCCGGCGATGGCGAGCTGCTTTTCGTTCTCGATGCGGATGATGGTGAAGTACCACGCCAGCGACAGCACGCCGGCGGCAAGCAGCACCATGCCCGCCGACACTCCCCTGCCCGCGAGCAGTCTGGTCAGCATCCCTTTCGGCTCGAACGATAACGGCTTACGCAATCCCCACCCACTTGAACATGACACCGACCCGGCGGCGCTTGGCTAAACCCTTTTTGACTGGGTGAGGGTAATGGGGATTTATGTCAAGTTGATGACAAGCATCATTTCCACCTTGACCGGCGCCCGGACCGCACCCCGAAACCAAAATTCAAATAGACATTGCATTTCTTCTTAACCTGACTAAGCTGTCCTTGGGGATAAAACACGAACAAAAACCATGGGGGAACAATGCGCACACTGTCGCCATATCGGGGCCTTGGATTCCTGCTCTGCTTGCCTTTCCTGAGTGCCTGCACGCATGTCTATCAACCATATTCGGTCCACTCGCTGAGTTCGCTGGACCTGACCAAGAACTATGAAAACCTCAAGAGCAAGACCGGTACGTTGATTACCGAGCAAAAATGTTATGCCCCTCTGAGTGCAGCCGATCAAGCCACTCTAGGTAGCCTGTGCACGCAGCAGCGTAATCTAGCCGTCTCGGCACTGGTGATGACTTCCGCCGAGGAATGCCTGCGCTACCGACGTGGACTATACGGCACGGAAGCATCGTGGAATATTGCGCTGGGAACTACCACCAGCCTGTTTGCCGGTGCAGCCGCAGTCGCCGGCAGTGCACAGGGCAAGTCCATCCTCGGCGCGCTGGCGCTGTTCAGCAATTCCGAACGTTCATTGATCAACGAGACGGTCTACAAGCAGATGCTAGTGACCGCGGTCGATAAGAAAATCGTCGAGATGCGCGATACTAAAATGCTGGCGATCTATGGCTCCATGCAGGGTGATGTGAACGTCTATCCCATCTATCGGGCATTCGGGGATGTCATCGATCTCCACAACACCTGCTCCTTCGTGGACGGATTGCAGAAGGCACTGGAAGAAGGCACACAGGGGACATCCGCACAACGCATCATGCGACTCAAGCAGACCCTGCAAGGCTTGGTGGCCGAACGAGATGCCACCGTCGCCGCCGGCAAGACCGAGGATGCGGAAGCGATCAAGAAGCGGATAGAAGGTGTCAGGACCGAATTGTCCGTGGAAGAGAAAAAATGAGATGGAGAGTAGTGAACAAGAGCTTCCTCCTGCCCGAAAGAAAAACGCCACGGCAAACCGTGGCGTTACTGGCGCAAACGGCAGATCAGTTCTTGCTTTGATCGACCAGCTTGTTGGCCTTGATCCAGGGCATCATGGCGCGCAGCTTCTCGCCCACGATTTCGATCTGGTGTTCGGCGTTGATGCGACGACGCGACATCAGGGTCGGCGCACCGGCCTTGTTTTCCAGGATGAAGCTCTTGGCGTATTCGCCGGTCTGGATGTCTTCCAGCACCTTCTTCATCGCAGCCTTGCTCTGCTCGTTGATCACGCGCGGGCCGGTCACGTATTCGCCGTATTCGGCGTTGTTGGAGATCGAGTAGTTCATGTTGGCGATGCCGCCTTCATAGATCAGGTCCACGATCAGCTTCAGTTCGTGCAGGCACTCGAAGTAGGCCATTTCCGGCGCGTAACCGGCTTCCACCAGGGTTTCGAAACCGGCCTTGATCAGTTCCACGGTACCGCCGCACAGCACGGCCTG